>JBKKCR010000078.1:0-6423 GCA_046712825.1 Actinomycetota bacterium | reverse complement strand
GGGCTCGAGGCCGCGTGCGACGTCTTGCGCGGGCTGCTCGGGACGGATCTGCGTCGCCTCGGGATGGAGGACGAGCGTTTCGCGATCGTCGGGACGGGGCGAGAGAACCTAACTACGGCCGAGCGCGAGTTGCTCGGTCCTCTTTCGGATTCGTTCCCCCTGCTGCAGTGACCGGTTCGCGTGAGGAGGATGTCATGGGCGAGGCCCGACCGTTCGGACGCTGCTTCGAGGACTTCGAGGTCGGCGATGTTTACAAGCACTGGCCCGGCAAGACGATCACCGAGTACGACGATCATCTGTTCTGCATGATCACGATGAACCATCACCCGCTCCACACCAACGCGCACTACGCGGGGACGCAGACCCAGTTCAAGCGCAACGTCGTCGTAGGAAACCTCGTGTACTCGCTCGCGCTCGGCATGAGCGTGCCCGACGTCTCCGGCAAAGCGATCGCGAACCTCGAGGTCGAATCCCTCAAGCACACATCCCCGATGTTCCACGGTGACACCCTGTATGCGGAGACGAAGGTTCTCGACAAGCAGGAGTCCAAGTCGAAGCAGGATCGGGGCATCATTAGCGTCGAGACCCGCGGCTACAACCAGGACGGCGTGGAGGTCCTCTACTTCCGGCGCAAGGTCATGGTGCCGAAGCGCTCCCATCACCCCGAGGAGCAGCCGGGACGTCCGACACCACGAGAGGCCTGATCTCACTCCCACGCGTCGCCTGCTCACGTAGTATTCCGCCGGAATGAGAGCCGCCGGGTGAACTGGATCGATCTCGTCCTCCTCGTTTCCATCGGGCTCGCCTTGTGGTCCGGTCTGGCGCGGGGCGCCTTGTTGCAAGTGTTTTCCTGGGGCGGATTCTTCGCGGGGCTGATCCTCGGCTCGGTGATCGCTCCGCCCATCGTCAACGCGATCAACCCCGACGACGTGACCACGAAAGCCTTCCTCGGGCTCGGCGTCTTCCTTGGGATCGCGTTCCTGTTCGAGGCACTTGTCGCGGCGCTCGGCCTCGCGGTTCGCAAGCGGATCTCGAGGATCGGTGCGCGCAAGGTGGATCAGATCCTCGGCGGGATCATCGGTGTCTTCTTTGCGCTCATCGGGGCGTGGTTCCTCGGGTCCACGCTCAAACGCGGGCCGTCGCCGACGCTCGCGCGTGCCGTCAAAGACTCGACCATCCTGCGCGCGATCGACGAGGTCTTCCCCCGGCCGCCTGCGATCCTGGCCGAGATCGGGCGTTTCCTCGACCAGTCGGGCTTCCCGGACGTCTTCGCGCAGCTGAACCCGTCGCTCGCCCCCGGCGTCGAGCCTCCACCTGCATCGCTCGCGAATGACGGCGAGATCCTCGCGGCAGCCGAAGGCACCTACAAGATCGAGAGCGTCGGATGCGGCGGCGTCGTCGACGGCAGCGGTTTCCCGCTCGATTCCCGGCATGTCATCACCGCCGCCCACGTCGTGGCCGGCACCTCAGGTCACCGCGTGATCGATCCGCAGGGCGGGTCCATCCGTGGTGTCGTCGTCTTCATCAACACCGACATCGACAT
Organism: Actinomycetota bacterium; assembly: GCA_046712825.1. Taxonomy (GTDB): domain Bacteria; phylum Actinomycetota; class AC-67; order AC-67; family AC-67; genus DATFGK01. Next base: position 4,880 of record JBKKCR010000078.1, on the reverse strand, counting down.
CGCCGTCCTCCGGCTGTCGTCGACCCCCGATCACATCCTGAAGATGACCACCCAGCCGGCGAGACGGCAGACCGACGGCGCAGCGATCGGGTACCCGGGCGGGGGGAAGCGCAGGATCTCGCCTGCCCGCGTGCGGGCGATGACCGACGCGGTCGGCCGCGACATCTACAACCGCAAGCTCGTCTCTCGCGACGTGTACGTGCTCTCAGCGAAGGTCATCCAGGGGAACTCGGGCGGTCCTTTCGTGGACGAAGATGGCATCGTCCGGGGGATGATCTTCGCGGCATCAGCCGACGACCCGAACGAGGCGTACGCGCTCACAGCCGACGAGATCGATCGCGCCTACGACGCCGCGAAGAACGGTACCCGTGCCGTTGCCACCGGCAGCTGCGCGCTCTAGGGCTAGCCCGCTTTCTCTGCCCGCGCGGCGATCTTCGCGGCGAGAGCGCGCGCAGCTTTAGGATCGGGACTCGGGTTGCCCACACCCACGAGCGAGAAGAGCCCGTTCTTCACTCGCCACAAGATGGCGAGTCCCGGAAGCGGCGTGTCGTCGAGCGTGGAGAAGCGGAACGAGAAGACCTCGTCCCCCAGATCCTGCATCACGAGCGTGGTGAGGTCTTGGGCCCGGCCCCTCAGCCGCCGGACGTAGAAGTCGAACCCGTCGGCGGCGGCCTTCTGGTCCCTCAGGATGGCGGCGAAGGTTCCGTAGAACGCCGAACCCACCGGAGCCTTGTCCTTGTCGGGCACGTAGTTCGCCGTCGCGAACGACGTGGTCCAAGCGACCTTGAAGCCGAGCTGCGAAAGCCGGATCCTGACGTCGTTGTCGGTGACGAATTCCTCAAGCTCGACCTTCGGGCCCGACGACTCGGCGTCGATCTGCGTGCTCGGTGGCGCATCCGCAGCCGACGGCATTATGCGGGCGAGGTCCTTGGCCGTGAGCGCGGAGCCGCCACCACAGGCGACCAGCAGCAAGCTCACGACAACGGTCAACGATCGGTGCTTCACAAGCTGATAATAGGGTTTCCTGCAGGGACTACACTGAAGGCGTGCCCACCCGTCCCTACGCGATCGTCCATTATCACGAGATCGGCCTCAAGGGCCGCAACCGCTCGTTGTTCGAGAACATCCTCGTACGCAACCTCACCACCGCCCTGACCGGCACGGGTGCCGACAAGCCGCGGAAGCTCCCGGGTCGCGTCCTGATCGCGCTGGAACCGGAGGCCGGCCGCGAACTGGTCGCCGAGCGGTTGGCGCGGGTCTTCGGCGTGGCGAACTTCGGACTCGGGGTAGGCGGCCGGCTCGATCCGGACGGGCTCGGAGAAGTGGCATGGAGCGTCGCTCGCGAGCGAGATTTCGAGACGTTCGCCGTGCGCGCCAGGAAGGCGCACTCCGCATTCGCCCTCTCGTCCCGCGAGATCAACGAAAAGGTCGGCGCCTATCTGCTCGAGCGGAGCGGCAAGCGCGTCAACCTGTCCGAACCCGATCTGACCTGTCATATAGAGATCGTGGGGGAGCTCGTCATCGTGTATGCGGATCGACGCAAAGGAGCGGGTGGGCTCCCGGTCGGTTCGTCGGGCAAGGTCGTCGCGCTCGTCTCGAGCGGCATCGATTCGCCCGTCGCCGCCGCCCGCATGATGCGTCGCGGCTCTCGCGTCGTGTTCGCGCACTTCCACTCGCAGCCCTACACGGACGCGTCCAGCGCGCGTCAGGTTGCGGAGATCGTCGAGATCCTCACTCGCCACCAGTACGCGACGACCCTCTACCTGCTCCCGCTGGCCCCGTCGCAGAAGATCATCGCAGCGGAGTGTCCGGAGCCGCTCCGCACGCTTCTGTACCGTCGGATGATGATGCGCATCGCGTCCGAGGTTGCCCGCCGCGAAAGCGCGGGCGCGCTCGTCACGGGAGATTCGCTCGGACAAGTTGCGTCGCAAACACTCGAGAACCTCGGGGCCGTCGAGGAGGCGGCGGATCTGCCGGTCCTCCGGCCGCTGGTCGGACGCGACAAGGAAGAGATCGTCGACGAGGCCGCGGTGCTCGGCACGTTCGGCGTTTCGAGCGCGCCCTGTCAAGAAGCGTGCGTTCTTTTCGAGCCGAAACGGCCCGCGACGAAAGCCACGATCGATCAGGTGCGCGCGGCCGAAAGCAAGCTGGACCTGGATACCTTCGTCGCCGAAGCGATCGCCGGCGCTGAGGTGCGTACGTTCCGCTTTCCCTGACCACTGCGAGTAGTTCTAGCTGGGGCGTTGTTTTTCCCACTCTCGCCCGGTAGCCTTACCGACCTTACCTCGGAGGATCCGATGACTTCCCCTAGGAACACCTCTCGAGGCGGTGCGAAAACCGCCGAACGACCGTATTCCTCTCCATCCCTAGAGGTGCTCGGCCAATTGGAAGTAGCGAACTCCCTTTCCGCACTCGAGGCGCGCCTCGACTCGATAGAACTCGACATCGCGCGCGTCGTCACCACTCGCGAAGAAGACTCCCGCCGCATCTCCGGCGAGATGCAAGTGATGCGTGCGCGCGTCGAGGATGCGCTCACCGCCGTCACCGACACCGCGCAAGATCTGCGCGACGCGTGGGTCGGCATCGACACGCACATCGCGGAGCTGATCGATTCACGATTCGACGGGCAGCAGACCTCCGTAGACGCGATCCGCGCCCAACTCGCGCAAGGACTCGAAGCGACGCGCATGGCGGTCGAGGCTGCAGAAGCGCGGTTGCACGGTGAGGTCGAAGCGCTCTCCGGTACCAGCGTCGAGCAAGTGCGTGCGATCAGCGATCTCGTGGAGCAAGCGCGTTCGCGGGCCGACGAGGTCGTCGCCGAGGTCGAAAACCGCGTCGGTGAAGCGCTCGCGGGAACGCGCGTCGACAGCGGCTCCTTCAGCGAAGAGCTCGGGGTCGTCGCCTCGCAGCTCCGCGACGAGATGGCCGGGCGCGAAAAAGCGTACGAGGAACGGATCAGCGCGATGGCCGAGCGGGTCGGTTCGATCGCTTCGTCGTTCGACACACTCATGGGGAAGGTCGCGGTCGATGAGGCGCGACTCGCCGGCGGACGTGCCGGCACCGACGGGAGCGTCGCCGTCCTGACTCAGCAGATCCGCGCGCTTGAGAATCGTGTGGCGGGCCTCGCCGAAACCGTCGCGAGCACTGCGACCGAACGGGTCGAAGCGATGCAGGGTCAGGTGACCGAGGTGCGGGAAGCGATCCTTCGAGTTGCCGAGCGCGTCGGGTCCACCGCATTCCTTACACGACGGGTCGCCGACCTCGAGGTTCGGCTGGCCGAGCTGAATGCGAAGCTCGACCGGACCCCGGCGATCTAGCGCTTCTTCGCGGACTTCGCTTTCGCCGCCGGCTTCGCAGCCTTCTTCTTCGGAACCGCCGTGCTGCCCTTCGCGGCTTTGGCCGATCCCGGCAAGAAGCTGACCGCTCCGGCTCCCGGCGCCATGATCGTCTCGCCTCCGTCCGTCCAACGAACCTTGATCAGGCTTCCGAGGGTCTCGACCAGGGTACCTTCCCTGCGGCCGCCCCCGACCTTCGATCCTTCGACGACGACTCGATCACCAGGCTTGGGCATTGACCGATCCCCCCTGCTCAGCGCACGTTTTCGCGGACGCTCGCGCCGGTTGCCTTCTCGCGAGTGAGGGCTATACTATCCCTCTGCCGTCCACTGGGGACGGTGACACACCTCCTGGACACCAACCTTAGAGAGATAAGGGTGGAGTCTGGGCTGTCTGCGCCTTGAAAACTGCATAGCGAGAGACAGCTGAAGCTCGAGTTCTCGGGTAAGCGAGACTCGGGCCACGCAAAGAGCGGACTCCTTTGAAATGCCTTGCAAAGAGATCAAACGCCTGTTGCCCCGGAGGTAGCTCTTCGGAGCAAACTTCGGTGGTCGCAGGAGTGACCTCGATGGAGGGTTTGATCCTGGCTCAGGATGAACGCTGGCGGCGTGCCTAATACATGCAAGTCGAGCGATCGGACTCGGGGTAGCAATACTCCGAGTTACGGAGCGGCGAACGGGTGAGTAACACGTGAGCAACCTGCCTCAGAGACGGGGATAACGCTGGGAAACCAACGCTAATACCCGATGACCCTGCAGTGGGACATCCCGCAGCAGGCAAAAGGTTGGGCAACCTTCTGCTCTGAGAGGGGCTCGCGGCCTATCAGCTTGTTGGCGGGGTAACGGCCCACCAAGGCTATGACGGGTAACTGGCGTGAGAGCGCGATCAGTCACACCGGGACTGAGACACGGCCCGGACTCCTACGGGAGGCAGCAGTAGGGGATCTTGGACAATGGGCGAAAGCCTGATCCAGCGACGCCGCGTGGGGGACGAAGGCCTTCGGGTTGTAAACCCCTGTTGTTGGGAAAGAAGCCGGGCTTCGCCCGGTGACGGTACCCAACGAGGAAGCCCCGGCTAACTACGTGCCAGCAGCCGCGGTAAGACGTAGGGGGCGAGCGTTATCCGGATTCACTGGGCGTAAAGGGCGCGCAGGCGGTTACGTAAGTCCGGCGTGAAATCCCACGGCTTAACTGTGGAACTGCGTCGGATACTGCGTTGACTTGAGGATGGTAGAGGCCATTAGAACTAGCGGTGTAGCGGTGAAATGCGCAGATATCGCTAGGAATGCCGGTGGCGAAGGCGGATGGCTGGGCCACTCCTGACGCTGAGGCGCGAAAGCTAGGGGAGCGAACCGGATTAGATACCCGGGTAGTCCTAGCCGTAAACGGTGGGTGCTAGGTGTGGGGGACTTTTGATCTTCCGTGCCGCAGCTAACGCATTAAGCACCCCGCCTGGGGAGTACGGCCGCAAGGCTAAAACTCAAAGGAATTGACGGGGGCCCGCACAAGCGGCGGAGCGCGTGGCTTAATTCGATGCAAAGCGAAG
>JBKKCR010000077.1:0-20359 GCA_046712825.1 Actinomycetota bacterium | reverse complement strand
ACCCTCAGCCGTGTGGCCGAATGCTACCTCGCCACGGGAGATCCTCGGGCACGCGAGACGGCAGAGGAATCGATCGCCGAAGCGCGGCGCCTCGGTACGAAGACATATGAGATCGAGGCGCATCACGTCATTGGGCGTATCTTGCTCGACGAGGGATCGACAGAGCTCGCCCGCGCGGCGTTCCAGGACGCGCTCGAAGCGATCCGGGAGACCGGCGCGGTGAGCTACGAGCCGTTGGTACGAGAGGACCTCGCGGCGCTGGCCGCCCGCATCGGGGACACAGCCGGGCACGCCCGCGAGCTTCGCCTGGCTCACCGCCTCTACACCGAGTTCGGCGCCACCGGCCATCTCGCTCGCCTGGACCCGCTGGTGTCGACGCTATCCTGACCCGTCCCAACTACAGCAGCGGCAGGTAGCGCTCGATCTCGAAGGGCGACACGTAGGACTTGTACGCGTTCCACTCCGCTTGCTTGTTGCGCAGGAACTGCTCGAAGACGTGTTCGCCGAGCGCTTCGGCGACGAGCTCGGAGCGCTCCATCTCTTTCAACGCGACCGACAGATCGTCGGGCAGCGACTGGATGCCTTTCGCGGCGCGATCCTCGAGCGTAAGGGCGTCCACTTCCTCGGACGCTTCGTCGGGGAGCTCATAGCCCTCCTCGATACCGCGCAGCCCGGCGGCAAGGATCACCGAGAAGGCGAGATACGGGTTGCACGCCGGATCGGGCGAGCGGATCTCGACGCGCGCCGATGCCTCCTTCTTGGGCTTGGCTCCCGGGACGCGCACGAACGCAGAGCGCAGGTATCGCGACCAACCCACGGTCGTCGGGGCCTCGTATCCCGGCACCAACCGCTTGTACGAGTTCACCCACTGGTTCAGCACCGCGGTCATCTCGCGGGCATGGCGCAGCAGCCCCGCAACGAATTGCTTGCCGACCTTCGACAGGTGCGCTTGGCCTTTCGGGTCGAAGAAGACGTTACGGTCGCCCTCGAACAGCGAGACGTGCGTGTGCATGCCGCTCCCCCACTGGCCCTGGATCGGCTTCGGCATGAACGTCGCGTGCATGCCCCGCTCCTGCGCGACCTCCTTCACGACGAGTCGGTAGGTCATGATGTTGTCGGCCATCGTCAACGCGTCGGCGAATCGCAGGTCGATCTCATGCTGCGACGGCGCCACCTCGTGGTGCGAGTACTCGACCGAGATCCCCATCTGCTCGAGCGTCTGGATCGCCTGCCGCCGGAAGTCCTGCGCCGAGTCGAGCGGCGTCTGATCGAAGTACGAGCCTTGATCGAGCGGCACCGGCTCGGTCGACGACTTGAAGAGGAAGAACTCCATCTCCGGGTGCACGTAGAAGGTGAAACCTCTGGCCGCCGCGCGCTCGAGGTTCCGTCGCAGCACCCAGCGCGGGTCGCCGGGGAAGGGCGCGTGATCTGGGGTGACGATGTCGCAGAACATCCGCGCCTCGAGGTACGGGTTCCCGCGCGAGACCGGCAGTATCTGGAACGTCGAGGCGTCGGGCCGCGCGAGCATGTCGGATTCCTGGATGCGGGCGAAGCCTTCGATCGCCGAGCCGTCGAAGCCCATGCCCTGCTCGCACGCGACCTCGAGCTCGGCCGGGGTGATCGCGAAGGACTTCAGGAATCCCAGGACGTCCGTGAACCACAGCCGGATGAAGCGGATGTCCCGCTCCTCGACCGTGCGAAGGACGTAGGAGATCTGGTCGCGCGTCGGATCCACGAGACGAGTCTAGCTCCCGTTCGCGATGATCTCGCCGTCTTCCCACGTCGGTGGGCCTTCGAGCAGCGCGACCATCTTTCGGTACGACTCGTCTTGAGCGGGGTCGTCGGCGTTCTTGAAGTACGACTCCTTGTCACGGAAAGCGACGACCATGAGGAGCTCGTTGTCCTTCCCCTCGACCTTGTAGAGGTAGTACGCGACCGAGCCGTCGACGTCGCGCTGGTCTTCGCCCATCAGCTTGACGAGATCGTCGAGCTTCCCGGGTTTCACTTTCATGTGTCCGACCGTTCCGAACATGTCGTCCTCCCCGTCTATCCCACGCGGTCGAGCCTACCAGCGCCGCCCGATCACACGTACCCGCGCAGCCGCGCAGCCCGGGCGACGCGTGAGACCCCGACGACGAACGCAGCCTCGCGCAGGTTGCGGCAGTCGCCGGCACGCGCCGCGACGTCCGCGTACGCCTTCGCCATGACCTTCGCGAGTTGGGTATTCACCTGCTCTTCGTCCCAGCGGAACTGCTGGATGTTCTGCGTCCACTCGAAATAGGAAACGGTGACTCCCCCAGCGTTGGCGAGGATGTCGGGGATCACGACGATCCCGGCGTTGTCCAGGGTCGCGTCGGCGATCGGTGTCACCGGATGGTTGGCGGCTTCCACGACGACCTTCGCGCGGATCTTGGCGGCGTTCCGTTCGTGGATCACTTCGCCCAGCGCTGCGGGGACGAGCCAATCGACGGGGAGCAAGAGCAGATCGTCGTTCGAGATCGCGTCGGCGCCCGGCAGCCCGACGACGGAGCCGGTCTCGTCGCGGTGCTTCCACACCTTCTCGATGTCGAGGCCGGTGTCGGCGTAGATGCCCCCGCGGACGTCGGACACGGCGACGACCTTCGCGCCCGATTCGGCCGCGATCCGCGCCGCGAACGAACCGACGTTGCCGAACCCTTGAACCGCGACGGTCGCGCCCTCGAGGGGGAACCCCTTGTCCTTCGCGTACTCCTGCATGACGTTGACGACCCCACGCCCGGTCGCGGCCTCACGACCGAGCGATCCCCCGAGCTCGATCGGCTTTCCGGTCACGCACGCCGGCGCGTAGCCGTAGCGCTGGCCGTAGGCATCCATCATCCACGCCATCGTCTGTGCGTTCGTGTTCATGTCCGGCGCCGGGATGTCGCGGTTGACGCCGAGGATGTAGCCGATCATCTGCGTGTAGCGGCGGGTCAGCTTCTGCAGCTCCGCCTCGCTCATCATGTACGGCTCGCACTGGACGCCGCCCTTCGCGCCGCCGAATGGCAGGTCGGCGATGGCCGTCTTCCACGTCATCAGGGCCGCCAGGGCGCGCACCTCGTCGATGTCGGCCGAGGGGTGGTAGCGGACGCCGCCCTTGTATGGCCCGCGGGCTCCGTTGTGCTGGACGCGGTAGCCGTTGAAGACCATGAGGTGGCCGTCGTCCATGCGGACGGGGACCTGGACCTGCATCTCCCGGTAGGAGCCGCGCAGCACATCCCGCATCTCCTCGTCCAGGTCGATCCGCTCGGCCGCCTGCTCGAAGAAATACGTGACCGATTCGTGCGGGCTCATCCGGTCCGACAGCTTCACGGTCATGGGCCCTCCCCCTGCCGCCCCAACGCGCGCTCGGAAGATTCTCCCATGGTGGTGGCAACCCCTGCGCGGGCCGCGCTAGCCTTCAGAGGATGCGCACGCTAAGGCTCGCGCTGGCCCAGATGAATCCGACGGTCGGCGACCTCAGCGGAAACGTGGCACTCATGAGGCGGTGGCTGGCCAAGGCCGAGCGCGCCGAGGCGGACCTCGCCGTCTTCCCCGAGCTTGCGGTGACCGGCTACCCGCCCGAGGACCTCGTCCTCAAGCCCTCGTTCGTAGAGGAGAACCTCAGCCAGCTCAAGGCGCTGGCCGCCGGCGTCGGCGAGACCGCGGTCGTCGCCGGATTCGTGGATCGCACCGATGCGGGCATACACAACGCGGCGGCGGTGCTTTGGAGGGGCGCCATCAAGGGCGTCTATCACAAGTCGTTCCTGCCCAACTACGGGGTGTTTGACGAGATCCGCTACTTCACGGCCGGCAACCGGTACCCGGTCTTCGTGATCGAGGGGATAACCGTTGGCATCAGCGTGTGCGAGGACGCGTGGATCGGTGACGGGCCCGTCAAGGCGCTGGCCGAGGCGGGCGCCGAAGTGATCGTCAACATCAACGCCTCCCCGTACCACATGAACAAGAGCTTCGAGCGGCAGGTCCTTCTGCGCCAGCGGGCTCGGGAGAACAAGGTGTTCTTCGTCTACTTGCAGACGGTGGGCGGTCAGGACGAGCTGGTCTTCGACGGCGACTCGCTGGTCTACGACCCCACAGGCCGCCTGATCGTCCGCGGCGCCCAGTTCGCCGAAGACCTGCTCGTCGTCGATCTCGAGGTGCCCGGCAAACCCCCGCGCCTGACCCGGCGCAACGAGGTGGTCCGACTGACGCCCGCACCCAAGAAACCGCGAGCGCGCCCGAAGCCGCCGGCCCGCACACGCCGCTCGATGGACCCCATCGAAGAGGTCTACAGCGCACTGCTGCTGGGAACGCGGGATTATTGCCGGAAGAACGGCTTCGCTTCGTGCGTCGTCGGTCTCTCCGGCGGGATCGACTCCTCCCTCACGGCCGTCGTAGCTGCCGACGCCGTCGGACCCGAGAACGTGCTCGGCGTCGCCATGCCGTCGCGGTACTCGTCGGACGAGTCGCTCGAGGACGCGAAGGAGCTCGCGACCAACCTCGGGATCGATTTCATCGTCGTTCCGATCAACGATCCGCACCAGGCTTTCCTCGGCACGCTCGAAGAGCCGTTCCGCGGACGCGAGCCCGACGTCACCGAGGAGAACCTCCAGGCGCGGGTGCGCGGCACGATCCTGATGGCGCTTTCGAACAAGTTCGGTCACATCGTCCTGACGACGGGGAACAAAAGCGAGCTCGCGACCGGCTACTCGACGCTGTACGGCGACCTCGCGGGCGGGTTCGCGGTGCTGAAGGACGTTATGAAGACGCTCGTCTACGAGCTGGCAGGCTGGCGTAACGCGAGCGGCCCCACGGCGATCCCCGCTCGCGTGTTCACCAAGCCACCGAGCGCCGAGCTCCGCCCGGATCAGCTCGACAGCGACTCGCTCCCGGCGTACGAGTTGCTCGATCCCATCCTCCATGCCTACGTCGAGGAGGACCGGCCGGTCGAGTCCATCGTGCGCATGGGGTTCGACGCTCGCATCGTCCGCCGGATCGTGGAGATGGTGGACCGCGCGGAGTACAAGCGGCGACAAGCGCCGCCCGGGGTGAAGATCACCACCCGCGCCTTCGGAAAGGATCGCCGCCTGCCGATCACCAACCATTTCCGCGAGTGGAGCCGGCCCGGCTCCCGTGGAGGGAAGAAGTCGCGATGAATATCGAAGATCTCATGTCCAAGCCCGTGTGCTCCGTCGACACAGAGACCACGCTCGCGGAAGCGACGACCGTCATGGGAGAGCGTCACATCGGCTCGGCCCTCGTGATGGAAGGCGAGCGCCTCGTCGGGATCCTGACCGAACGGGACGTCGTTCGTGCGATGTCGGGAGCGTTCGACGCCCCGATGCGCCCGGTCGTCGAGTGGATGACCAAGCGGCCGACGACTGCCGGGCCCGATACCCCCGTCAAGGAAGCCCTCCGCGTCATGGTGGAGGGCGGCTTCCGCCACCTCCCGGTCTTGGACGGCGATCAGGTGGTCGGCATGGTCTCGATGCGAGACATCGCGAGGGCCCTGGCCGACTAGAGACTCCCGTTTGTCCAGATCTCCAGACATAGGTCCTATCGGGTTCGCTCTTCTTGTCCCTTTCCCGGTTCAACTTTTCGAAGCTATCTTCCGAAAACACATAGAGAAGCCGCTTGACCGCGTACTGAGAAGGGGCGATTTGAGATGCGGAAGCCGAACCAAGATGTTGCCGGCCTAGAGACCTGTACCCGATGCCAGTCGTTCCTCGAGAACGAGCAGGAGATCTGCAACTCCTGCAGCACGCCGACCCGCTTCATGAGCTTCAAGACGCGCGCCGAGTACGAAGTCGAGCAGTGGCGCCGTCACAAGGCCGAGATATCGGCAGCGTCCTAACCAGCTTCGCTTCCCCCCGGGCCCCGGGGGCGACCGCCCACACGGCGAGCGCCTCTGGGGCCGGTCTTTTTCTACCGCCTCCTCCCCTTCCCCTTCCCGCGCCCGGTCTGTCACAATAGGTGTGCCAGGGGACCCACGGACCGGTGAGCGCAGGCCTCACCGCGAGGGCCTCTAGGGAGGAGGGCTCCATGCCCATCACCATCCACGACCTGCGCGCGCGCAAGTCACGCGGCGAGCGGTTCGTCATGCTCACTGCCTACGACTACCCGACCGCACAGATCCTCGACGAGGCCGGGATCCCGGTGCTCCTCGTCGGCGACTCCTTGGGTCAGGTGGTGCTCGGCTACGACTCGACCATCCCGGTCACGATGGACGAGATGCTTCACCACTGCCGTGCCGTCTCCCGCGGCGCCCGCAACGCGCTGATCGTCGGCGACATGCCGTTCATGAGCTACCAGACCTCGGTCGAAGAGGGGTTGCGCAACGCCGGCCGATTCTTGAAGGAGGGCGGCGCGCACACCGTGAAGATCGAGGGACCTCAGGCGGAGCTTGCCTCCGCGATGGCCGACCGCGGCATCCCGGTGATGGGACACCTCGGCCTCACTCCGCAATCGGTCCACCTCTTCGGCGGCTACAAGGTGCAGGGCCGGACCGACGAGCAAGCCGTGCGGATCAAGATGTGGGCCAAGGAGCTCGAGGAGGCGGGCGCGTTCGCGGTCGTGCTCGAGTGCGTGCCGTCGGCGCTCGCAGCCGAGATCACTGCTTCGCTTTCGATCCCGACGATCGGGATCGGCGCAGGACCGGACTGTGACGCGCAGGTGCTGGTCGTCAACGACCTGCTCGGATTGACCGACGGGCCCGGGCCGAAGTTCGTGAAGCGTTACGCGAACGTACGGGAAACGATCACCGAGGCTGCGCGGCGTTACGCTGAGGAAGTGTCGGCCGGGGTTTACCCCGACGAAGATCACTCCTACTCCTAGCGCTGCAGAACTACCCCTTCCCACGGCGCGAGGGCGACCGTTGCTTCGACATGCTCGCCGTCGCGTTCCCTGCGCGTCCCGATCGCGACCGTGCCCGACAGATCTTCGATCGATACCGGCTCGTCCGACAGGTTGAGCGCGACCACCGTCTGGTCGCCTCGATCCCAGACCCACGCACGGGCCGGCGCCTCGCGGGGACGGTAAGCGCCCGATCGCAGCTCGCTCGAGCGCCGTCGCAGCGCGATCAAGTCCCGGCAAAGGGTAAGGGCCGATCCGGCGTCGTCGCGTTGCTGCTGGACGTTGCACGCCACGGCAGTGCCGAACGGGAGCCACGGTTTCACATCGGGTTCCGTGAACCCGCCGCCCGGCCCTGCTCTCCACTGCATCGGCGTCCGTGACGGATCGCGGCCGGCCGTCACCAACCCGGCGATGCGCTTCCCGAGCGGGTCGAGCGACTCTTCGATGGGAACCGATCCGTCCTCCATGCCGATCTCGTCCCCGTAGTAGAGCAGGGGCGTCCCGCGGAGTGTGAGGAGCATCATCAGCGCGCATCGGATCTTGCGTTCGTCGCCGCCACACCATCGCGTCGGCCAGCGCGAGATGTCGTGACTGCCTCCGTTCCAAACCGGCCACGAACCCTCAGGGATCGCGGCTTCGGTCTGCTCGACGATCGCGCGCATGGCGTCGGCAGCGAACGGTGCGTACAAGAACGGGATGTTGAACGCGAGATCGAGCTCGTCCCCGCGCCCGTAGTACGAAGCCATCGTCGGGATGTCGAGGACGTAGGTCTCGCCGAGCAGGACACGCGCCGTGTCGTAGGAGTCGGCGACCGTCCGCCATCCCCGCAACACCTCGTGCGTCTCGGGGAGGTTCGCGTTGCGCAGCTCGCGCTGGCCCCACGCCTGCTCGATGAACGAATCGCCCTCGGTCGCCGGCGGATTGTCGCGCAGGGCCGGGTCTTTGGCGAGCTTGTGGACCACATCGATCCGGAACCCCGCGACACCTCGGTCGAACCAGAACCGGAACACATCCTTGAAGGCCTCGCGCACGTCGTCGTTCCACCAGTTGAAGTCGGCCTGCGTCTCGAGGAAAGAGTGGAGGAAGTACTGACCCGATGCCTCGTCGAGCTCCCACGCCGGCCCGAAGAAGTTCCCGACCCAGTTGTTCGGCGGGCCGCCGTCGGGCGCCGCATCGGCCCAGACGTACCAGTCGCGCTTCGTCGAGTCCCGCGACGACCGCGACTCGACGAACCACGGGTGCCGGTCGCTCGAGTGGTTCGGCACGAGGTCGAAGAGCACCTTGATCCCGCGCTTGTCTGCCTCGGCGACGAGCCGGTCGACGTCCTCGAGCGTGCCGTACGCGGGATCGACCGCGTAGTAATCGGAAACGTCGTAGCCCCAGTCGTCGTTGGGTGAGGGCATCACCGGCGACACCCAGACGCCGTCGATCCCCAGCCACGCGAGATGGTCGAGCCGTGAGATCAGGCCGGCGATGTCGCCGACGCCGTCGCCGTCGGAGTCGGCGAACGAACGCAGATAGACGTGATAGAGAACCCCTTCGCGCCACCACGCCCCGGACACGGCGTGCATTATGCTGCCCCGGCCCCCAGTCGGACCGGGCCGGCCCAAAACGGAGCGCGACGATGCGGTTCGGGATCTTCTACGAGCACCAGCTCCCCCGCCCTTGGGAACCCGACGACGAGCGCCGTCTCCTCAACGACGCGCTCGAGCAGATTGAGCTCGCCGATCGCCTCGGCATCGACTACGTCTGGGAGGTCGAGCACCACTTCCTCGAGGAGTACAGCCATTCCTCGGCGCCAGAGGTGTTCCTCGGCGCGGTGACGCAGCGCACCGAACGGATCCGGATCGGACACGGCATCGTCCAGCTGCCGCCTAACTTCAACCACCCCGCCCGGATCGCGGAGCGCATCGCAACGCTGGACCTCCTGTCGAACGGCCGGGTCGAGTTCGGCACCGGAGAAGCCTCGAGCGAGGTCGAGCTCGCGGGTTTCGGCATAGACCGCGCGCAGAAACGCGACCAGTGGACCGAGGCGATCGACGCGATCACCCGGATGTTCGTCGAGGAGCCGTTCGCAGGCTACAACGGCACCTACGTCAAGATGCCGCCACGCAACGTCGTGCCGAAGCCGGCTCAGAAGCCGCACCCGCCGCTTTGGGTAGCGTGCTCGCGACGCGAGACGATCCACATGGCTGCTTCGAAAGGCCTCGGCGCGCTGTCGTTCTCGTTCATCGAGCCGGCAGACGCGAAGACGTGGGTCGACGACTATTACACGACGCTCGCGTCGGATCAGTGCGTCCCCGCCGGCTTCGCGGTCAACCCCAACGTGGCGATCACGACGCCGTTCATGTGTCACCGCGACGAGGAGACCGCGATCGACCGCGGCCTCGACGGCGGCCACTTCTTCGGCTACTCGCTGGGCCACTACTACGTGTTCGGCGACCACCGACCGAGCCGTACCGCCGTTTGGGACGAGTTCCAGCGGAATCGGGCGTTGTTCGGCTTCGACCGCGACGTCGCCGCTCAGACCGAGGTGAACCTCGCCGCGCAGCTGTTCCAGCAGGCGCTCGGGTCGGCGCGCGGCGCGATCGGAACGCCCGATCAGATCCGCGAGTTCGTCCGAGGCTACGAACAGGCGGGCGTCGATCAGGTGATCTTCGTGAGCCAGGCCGGCCGGAACCGCCACGAGGACATCTGCGAGGCGCTCGAGCTGTTCGCGACCGAGGTCATGCCAGAGTTCGCGGAAGCGGCCGACGAAAGGGACCGCGTCAAGGCCGACCGACTGGCTCCGATGGTCGAGGCCGCGCTCGCGCGCCGGGAACCTCCGCGCGAGCCGCCCGAGGACTACTTCGTCCGTGCGGCCCTGCAGCCCTAGCTAACGCTCGCGGAGCGGGCGGAAACCCGCTTCTTCGTAGCGCGCCAGCACGAAGAGCAGATCCGCGAGCCGGTTCAGGTACCGAACGACCTCGCCGTCCGACAGCAGACCGTCGTGGAAGACGCGGACGGCTTGCCGTTCGCAGCGGCGTACGATCGCTCGCGCGAGATCGATGGCGGCGCTCGCCGGGGTCTCGCCGGGCACCACGAACTCCTTCGGCATCCCGGTTCGAGCGACGTAGTCGTCGATCAAGGTCTCGAGCGCGGCCACCATCTCTTCGGTGACCTTCGTCGTGCCCGGCACCAGCTTGGACCACGCCTCCTTGCCGGTGGCGAGCTCGGCGCCGACGACGAAGAGCTCGCGCTGGAGGCGAACGATCAAGTCTGCCAGGGAGGCGTCGCCGATCTGGGGACGTGCGACGCCGAGCGCTGCGACCGCTTCGTCGGACGTTCCGTACGCCTCGGTGCGAGCGTCGTCCTTCGGAACACGGCCCCCGTACAACAGGCCCGTGGTTCCGTCGTCGCCCGTCTTTGTGTAGATGCGCGGCACGGCGCCCAGTATAGGCTGGCGCGCATGGCGGCCGAACAGATCGTGCCCGGCGTCTGGGCGATATCCATGGCGTACGTCAGCGCGTTCGTTATCGCCGACGACGGGCTGACGCTCATCGACTCCGGCCTGCCGAACAAGGTCGACAGCATCCGAAAGGGCTTGGCCGACGCGGGCGGAGGCCCGTTGCGCAACGTCGCGGTCACCCATCACCACATGGATCACGTCGGCGGGCTCGCGAAGCTGACGGCCGAGCCCGGCGTAACGGTGTGGGCGCACCCGGCCGACGCCCGAGTGATCCAAGGCGACGTCGCCCCGCCGCGGCCACCGGGTCGCAACATCGTCGAGCGCGCCGGCATCTCCGGCTTCGTCCGGTTCGGGCCCAAGGCCGCCCCGGCGCGCGTCGATCGAGAAGTGAGCGACGGGGACGAGCTCCCCATCGCCGGCGGGCTCATCGCCTTCCACACCCCTGGACATACGGCCGGCCATCTCTCGTTCCTGATGCCGTCGAGGAGGACCCTGTTCGTCGGCGACGCAGCCGCGCGGATGATGGGTCGCCTCGCGCCGCCGCTCGGCATCTACACCGAAGACCACGGGGCGGTGAGGACCAGCATCGCCAAGCTGGCCGCGCTCGACTTCGACGTCGCATGCTTCGGTCACGGCACGGTGCTCAAGGGCGGCGCGGCCGCCGCGTTCCGGAAGCTCGCCGAGAAGGTCGCGAGCAAGGGCTAGAGCAAGGGCTAGAGCAAGGGCTAGAGCTAGCGCTTGCGCTTGCTCGTCGGCGCGCGCGACGCCGGGCAGAGGTCGTTGACGACGCACTCCTCGCACCGAGGCACCTTGGCCTGACAGACCGCGCGTCCGTGCTCGATGAGCAGATAGGTCAGCCGGAACCACTTCTTCTTCGGGAACAGCGCCATGAGGTCGCGCTCCACCTTGTTGGTGTCGTGCTCGTCGCTGAACCCGAGCCGGCGAGCCAGCCGGTGGACGTGGGTGTCGACCGCGATCCCTTCGACCTTGCCGAACGAGTTACCCAGCACGATGTTGGCGGTCTTGCGCGCCACGCCGGGGAGCCGCAAGAGACCCTCCATCGTGTCGGGCACCTGTCCGCCGAACTCCTCGAGGATCACGGCGCACAGGCCTCGGATCGACTTCGCCTTCTGGTTGAAGAAGCCGGTCGAGTGGATGTCGCGCTCGAGCTCGCCGGGCGGCGAGGCAAGGTACGCCTCAGGTGTCGGATACTTCGCGAACAGCGCCGGCGTGACCTTGTTGACCATCGCGTCCGTCGACTGCGCCGAGAGAACGGTCGAGATGACCATCTCGAGCGGCGTCGAGAAGTTCAGCGCGCACTTCGCGTCCGGGTAGGCCTTGTCGAGCCGGCGATAGATCAGGGCGGCGCGCTTGCGCTTCTCTTCGGGTGTCTCGCGGTCGAGCCACGCGGCGCGGGGCTCGACCTTGGGTTGGACCAACGCTAGGCGAAGAGGCTCGCGACCCGCTCCCGCCAGATCGACGGATCGCCGAGGAACAGCTCGACCCACTTCGCGCGGCGGTAGTACAGGTGCATGTCGTGCTCCCAGGTGAAGCCGATGCCGCCGTGCACCTGCATGCCGCCTTGGGAGACGATCCGCGCCGCTTCGGACCCCGCGACCTTTGCCGTCGCCGCCGCGAGCGCCGCGTCGGGCACGCCCTCTTCGATCGCCCACGCCGCGTAGTACGTCGTGGAACGCGCGTTCTCGGTGAGGACGAGCATGTCTGCGATCCGGTGGCTGATCGCCTGGAACGTGCCGATCGGCTTGTCGAACTGCGTGCGTTCCTTCGCGTAGTCGCGCGAAAGCTCGAGCACCTTGGTCGCGAGGCCGGTCGCTTCGGCCGCGAGCACGGTGGCGGAGCGGTCCAGAGCCCGCTCGAGCAAGGGCCACGCTCCCCCTTCCGGGCCGAGCCTGCGGTCGGCGGGGACCTCGACGCCGCCGACCTTGACCTGCGCCAGGCGCCGGGTGCGGTCGATCGTGTCGAGGGTCTTCACCTTGACCTTCTTGTCGGAGGTGGGAACCAGGAAGAGCGAGATCCCCTCGCGCGGATCCTTCGTCTTCGAGGTCCGAGCGACCACGACGATCTCGTCGGCGAGGTGTGCGTCGGGGACGAAGACCTTCGTGCCGCTCAGCTTGTAGCCGCCGTCCACCGGGGTGGCCTTCGCCTTGATGCCGGCGGCGTCCCAGCGTCCCTCTTCCTCGGGGATCGCGACCGTCGCCCGAAGCTCGCCCGTGGCGATCCCGCCCAGCAGCGTCTTGCGCAGTGCCCCCTCGGCGGTCGCGGCGATCACCGGCGCGGCGAGTCCGACGGACGAGTAGAAGGGCGACGGCAGAAGCGCCCGGCCCATCTCCTCGACCAGGATCGCCAGCTCGATGAGCGACAGGCCGAGCCCGCCGTCCTCCTCGGCGATGGCCGTTCCCATCCAGCCGAGATCGGCCATCTCCTTCCACAGCTTCTCGTCGAAGCCGGTCTTGGACGCCATGAGGTCGCGCACGAGCCCGGTCGTCGACCGGTCGGTAAGGAACTCACGCGCCGACTTGCGAAGCGCTTCCTGCTCCTCGGTGAACCCGAAGTCCATGGTCGCTCCCTACTTATGCTTGGGAAGGCCGAGCACGCGCTCGGCGACGATGTTGCGAAGGATCTCGCTGGTGCCGGCCTCGATCGTGTGGCCGCGCGAGCGCAAGTGGATGAATTGCCACGTGTTCACGCGCGGGTTCGCGTCCCACTTCTCGAGCATGCCGGCGGGGCCGAGGATCTCGACCGCAAGGTCGCCGAGCCGCTGCATCGACTCGCTCCAGATCAACTTCGACAGCGAGCCCTCGGGGCCCGGCATCCCGGACTTCATGAAGCCGGTCAGTGCCCGGTAGTTGTTGAGCCGCAGCGATTCCACCTCGACGTGGAGCGACGCGAGCCGCTGGCGGATCGTCGGGTCCTCGATCGCGGGCACGCCGTTTCGTTTGGTTTCACGTGCGAGGCCGATCAGCTCGTCGAGCGCGACCCTCGCTCCCACCGACAGCGCGAAGCCGAGCGTACCGCGCTCATGCAGCAAGGTCGTCATAGCGATGCGCCAGCCGTCGTTGACCTCGCCGAGGATGCTCTCCCGCGGCACGCGAACGTCGGTGAAGAACATCTCGTTGAAGTCGGCGCTCCCCGTGATCTGGCGCAGCGGCCGGACCTCGATCCCCGGCGAGGACATGTCCACGAGGAAGTAGGTGATGCCCTTGTGCTTCGGCGCGGTCGTGTCGGTGCGCGCGAGGAAGATGCACCACTGCGAAACGTGCGCGAGCGACGTCCACACCTTCTGCCCGTTGATGATCCAGGAGTCGCCGTCCAGGATCGCGGTCGAGCGGAGCCCGGCGAGGTCGCTTCCGGCGCCCGGCTCGGAGAAGCCCTGACACCAGATCTCCTCGGCCGACAGGATCTTCTCGAGGTGGCGGTTCTTCTGCTCGTGCGAGCCGTGATTGATGATCGTCGGTCCGGCCATGCCCAGACCGATCACGTTGATCGGCGGCGGCGCCTTCTGGCGCGCGACCTCCTGATTGAAGATCGCCTGCTCGATCAGGGTCGCGCCGCGGCCCCCGTACTCCTTCGGCCAGGAGATGCCGGCCCATCCGCCTTCGTGGAGACGCCGTTGCCAGTCCTTGAGCATGTCGACGCGATCCTCGGGTGGGATGAGCGAAAGCTGCGAGCGATCCCAGTCGGCGGGGATGTTGGTCTCGAGCCATTCACGGATCTCGTTGCGGAACGCGGCCTCTTCAGGGCTATCCCGGAAGTCCATCGCGCCTCCTGTCGGGAACGGTCCGGCCCCCTTCAGTCGGGGGTTACCGGCCGGTAACTACGAGCAAGCATACCGCGAGGGCGCGTCCGGAGAAATCGGGCGCTAGCATTCGCGCTCCCATGGAATCGGTCGAGGTCTGCGTCGTCGGCGGCGGAGTGACGGGTCTCGCCGCTGCGTGGCGCCTGGGGCTGGCCGGGCACGAGACCGTCGCGGTGGAACAGTTCTCGCTCGATCACACGCGCGGGTCGTCGCATGGAGCGACGCGCATCTTCCGATTCGCCTATCCCGACCCGCTTTACGTCCGGATGGCTCAAGCGGCGCTCCCACTTTGGCGCGAGCTCGAAGCGGTCTCGGGAGACGAGATCCTCCGCGTTACTGGTGGAGTCGACGTCGGCGATCCGGGAGTCCTGGACGGCGTCGCCGAGGCGTTGGAGTCATGCGGAGCCGCGGTCGAACAGCTCGCCGTGCCGGAGAAGCGTTTCCCGTGGCTCGCCGTTGAAGGGCCGGCGGTGTATTCCCCCGACACGGGAGTGCTCGGCGCCGCGCGAGCGTTGGCCGCGATGGCGGGGCAAGCCCGGAAGGCCGGCGCCGAGGTTCGAGAAGGAGCCGAGGTCCTCTCGCTGCACCCGGACGACGACGGGGTAACGGTGCGCACGGGGACTGGGGATCTCCGCGCGGGGAGATGCATCGTCGCTGCCGGCGCATGGGCTCAGACCCTCTTGGGACCGGCCGGCATCGAGCTGCCGGTCCACGTCACCCGAGAGCAGGTCTTTTACTTCCGCTCAGCGGTCGACATAGTGCCCTTCATCCATCACGGCGCGATCATCCGCTACGGCGTCCCCGCATTCGCGGGCGCGGCCGGCGTGAAGGTCGCAGAGCACGCGGCGAGCGAGCGGACGTCGGCCCAAGGCCGGTCGTTCGAGATGGACCCCGAAGGCGCCGCGCGCGTTTCCGCCTACGTCGCCGACGCGCTTCCCGACCTGGATCCCGAGCCCGTGGCGTTCGAGAGCTGTCTGTACACGTTGACCCCCGACCAGGATTTCGTCATCGACGAGCGGGGCCCGCTGATCGTCGCCTCGCCGTGCAGCGGGCACGGCTTCAAATTCGCGCCGCTGATCGGCGAGGCGCTCGCGCGACTCGCGACCGGCGCTACGCCGCCGCCCTTTCCCCTCGAGCGCTTCGCGCTGGCGCGTTTCGGCACGTAAACCCGTTACCCGGGCGGAGCTCCGCCGTGCAGCATCTCGACCGCGTGGCTCAATATCGGCAGAACGGCGTCCAGGCCCTCGGCGACGGCTTTCGGCGAGCCCGGCAGGTTGATGATCAGGGTCTTGTTCCGCACACCACACACCTGGCGCGACAGCGCCGCGAACGGCGTCTGCTTCAAGCCGTGCGCCCGGATCAGCTCGGCGATCCCCGGCGCCTCGTAGTCGAGCACCGCCTTCGTCGCCTCGGGCGTCACGTCGCGCGGCCCGAGCCCGGTGCCGCCGGTCGTGATGATCACGTCGGTGTCCCCGGAGTTCGACCAGCCCCGCAGACGGGCCTCGATGTGGTCGCGTTCGTCGGCGACGATGCCTTGCTGGACGACCTCGCAGCCGGCGTCGGTGACCATCCGCTCGATGAGGGGGCCGCCTTCGTCCTCTCCCTCGCCGCGAGCTCGCCGGTCCGAGATGGTCAATACCGCGACGCGGACGCTCACTCGAAGGCCACGCTCCCGGACTTGCCGCCCGACTTGGCGACGACGCGCAACGCCTCGATCCGCATGCGTGGGTCCTCGGCCTTCCCCATGTCGTAGAGCGTCATCGCGGCGATCGAGGCGGCCATGAGCGCTTCGATCTCGAAGCCGGTGCGGTCGCGCCCCCGAACGGTCGCGCGGACCTCGACGGCGTCGTCATCGGCCGGCGCGAAATCCACGTCGATCGAGGTGATGCGAAGTGGATGGCAAAGAGGGATGAGCTCGGGAACGCGTTTCGCCGCGAGGATGCCCGCGATCCGCGCTGCCCCGACCGCATCGCCTTTCTTCACGGCGCCGGACAGTAGCCTGTCGCGCGTCGCCGGCTCGCAGAGCAACCGGCAAGCCGCCGTCGCTTCTCGCTCGGATTCCGGCTTGTCGCCGACGTCGACCATCTTGACGTCGCTCACGACAGGTCTCCGATGAACTCGACGCGCACCTCGCTGCCGGCCGGAAGGCCGCCGGGCGGCACGATCGCGAACCCCTCGGTTGGGATGATGTTGGAAAGGACGACCGAGGACTGTGCCGGCAGCGGGACGGCCTTGTTCCCCGCCAGGCGGACGCGACAGAAGAGCGTGCGGCTCGGCGAGCCTTTCACGTCCTCCGCGAGTAGCGCCCGGACCGAACGGGGCGCCGGGTCGCGTCCGGCGAGCTTGCGGATCGCCGCGGCGACGAACACGTGGACACCGACGAACGCGGACCCGGGGTTGCCCGGCAGCGCGAGCACCGGCGCGCGGGCGATGCGGCCCATCGCGATCGGCTTGCCGGGCTTGATCGCGACCCGCCACATCGTGAGCTCGCCGTAGCGCTCGAGGACGTCGCGCAGCCAATCGTGCTCCCCCACCGACGCGCCGCCGCTGGTGACGATGAGGTCTGCCATCCCGGCGGCGTCCTCGAGCCAGCGGATCACTTCCTTCGGGTCGTCGCCGACCAGTCCGGTGAGCGTGACGTTCGCGCCGGCTTCCTCGCACAACGCCGAGAGCAAGGCCTGGTTGGAATCGAAGATCTTCCCGGGCTCGAGGTCCCCTCCGGCAGCAACGAGCTCGTCGCCGGTCGAGAGCACCGCGACCCGCGGACGCGGAACGGCTTGGACGTGATCGCGCCCGACCGAGGCGATCACGCCGAGGTGCACCGGCCGCAGAACCGTTCCCGATGCGATCACCTCGTCGCCGGCTTTCAGGTCCTCGCCCCGCGGACGAACGTGCTTGCGCGCCGGGATCTCGGCGAGCACGGCCACCGTCGCACGGTCGCGCGGCTCGGTGTCCTCCCACGGCACGACCGCGTCCGCGCCCGGGGGAACCGGCGCTCCCGTCATGATCTTGGATGCGGTCCCCGATTCGATGGATCGTTGCGGCGGAGTGCCGGCGGGAAGGTCTTCGATCAACGTCAGCACCTTGGGGTTGTCCTGCGAAGCGCCGGCGGTATCGGAGGAACGGATCGCGTAGCCGTCCATGGCGCTGTTGTCGAAGCCGGGGACGTCGTGCTCGGCGACGATCCGCTCGTCGATCGCGAGCCCACGCGCTGCGCTCAACGCCACCCGTTGCGACGGAACCGTCGTGATGGCCTCGAGGACGCGATCCACCGCCTCCTCGTACGGGAGCATCGGCGTGTCGAGCTCCTCGCGCGTAACGGTTCTCTTGGTCACGCTCACTCCTGCCAGCTGTACCGCTCTTCACGGAAGGGATCCGCTTGGTTGTGATAGCCGCGGACCTCCCAGTAGCCGCGCTCGTCGCGCTCCATGAACTTGACGCCGCGCACCCACTTCGCGCTCTTCCACGCGTAAAGCTTCGGGACGACGAGACGGAGGGGCCCTCCGTGTTCTGGCTCGAGCGGCTCACCGTCGTGCGACCATGCGAACAGAACGTCGTCGTCGAGCACGGCCCCGATCGGAAGGTTCGCCGTGTAGCCGTATTCGGCGTGGATCAAGACGTGAGTCGCGATCGGCTTCGGCTTGGCGCGCTCGGCGACCGAGCGGAACGAGACGCCGTCCCAGGTGTTGTCGAGCTTCGACCAGCCTGTCACGCAGTGGAAGTCGCTTTGCGTCTGAACCGGCGGCAACGCGCGGAATTCGTCCCAGGTAAGCTCGAACTCGTTCTCGACCTCTCCCCACACGCGGAACGACCAGATCGCGGGGTTGAACTTCGGGACCGGCGATGCGTGCAGGACCGGCCAGCCGCGCGTCAGACGCTGATTCGGCGGAACGCGCCCGCCGAGGTCGTCTTTCTGCCGGCCGATCTTCATGCGGACTCCAGCTTCGCGAGATCGGTCAGCCGGATCTGGGCTTGCTCCGACAGCTTTTCGGCCCCGGGAACCGTTTCGGCCGCGGCGGCAGCCTTCTCGAGCAACTCGCGCGCCTGGCCGTAGGCGGTTTTCTCGTCGCGGTTCGAGGCGTACTTGACCCGCTCGTCGGCGCGCTCGATGAGCGCCCATATCTCCCGCGGGGTCTGCGGTTCGTCGGCCACCGGTTCTACTCCGTGTTGTCGTTGACGCGGACGCGCTGCGCACCAGCGTAAACGTTGAGCGAGTCGCCTCGCACGAAGCCGGCAAGCGTCATGCCGAACTCCTCGGCGGTTGCCACCGCGAGCGAAGACGGCGCCGAGACCGCCGCCACGATCGGGATCCCGGCCGCGAGAGCCTTCTGCATGATCTCGAACGACGCCCGCCCGCTGACGAGCATGATCCGCTCTCCCGCCGGGATCTTCCCCTCCATCACCAGCCACCCGATGAGCTTGTCGACCGCGTTGTGCCGGCCGACGTCCTCGCGAACGGCGACGACCGTGCCGTCGGGCTCGAACAACCCGGCTGCGTGCAGCCCGCCCGTGCGTTCGAAGATCTTCTGGCCCTTGCGAAGCTGCTCGGGGAGCCCTCCCAGGACCTTCGCGTCCACGGTTGGACCGGCCGGCACGTTTGGCGCACCTTTCACCGCGATCGCCTCGAGCGATGCTTTCCCGCAGATCCCGCACGACGACGTCGTGTAAAAGTTGCGCTTCACGGACTCCAGGTCGAATGTGACGCCGGGCCGTAGCGCCACGGTCACGATATTGAATTGCTGTTCGACGGGCCCGCCGACGCAGTACCGAACCTGATCGACGTCGTCGCGTCCGCCGATCACGCCCTCGGTGTAAAGGAAGCCGACCGCGAGCTCGAAGTCGTTCCCCGGCGTGCGCATCGTGACCGAGATCGGATGCTCGACCCCGTGGGTGCTGAGCCGGATCTCGAGCGGCTCCTCGGCAACCAACACATCGGACCGCGGCCGCGCATCGTCGCCGGAGATCACGAAAGGCGTCTTCTTGACGGTTGGCCCCGGGCGGTTGGGTTGATTCACGCCTGGAAGGTAACCATCCGATCGGGCTGTTCGCCACCGCGCATGTCGCGATCCTCCCGCTGTTGCCTAGTCATTGCGAAGCATCTTTGCATCTAGATCCCCATTGCTCATCTTTCGCCTATAAGGTGGTGGACCACAGCACGCGGCGCACCTGCGCCGATCTAGGAGCTACCTACCTACCGCGGGGAGCCATCATGCAAGCTCGGACTCATCTCCGTCGTCTAAGCAACGGCCTGTTGGTTTCCCTGAGCGCAACCGCCGTCCTTCTCGCGCTCTCCGCGACGCCGGCGTCGGCGCATCCAACCTTTGCGATGCTCACCGGAGCCGGCCCCGGCGGCGCGCCTTTGGTTCGAGCCTTCACCAACGCGGGCGCGTCGACGTCGCCCGAGTATCAGGCGTACGTTCCCGGCTTCCGCGGCGGGGTGTACGTGGCGTCGGCGGACGTCAACGGCGACGAGCACGCCGACTCCATCACCGGCGCAGGTTCCGGCGGCGCGCCGCTGGTGCGAGTTGTCGACGGGATCACCGGTTCGACCATATATAGCTTCATGGCGTACGACCCCGGGTTCCGCGGCGGCGTAACGGTGGCCGCCGGAGACATCAACTCCGACGGCATCCCAGACATCATCACCGGAGCCGGACAAGGCGGAGCACCGAACGTGCGCGTCTTCGACGGCGACACGCTTGCGAAGATCGTCAGCTTCAACGCCTACGGCTCTTCCTTCAGTGGAGGCGTCGACGTCGCAGCCGGAGACATCAACTCCGACGGCATCGCCGACATCATCACCGGCGCGGGCCCCGGTGGGGCTCCGAACGTGCGCGTCTTCGACGGCGACTCGCTTGCCGCGATCGTGAGCTTCAACGCCTACAGTTCGTCGTTCGGGGGCGGCGTTCACGTGGGATCGGGCGACGTCACCGGCGACGGGCTGGCAGACATCATCACCGGCGCAGGCCCGGGCGGAGCTCCGAATGTGCGGGTGTTCGACGGCGACACCCTGGCCACGATCTATAGCTTCAACGCCTACATCTCGTCGTTCACCGGCGGCGTTTTCGTCTCCGCCGGCGACGTCAACTCCGACGAGTTCGCCGACATCATCACGGGAGCCGGGCCCGGCGGTGGTCCGCACGTGAAAGCATTCAACGGCGACACCCTCGCCACGCTTCTGAGCTTCAACGCTTACGTCCCCGGGTTCCGTGGAGGCGTGCGGGTCGCCGGGAACCTCGGAACGC
>JBKKCR010000076.1:0-6909 GCA_046712825.1 Actinomycetota bacterium | reverse complement strand
CGGAGGGTCCGCAGTACTACCCAGGCGACGTCTTCTCGGACCAGCCGAGGGAGTTCTTAGTGGCCGAGATCATCCGCGAGAAGGCGCTCGAGCTCACACACCAGGAGGTTCCGCATTCGATCGCGGTCAACATCGACGAACTGATCGACCGCGAGGACGGGGTGACCGAGATCCAAGCGATCCTGTTCGTGGAGCGCGACTCGCAGAAGGGCATCGTGATCGGCAAGGGCGGATCGATGCTGAAGGAGATCGGAACCCGCGCGCGGCGCGAGCTCGAATGGATCCTCGGCACCAAGGTTTTCGTGCGCGTGCAGGTCAAGGTCGCCAAGGACTGGCAGCGCGACGTCGGATCCGTCATGAGGCTCGGTTACTGAATCCATGGCACGCCGGCCGATCCCGTTCCGCCTCCGAATCGCGCTGGCCGGCCTGGCCGGGCTGGCGCTCGCGTGGCTCATCCCAAAGGGGGGTGGGACGCCGGAGCCGACGCCGACGGCGACGGCGACAGACCGCCCCGGCGTGACCGCTTTGCAGGTTCCGCTGGACCTGATACCGGACGGGGTGTCGTTCCACAAAGCCGGCGATGTCCGTGTGTTCCTGACCCGGTCGGGGAGCACGATCGTGGGGTTCCTCGGAGCTTCTACAGCTTCGGGGGACGGACCGGTGTGGTGGTGTCAGCGCAACGCGATGTTCGAGACCGACGGGGAGGCGCGCTACAACCTCACGGGGGTGGCGAAAGCGGGCACGGCCCCTCGCGATCTGGATCGGGTCCGGGTTTTGATAGCTGCCGACAAGGTAACCGTATTCCCCAACGATGTAACCCCCGGCATGGCGGTTCCACAGAAGGGCGAGCCCGGCGGCCCGGAGCCCTGCTCGGCGTCCGAGCGGCTCGGCTAGGCGCGGCTAGAATCACCTTCGATGCCCCTCTATCCCGAGCAAGGGATCATCCTCCGAACGATGCGCCTCGGCGAGGCCGACCGCATCGTGACGCTCATGACCCAGGGCTCGGGCAAGGTCCGCGCCGTCGCGAAAGGCGTTCGCAAGACCAAGTCGCGGTTCGGCGGCCGGCTCGAGCCCTTCACCCACGTCGACGTCCTGCTCTACCGGGGCCGCGAGCTCGACATCGTGACCCAGTGCGAGGTGATCTCGCCGTTCCGGGCGGTCCGCGAGGACTACTCGCGGTTCGCCGCGGGAGAGGCGATCCTCGAGGTCACCGACCGCGTCGCGGAGGAGCGCGAGCGCAACGTGCGGCAGTTCATGCTGCTGCTCGGCGCGCTCCGCGCGCTGGCCGGCGGAGAGGACCCGGCGACGGTGGTGGACGCGTTCCTGCTTCGAACCGTTTCCCTGGCGGGGTTCCGGCCGCACCTTCGCGCGTGCGCATCATGTGGCCGGCCCGGCCCGCACGATCGCTTCTCGATCGCGGCCGGCGGGCTCGTCTGCGAGACCTGCCGCAACGCTTCGGCCGTGCGGGTCGGCGAGTCTACGGTTCCGTACCTGACCCATCTTCTCGAAGAGGAATGGACGTCGGCGGTGACGTCCGATGCGCGGCGTGAGGCCTCGGGGCTCGTCCGCGCGTATGTCGAGTACCACTTCGACCGGCCGCTCCGGGCCTGGGCGCACGTCCCGCGGTGAGCCCTCGTAAGCGCGCTCTCGAAGGGATCGACCTCTCCAAGCTTCCCCGCCACGTCGCGATCGTCATGGACGGCAACGGCCGGTGGGCGAAGCAACGAGGCTTGCCGCGCACCGACGGGCATCGCGCCGGCGAGGACGCGGTCGCCCGGGCGGTGGACGCGGCGCTCGCGCTCGGGATCCCGAACCTGACGCTGTACGCGTTCTCGACCGAGAACTGGCGCCGGCCGCCGTCAGAGGTCCGATTCCTTCTCAACGACACGCAGCGGTTCGTCGAACGGCGGCGCGACGAGTTCAACGCCAAGGGCGTTAGGATGCGCTGGATCGGGCGCCGCGAGCGGCGGATCCCGAAGCGGATCATGGATCAGATCGACGGATCCATCGCGATGACGCGCGACAACAAGCGCATGACCCTCACCGTCGCCTTCAACTACGGCGCGCGCGCCGAGCTGGCCGACGCGGTCCGGGCGATCGCTACCGATGCAGCCGCCGGCAAGATCGATCCCTCGCGCGTCACCGACCGCACGATCGCGAAGCATCTTTATGATTCCGAGCTCCCCGACGTCGACTTGTTCGTGCGGACCTCGGGGGAGCAGCGGATCTCGAACTACCTGCTGTGGCAATCGGCATATGCGGAGCTGGTGTTCCTCGAGGTGCTGTGGCCCGACTTCTCCCGGGAACACCTCTTCGAGGCGGTTCGTCAATACCAGGAGCGCGGCCGGCGCTTCGGCGGGGTCTGAGGAGTCGGCATGGCGAGTCGATTCTCGGAAGTGGCCGTGGATTGCAGAGATCCGCGCCTTCTCGCCGAGTTTTGGTGTGGGGTGCTCGGCTACGAGATCATCGACGAGAAGCCGAAGGGCTGGGTCGAGATCGCGGGCGAGGAGCAAACGCCCGAGGCAATGCGCCGCGGCATCGTGCCGCCGACGATCATCTTCGGCGTGGTTCCCGAGCCGAAGACGGTCAAGAACCGTCTGCACATCGACCTTCGACCCGTGGACCGAACAACTGCGGAAGAGGTCGAGCGCATCCTGGCTCTCGGGGCGCGTCGCGTCGATATCGGCCAGGGTGAGCAGGCGTGGACCGTTCTGGCCGACCCAGAAGGTAACGAGTTCTGCGTGTTACGGGAGCTGCCGACGGAGGGTTAGCGCCCGTAGCGGCGCGAGCGTTGCTGGTACGCGCGCACGGCGCGCAGGAAGTCGATGCGGCGGAAGTCGGGCCAGTAGGGATCGCAGAAGTAGAACTCGGAGTGCGCGCTTTGCCAGAGCAGGAACCCCGACAGGCGGACCTCGCCGGACGTGCGGATGATCAGGTCCGGGTCCGGTAGCCCCGCGGTGTAGAGGAACCGCGCGATCTCGTCGGGCGTTACCCGCTTCGCGGCTTCGTCGAGCTCGAGCCCTTCGGCGGTGTGTAGAACCCAAATTGATCGGTCGGGAATGCGGCAAGAGAAATCGCGTGGGCCGATTGCGACGTTCGGCTGTATCGACCTGGCTAGGACCTTAGCCTCTTGACTTCGCCTGGTTAACGAAGTAACACCGTCGTGCAGGGTACTCAGGCTTCTTCTCGGGGGAGGAGCGAGGTGGAGACTCGAGTCCGGGGCTCATGGCCCACCGAACGTATATTCACTCTGGTTGGAGCAATGATTCTCTTGCTTGGTCAAATCGCCCCGGCTCCAAGTTCCGCATCAGAACCTGTCGCTGAGATGAGTCCGTTGGTTGCCGACCACACGATGCATGAGCTAATGGATCTTGTCGGGTCTGAAGTTCCGGAGTTTGGAGGCGTCTTTAGTGCCGGGCCGTCTTCGCTCGGGATCCTCGTTGTTGGCCAATCATCGAGTGCGGCGTCCGAGGCACAGGTATCTCTCGCCAAGTGGCTCTCTCCCTTCTACGCATCGAAGGACATCGTTGTGCTGCCCGCCACCTACTCGTTCCACCAGCTGAAGGTGTGGCACGATGCCGCGACAGCGAAGATATTCAGTATCGAAGGGGTGACTACGAACTTCATCGAAGACAAGATGAATCGCCTACATGTTGGGGTGCGCAGCTTGAGCGATGACGAGGGGACCGTCCGTGAGAGTTTGGAAGAACTGGGGATCCCACGGGAAGCGGTTGCTGTTAGCGAGATTCAGCCGTTTGTATCTAAGAGCAGCCTCCGACTACATCCCCACGCGCCCCGAGTTGGCGGCCTACAAATCCAGAGCCTTACGCCGGCAGGGCAAGTGTGCACGCTCGGCGCGACTTCAGTATGGCAAGGGTTCACTGGGTTCATGACGGCGGCGCACTGTGGCCATCTCGGTGTGCAAGACGGGTTCGGCTACGGGAATCACACGGTGAACCATCCGATTGGCTGGGAGGTTCACGACTCACCTACTTTCACCGGGAGTCCTTGCCCTTCTGGGTGGGCGTGCCGCTGGGCCGACGTAGAATTCGATAGGAACCTCGCCGCTGCGCCAGTCGATCTAGGCCGGATTGCGAAGCCTTCCGTCCCTCCTCCAGGAACCGCATGGGCCGGCGCGAAATGGAGAGTTGTCGGGGAACTTCTGACGCTTCCTGATGACTTCGTGACAAAGGTCGGAAGTCAAACGGGATCGACAGGCGCGCTTGTTATTGATGACTGCGCGAACGTTCCCAGGCAAATAACCATGATGCTCTGCCAAGCGCTTGTTGAATGGATTCCCGTCCCAATGGGCGGCGATAGCGGGTCGCCCGTGTTCATGCGCGTGGGAGGCACACAGAGCGACGTAATCTTCATGGGTATCTTCTGGGGGTCTGAGGAAGGCGGCACGGTTTCTGCCTACAGCACGATACTGGGCATCGAGAAGTCGGCGGAACTTGATTCAGTTAACACCTGCGCGCCTCCATTTTCGTGTTAGGAGAAGGCATGCATGGCAAGCGATACGCGAACACGGCAGCGTTTGCTGGCGCCGCTCTCATTGTCTTGGCAATCACCAGCCATGCTTCTGGTGCCCAATCGAGTGACGACCTCTATGCCGAGGTTGGCGAACGAGTTCCGCAGTTCGCCGGCCTGATGGCTGACCCCACGAGTGAAGGACTCGTTTTGTTGGTGACCGAACGCTATGAAGGAATGGTCGATGATGTTCGAGCGGCCGTCTTGGATGTGTTTCCTACTAGCCTGTTTGAGGGGCGCCCTTGGCACAATGTGACGGTGCTTGATGCCGAATACAGCTTTGTCCAGCTCAAACGCTGGCACGATCTTCTGTTCGCGTCCGTGTTCAACATTGAGGGTGTTGTATTGAGCTCCATCGACACCAGGGCCAATCGCCTCAAGATTGCCGTGGAGGATCTGGAATCTCAAAGCCCGAAGGTAGAGGAAGAGATCGCCGAGAACGATATCCCACGAGACGCCGTCATCATTGAGGCTGGGGCAGCGTTTCAAGGTAATGCGGCATCTCCGCAGCCCCCATCATCCCTGAAGGCGACCCCGACGAAGGCACTTGTGGGCATCGCGACTCTATTGTTCATAGCAGCCGTCTTGATCGCGGCGCTCCGATTCCGGCGACGGCCCTTGGCTGCCAGCGACAGGGCAACTCGTCAGTTCCCTGAAACCGCTAAACCCTTGCCGACGGGGCGTAAGTCTGACGCATGAGTTCGGCAGCTAAGACTCGATTATTGGCGGCTCTGCTCGGACTTTGGGCATTAGCGTCAGCAGCAGCTTGCGAACCTGATAGACAGCCACGACAACCCTCGCATGGAGCAGTGATATCTCAGGATCCGAAGGGCATTTTTCGACCCGGCAGAGCGGGTGATCATGTCACTCTGGTGCGAATTGATTCCTTCGATGTTGCATCTAACGACGACAGACGCCTGACGCTCCGATTCATTGGCGGAAATGCCGACTGCTGGTCTCTCGAACGCATAGAGGTCGACTATTTCCCCGAGCGCCTCACCGTGGAGGTTTACGGCGGCTATCACGATTTACCCGGCAAGGTCTTCTGCACAGCCGAGGGGTACTACTACGAGCTGCAGATGCGGCTCGACGAGCCGGTGGCTGGACGAACTGTTGAGGTCCCCAAGTTCTGAGCCAAAGGTTAGCGCCCGTAGCGGCGCGCGCGTTGCTGGTAGGCGCGCACGGCGCGGAGGAAGTCGATGCGACGGAAGTCCGGCCAGTACGGGTCGCAGAAGTAGAACTCGGAGTGCGCGCTCTGCCAGAGCAGGAACCCCGACAGGCGGACCTCGCCGGACGTGCGGATGATGAGATCCGGGTCCGGTAGCCCCGCGGTGTACAGGAACCGAGCGATCTCGTCGGGTGTGACGCGCTTCGCGGCTTCGTCGAGCTCGAGCCCTTCGGACGCGTAGGACTCCATCAGCCGGGCGATCGCGTCCGAGATCTCCTGCCGGCCCCCGTACCCTACGGCGACGTTCAGGATGCGAACTGTGTGACCGGCCGATTCTTCTTGGGCTTGTTGAAGAACGTCTCGGGTCGTCTCGGGAAGCAGATCCTGCGCCCCGAGCGCGCGGATCTTCCAATCGTTGTCCGAGGCGAGCGTCCGCACCTTGTCCTCGATGATCTCGAGCAGGTCCACGACCTCTCGCTCGTCGCGGGAGAGGTTCTCGGTGGACAGCAGCCACAGCGTCACGATCGGGATATCCAGCTCGACGCACCAGGCGAGGAGTTCGTCGATCTTCTCGGCGCCCCGGCGGTGTCCCTCTGCGGTGTCCGTGTAGCCCATCGCCTTCGCCCACCGGCGGTTCCCGTCCAGGATGATCCCGACGTGGTGGGGGATAGGACCCCCGCGGATCCACTGCTCCATCCGGCGGCCGTAGACACGGATCGCGAGGTCACGGGCGGGTCGCGGGATCAGCGGGCGCTTGGGCACGGTCTGAGGGTACCACCGGGGTAAATCGGTGCAGGCCGGGCCCGGCGTCGTACACTCGATGGTACGGGGATGACGATATCCCGACGGTTGGGGT
This sequence comes from Actinomycetota bacterium, assembly GCA_046712825.1. GTDB lineage: Bacteria > Actinomycetota > AC-67 > AC-67 > AC-67 > DATFGK01. The sequence continues at coordinate 355 of JBKKCR010000076.1, read as the reverse complement.
GCACGGCCCTGGCAGCAGGTGCCTTGTTCCTGGCCATCCCGCAAGCCCTCGGGGCCCCCGCCGCTCAAGGCGGTTCGGTCGTCAGGCTCCTCGAGCAGACCGGAACCGTCGACCCTCTCACCGCCAAGTACTTCGCGCGCTCGATCAAAGCCGCCGAGGACGACGGAGCCGCCGCCATCGTGGTGCGACTCGACACTCCCGGCGGGCTCGACTCGTCGATGCGTCGGATCATCCTGGCCATCCAGGAGTCCGCGGTTCCCGTGCTGTGCTGGGTAGGGCCGCCGGGCGCCCGCGCGGCGTCGGCCGGCGCCTTCATCCTGATCTCCTGTCCGTTCGCCGCGATGGCGCCGGGGAC
>JBKKCR010000075.1:0-5779 GCA_046712825.1 Actinomycetota bacterium | reverse complement strand
CCCGATAACTCCGACCCTCCAGCACCACCGCGTCGACCAGGTATCGAGCTAGGTCCATGGACACCCCCGAAGTAGGCGTCCACTATGTCTTGCGACAGGTGTCCACTATCTCGTGAAACCAGACACCGCTGGGGCCACTCCCGCTAACTGGTGATGCTCGCCGGTACTGCTGCGGCGGGCCCGGCCGACACCAAGCGGAAGATCGCAGATGCCAAGGCGCGCCTCGAGCTGCTCGAGAGCCGCATCACGGCCCAGCAGGCGCGGGTCCTCGAGCTGAACACGGCGCTCAAAACCCACGCGAGTGAGGTCGGGCGCAGCCGCCGGCTCTACGAGGCGCTCCAGGAGCGACTCGTACGAACGCAGGTCCGTCGTACGGAGACTGAGGAGCGGTTCCAACAGCTCCGCGCCGAGATCGGCCTGGCGGCCGCGCAGGCGTACATGCGCGGGCCCGGCTACGTCTTCGAGGCGCTGATGGATCTCGAGTCTCTCTCCGACGTGGCCGATGTCCTCACCTACACCGGTGCCATCGCGTCGCGGAACGCCGAGCTGGCCGATGAGGTGTCGAAGGTCGCCTTCGAGCTGGAGCGGCGCGAGCACGAGGAAACCCTCCTGTTCGCGGAGCGGCAGGCGTTGCACTCGCGTCTCACCGCGGAACAGAAAGCGCTCACGAGCCGCTTCGTCGAGCAGCAGGTGCAGCTCGCCGAGCTCGCGCGCGATCGCGCGGAAGCCGGGTCGCTCCTGGCTCAGCTTCGCGTGCAGCTCCGCGCCGAGGAGATCGCGGCGGCCGAAGAGGCGCTGAGGAACGGCACGCCTCTGACGTTCGGAGAGTGGGCGAGGGTCTTCCTGAAGGAGCTCCGCGCTCCCGTGGCGCGCGACAACCTCGTCGTGATGGTCGCGTGGCAGGTCGCGGAGTACACGCAAGCCAAGTGGAACCCCCTGGCGACGACCTATCCGATGCCCGGCGCCACGGCCTACAACAGTCACGGAGTCCGGAACTACACGTCGCTGGCGCAAGGTCTAGAAGCCACGCGCCGCACGCTCCAGCACTGCTGTTACGGATACGAAGCCATCCTCGCCAACCTCGCGCGCAACGCGGACTCGATGACCACCGGACAGGCGATCAACGATTCGCGTTGGTGCAGAGGCTGCGCCGACGGCGGGTACGTGATCGACCTCATCCCGACGGTCGAGCAGTACTACGACGACTACGCCGGCAAGAGCGCGTAATCTGCTCGCGCTGGCGGCCCAGTCGGAGGCGAGGACGGCACCGTGAAGCAAAGGACTTTGCAGGTCGTCCGGCGAATCAGTAAGGAAACCCCTTGATGGAGGACGCAACATGTCTCGACGACTAGGCCGGCCCGTCCGCACCGCAGTCGGTGCCGCTCTGGTCCTGCTCCTTGCGCTTGCGCTTTCCCCGAGCGGCGCCGTCCCGGGCTCTTCCTCCCAGGCTGACGCAGCGCCCCGACTTCCCAAGCCCGAAGACCGCTACGCCTTGGCCGGTGGCTGCTACGGCGTCCAGGCGCTCGCAACCGATGCGTACCTCCTCCGCGAAGGCGACGGATTCGTCGCAGGCACGCCCGATCTCACGGGAGCGGAGCCCTTCCACTTCCAGGCGACCGACCTCGGCAAGTACCTGCTCTTCGGGACGTCGAAGGACTACGTCGCAGCCGACGCCGGGCTCGTCGCCGGCCTGACCAGCACCGTGAAGAACAGCCAAGCAGGGAGCATCGCGAGCGGCGTCACGACCGGAGTCACCGATGCGGTGCTCGACGCCGCGGCCGCCGCGCTCGGGCCGCCTACCGGACTCGGCGGTGCGATCGTCGCGGCGGGCATCGCGAGCGAACTCGCCGATTGGGAGATCGAGCAGGTCGCGACCGACACATTCACGATCGCGCTGCCGGCACTCCACCGATACCTCTCGGTCGCCGACGGCGGGGCGCTGACCTTGAGTGTGACTCCGGACGAGACTGCGTACTTCGGCTTCGCGCTGGCCGAGGGCTGCGCCGCCTTCCCGGAGGTCGAGGTCAACGTCGACGGCCCCGTCGCAACCGGAGACACGCCGTTCGAGGAAGTACAGGGTTACATCGACGCGCACGTGCACATGATGGCGTACGAATTCATCGGTGGCCGCGTGCGTTGCGGGAAGCCCTGGCACGCCTACGGCGTCGAGCACGCCCTCGTGGACTGCCCGGACCACGAACCGGGCGGCTACGGCGCGGTCCTGGAGCAAGTGCTGACCAAGCAGACGCCGGGCACTCCTCACGCGACGGACGGGTGGCCGACGTTCAGCTACTGGCCGCGCTACAACTCCCTCACGCACGAGCAGATGTACTACAAGTGGCTGGAGCGCGCGTGGCGGGGCGGGTTGCGTATGTTCACCAACCTGCTCGTCGACAACCACGCGCTCTGCACGATCTACCCGCTCAAGAAGAACAGCTGCAACGAGATGGACGGGGTCCGGCTGGAAGCGAAGCGCATCCGCGAGCTCGAGCGCTACATCGACGCGCAGAGCGGCGGTCCCGGCGAAGGCTGGTTCCGGATCGTCACCGATCCGTTCCAGGCGCGCCGCACGATCAACGAAGGGAAGCTCGCCGTGATCCTCGGTATCGAGGTGTCGATCGTGCTCGACTGCGGCGTGACGCTCGATGTCCCCAAGTGCTCCGACGCTCAGATCGACCAGCGTCTCGACGAGGTCTACGACCTCGGCGTGCGACAGATGGAGCTGGTTAACAAGTTCGACAACGCGCTGTCGGGTGTGACCGGTGACGGCGGCACGACCGGCGTCGTCACTAACACCGGCAACTTCTTCGAGACCGGCAGCTTCTTGAAGATGGAGACGTGTGCTCCCGACGAGGGCGAGGCGAACGACAACACACAGATGAACATCCACGACGACCTCGGGACACCCGACGATCTGACCGGCCGCGACTCGCTCGTTGCCGGTGTTCTGACGGTAAGCGGCCAGACCGGCGTTGTGCCCCTGTACCCGCCGGCGCCGCACTGCAACTCGCGCGCGTTGACGCCGCTCGGCGCGCACATGATCCGCCGCATGATCCAGAAGGGGATCATCTTCGACCCCGACCACATGAGTGCACGCGCGCGCACACAGGCGATGGACATCATCCGTGACGAGGAGGCGCCCGGCGTCGTCTCGAGCCACAGCTGGGCCGACATCACGATCTACCCGCGCGTCCTCGAGGCCGGCGGCGTCGTCACCCCGTACGCGGGGGGCTCCAAGGGCTTCTATGAGACGTGGGCGGCATACAAGGCGTTCGCCGACCCGCGGTACACCTTTGGATTTGGCTACGGCTCCGATGTCAACGGCTTCGGCTCCCAGGGCGGACCGCGCACCGACGCGCCGGTGAAGGTGAGCTATCCGTTCACCGGCTTCGGCGGCACAACGATCGATCAGCAGCGATCCGGCGAGCAGGTGTACGACATCAACGAGGACGGCGTCGCCCACTACGGCCTGTACCCGGACTGGATCGAGGACCTCCGCCTCCAGGGAGGCGACGCGATCATCGCCGACATGCTCCGCGGATCTGAGGCCTACCTCCAGATGTGGGAGCGGACGATCGGCATAGCGCCCGACGCGTGTCGTGAAGACGTGCCCGACCTGACGGACGCGGCCGTCGGCGCGCTCGCTCCCGGCATGACGCCCGAGCAGGTCCTCACGACGGTCGGACAGCCGACGTCCCGGCAGGATCTCCAGTTCGGCTACTGCATGACCGGGTCACGTACGGCGACCGTCACGTTCACGCCGGCCGGACTGCTCGCCTCCGTCGGGAGCGCGTAGCTCGCAAAGCGTTTCTCAACGCTTCAACGCGGGAAGAACTCGCCCATCGACGCCCCCGAAAAGGAGGATGCGATGGACGCCATCAAGCTGCTCAAGGAAGACCACCAGAAGTTCAAGAAGCTGCTCGGTGAGCTCGAGGACACGACGGAACGCGGGGTCAAGACCCGCGAGAAGCTGTTGGAGCAACTCAAGGCAGAGCTGAAACCCCACGAAGCCGCGGAGGAGGAGATCTTCTACCCGGCGTTGATCGAACGGCTGAAGGACGACGACATCGTGCTCGAGGGTTACGAGGAGCACCATGCCGCCGACGTCCTCCTTGAGGAGCTCGAGGACGTGCCGTTCGACGACGAGCGGTGGGGCCCGAAGATGAAGGTGATCCAGGAGAACATCGAGCACCATATCGAGGAAGAAGAAGGGCCGATGTTCAAGCAGGCGCGCAAGGCGCTCAAACCAGACGAGCTCGAGGAACTGGGTACCCGGATGGAGGAGCGGATGAAGGCGGGGGTCGTCCGGTAACTATTGTCCCCGAGAATCTTTCGCTCCACTGAGATACCCTTTCCGGGTTCGCGGTCAAGGGGAGCTGCGACGGCCTGGGAGGGGAAGCATGACGCCGCCGAGCGACGAACAGGTTGCCCGTGCCCGCGCGATGGCGCAGCATCACCGCCGCATCGGTGCCGCGCTCCGCTACGTGCTCGAGCGTTCGAAGGATCCGGAAGAGCTCACGCCGTTCATCACGGGCGCCGCGGCGACGCTCATCGAGGTTCTCCAGACCGAGGACTACTACACCCGCACGCTGATCGAGAGCGCGCTCGCCGTCGCCGAGGCCGACGCCGCCGAGGTGGCCGCCTCCTCGGTGGATCTCAACGGACGCGCGCCGCTGGCCCGGCTCCAGCGAGCGGCCGACGACGCGGTCTCGGAGATCGGGGCGATCGGCGGATCGAGCGACGCGGAGAAGCCGATCGAGACGCTGAGCGAGGACGAACGCAAGTACATCCTGGCGCTGGCGAGGCTCGCCGAGCTCGCGGGGCGCGAGACCTACCCCCGCTAGGGCTCCTCGGCGGCGCGGCGGAGATGTGGGGACAAACGTAGCCGGTCGGCTTCGCCGACCGGCTACGCGGTACCACCTCTTTACGTTAGCGGGGGGTTCCGCTCTTGATCTCGCCTCGCCATGCGCCCGACTCGACGCCGCGCTCCTCGATGAACTTCTTGAAGCGCTCCAGGTCGCCGCCCGCGCGCGCACGGACGAAGCCGAGCGTGTCGCCGACGGCTTCGACGAAGCCCTCGGGGTCGAACTCCATCTCGAGCATGACACGTGTACGGGTGGCGTCCTCGATCGGCTCGAAGGTCACGCGGCCGGCGAGCTTGACGCCTTCCTCGCTGCGCCAGGCGACCACCTTGTCGGGGACCTGCTCGAGGATCTTGGCTTCCCACTCCCGCGTGGCGCCCGCGATCTCGGCCTTCCAGTGCAGGCGGGTGTCGTCGAGCTGGCGGACTTCCTCGACGCCTTCCATGAAGCGTGGGAACTCCTCGAATTGCGTCCACTGGTTGTATGCGGTCGACACCGGTACGTCGACGTCGATCGATTCTCGGATATCGGACATCGTGACCCCTCCTCTGCTGCGGTTGTCATCTATGACCTACCCAACAGTCGGCCACGGACACGGGACCAAGCAAAGCTCGGCTCGTTTCATCGGGTCTCAGGCGGGGAACATCACCGGCGACAACCGAAGCGAGGAGGAGCGATGGGTATCGGAGTGAGCATCTTCCTGATCGCCGTCGGCGCGATCCTGTCGTTCGCGATCAGCACGGAAGCCGAAGGGTTCAACATCAACGCCATCGGCTACATCTTGATGGCCTGTGGAGCCCTCGGACTGCTGGTTACGACGCTGATCTTCGGCCGGCGCGACAGCAACACGACCACCACGACCCACGGTCACTAACTGAGCCGGTAGGCCGCCCGGCTTGAAGCGCCGGGCGGCCTAC
>JBKKCR010000074.1:0-3290 GCA_046712825.1 Actinomycetota bacterium | reverse complement strand
GAGGGCCCCGAATGGGCTCGCGCCGACGGGCTTCGGATCTACGGTTCGGGCCTGGTCCTCGACCTCCCGTGGCCGGAGCTCGCGACCTTGCCCGATTACGGGCTCGTCAGAACCCGGCTCGACTTCGACGCGCTGCTGCTCGACCACGCGCGCGACGCCGGCGCGACGGTCTGGGAATCAACGAGCGTCGACGGGCCGCGCACCGATCCGGCCGGCGTCGTCACCGGCGTCGAGGTCGCCCGCAACGGCGACCGAGCCCGGGTCGAGGCCCCCGTGGTGATCGCGGCGGACGGCGCGTCGAGCAGGTTCGCGATGTCGTTGGGCGGACACCGGCTCCCCACCCGGCCGATGGGCGTGGCGATGCGCGCGTACTACCGGAGCCCCAAGTCTTCGGAGACCTATTTCGAGTCGTTCCTCGAGCTCTGGTCGGGAGACCACCTTCTGCCCGGCTACGGATGGCTCTTTCCTCTGCCCGATGGGACGGTCAACGTCGGACTGGGTCTCTTGTCCACGAGCCCGCATTTCCAGCAGACGGACTACAAGCGCATGTTGGAGGACTGGCTTGCCGGTCTGCCGCCCGAGTGGGGCTTGGTGCCGGAGAACCGGGTCGGTAAGCCGCGCGGGGGACCGCTCCCGATGGGCTTCAACCGGTCGCTTCTCGCGCGCCCCGGCCTGATGGTCGTCGGAGACGCGGCCGGCGTGGTGAATCCTTTCAACGGCGAGGGCATCGCCTATGCCATGGAGACCGGCCGGCTGGCCGCCGAATCGGCCGACGATGCCCTGAAAGCCGGTGACGCAAGGGCGGTGCGCTCTTACGTCGACCGCGTCTACGACGCCTACGAGGGCTATTTCGTGATGGGCCGGGTCTTCGCGCGGCTCCTCGGCAAGGGGCAAACGATGGGGCTTCTGACCAAGTACGCGCTCCCGAACCGGACGGCCATGAAGTTCGCCTTCCGGATCCTCGGCAACCTCACCGACCCGCGGGACGGCGACGCTTACGACCGGGTGATCAACGCGCTGGCGCGCATCGCGCCCGGCTTGCGTGCGGCGGTGAAGGGCTGAGCGCCGCCGCCCAGGCACGATTGGTGCGCTCGTGAACGTGCGAGCGGCTTGCATGCGCCGAAAGCAAGTTCTTATCGTGAGGCGCTCGGTCGAGGCGAGGGAGGCTCATGCTCGCTGACTACCTGCCCATCCTGATCCTCTTCGGCATAGCCACCGTGTTCGCGGTGGCGTCGATCTACGTCGCCTCGAAGATGGGGCCGCACAAGCCGTCGGCCGCGAAAGAAGCGCCGTACGAATGTGGGATCACTCCGGAGCGGCTTCCGAACGAACGCTTCCCCGTGAAGTTCTACCTGATCGCGATGCTGTTCATAATCTTCGACGTCGAGGTCGTGTTCTTCTATCCGTGGGCGGTGATCTTCCGCGAGCTTGGCCTCTTCGGGCTCATAGAGATGGGCGTCTTCGTCGCCTTCTTGTTCGTCGCCTACCTCTACATCTGGAAGCGCGGTGGCCTCGACTGGGAACAGGACACGGTCTCCCACCGGCGCGTGATCGGTCAACAGATGATCGAGCGAGCCATGCTCTACGGGCCCGGCGAGCGCGGCGTCGGCGCGGTGCCGGCTCCGAAGCCCGAGGCCAAGCCCGAGCGGATCGGGGCCTAGATGGGCATCGAGGAGAAGCTCCCGAGCGGGATCCTCCTCACGAGCGTTCACAAATTCGTGCAGTGGGCGCGCGCCGGCTCGTTGTGGCCGGCGACGTTCGGCCTTGCGTGCTGCGCGATCGAGATGATGGCGACGGGGGCGGCACACCACGACCTCGCGCGCTTCGGGATGGAGGTATTCCGCGCTTCTCCCCGGCAGGCGGATCTGATGATCGTCGCCGGACGCGTGTCGCAGAAGATGGCGCCGGTCCTCCGGCAGATCTACGACCAGATGCCCGAGCCGAAGTGGGTCATCTCCATGGGGGCGTGTGCGTCGTGCGGCGGGATGTTCAACAACTACGCGATCGTCCAGGGCGTCGACCAGATCGTTCCGGTCGACGAGTACGTTCCCGGCTGCCCCCCACGGCCGGAACAGTTGATGGACGCGATCCTCAAGCTTCACGCCAAGATCAAGCTCGAGCCGCTGGTCAAGAGGTAGATCCCAGGATGGAAGGATCACTCGAACAGGTTTGCGCGGGACTTCGTGAACGTTTTCCCGAGCACGTCTCCGAGCCGGAGGAGCTGTTCGGCGAGGTCTCGCTGCGGGTCTCGCGCGACCACATCGCCGAGGTCTGCACGCACCTGCGTGACGAAGCCTCTTTCGAGCTGCTCGCCGACCTGTCCGGGGTCGACTTCCTCGGCGTCGCTCCCTCGGCCGAGCGTTTCCTGATCGCTTATCACCTGCTGTCGCTGAGCCTGAACGTCCGGCTCCGGCTGCGGGTCTTCCTGGCCGAAGGCGACGAGACCGTGCCGTCGGTGACCGGCGTGTACCCGACCGCCGAGTGGCAGGAGCGGGAGGCGTACGACTTCTTCGGCATCGTCTTCGAGGGGCATCCCGACTTGCGACGCATCCTCATGCCCGACGATTGGGAGGGCCATCCCCACCGCAAGGACTATCCGCTCGGAGGAACCAAGGTCGAGTTCAAGGGCGCGACGGTGCCGCCTCCCGACATCCGCCGTCAGCCGACGACGACCACCGGCTATCCCGGGAGGATCGCGTGAGTACGCGCGAGCTCAACGTCGGGGGCAGCGACTGGGATCAGGTGGTCGTCGGCGCCGAAGACGAAACGATGATCATCAACATGGGGCCGCAGCACCCTTCCACGCACGGCGTGCTTCGGCTGGTGCTCGAGCTCGACGGCGAGACGGTCGTGAATTGCACGCCGGTCATCGGCTATCTGCACACCGGGATCGAGAAGAACACCGAGGTTCGCTCGTGGACGCAAGGCGTCACGTTCGTGACGCGCATGGACTACCTCGCGCCGTTCTACAACGAGCTCGCGTACTGCCTTGCGGTCGAGAGGCTGCTCGGTATCGAAGCGCCGCCGCGCGCGCAAGCGATCCGCGTGATGCTCTGCGAGCTGAACCGGATCTCGTCGCATCTGGTGTGGCTCGCGACGGGTGGGATGGAACTCGGCGCGCTGTCGATGATGCTGTACGGGTTCCGCGAGCGAGAGACGATCCTCGGCCTGTTCGAGCTCATCACCGGCTTGCGTATGAACCACGCGTTCATCCGCCCGGGCGGCGTCATCCAGGATCTTCCCGATGGGGCGCTCGACCAGGTGCGCGCGTTCATCGACGACTTCCCGCG
>JBKKCR010000073.1:0-7990 GCA_046712825.1 Actinomycetota bacterium | reverse complement strand
TGATGAGCTTCTCCGCCTCCGATAACGACTTCCCCTCGACGTTCGGCACCGTGACGATCTGCGGGCCCAACGACACGATCAGGTTGACCGTCCCACCCTCCTCGATCTTCGTCGGAGGGGCTGGGTTCTGATCGATCACGCTGCCTTGTGGGACGGTCGCGTGGGGCTGCCTGTCCTCAACGACCGACTTCAACCCCGCCGCCGTGAGCAGCCCGCGCGCCTCCTCGAGTGTCTTGTTCTTGACGTCCGGCACGTCGACCATCTGAGTCGCTCCCGGCAGCGAGCTCAGGATCGCCCACGCGACCACTCCGGCGACCGCCAGCATGATCAGCGTCATCAAGATCCAGCCGAGCCGGCGCCGGCGCTGGACGTCCGCGGGCGGCGGCCCTCCGGTGCGGCGGATGATCGTCGTCTGATCGGACACCGCCGGCGCGTGGACCGAAGTCTGCTCCACGGGCGCCATCAACGGAGTCGCATGCACCGGCTTGCCGGCCGCTGCGCGCATCAGATCCTGTCGCATCTCCTGCGCGTTCTGGTAGCGGTTGTCGGGGTTCTTAGCCAGCGCCTTCATCACGATCGCTTCGAGCGCCGGCGGGATGTCCGCGTTGAGACGCGACGGCTGGATCGGATCTTCCTTCACGTGCTTGTACGCGATCGCGACCGGGGACGAGCCGGTGAACGGAACCTGGCGTGTCAGCATCTCGTAGAGCACGATGCCGAGCGAGTAGATGTCCGATCGCGCATCCACCGGCCCGGCTTGCGCCTGCTCGGGGGAGAAGTATTGCGCGGTACCGAGCACCGTCGCGGTCTGGGTCACCGTCTCGGACGAAGCGGCGCGCGCGATGCCGAAGTCGGTGACCTTCACCTCGCCGTTCTTGGTCATCATGATGTTCGCCGGCTTCACGTCGCGGTGGACGATCCCGTGCGAGTGCGCGAAGGCGAGGCCCGCGCAGACGTCGCCGGCGATCTCCGCCGCGCGCTCGGGCAGCAGCGGCCCTTCTTCCTTGATCAGGTCGCGCAGCGTACGGCCCTCGATGTATTCCATGACGATGTAGTGCGTGCCGTCGTCGGAGCCGGTGTCGTAGACGCCGACGATGTGCGGATGGTTCAGCGCGGCGGCCGACTGCGCCTCGCGGCGGAACCGGGCGATGAAATGGGGGTCGCCGGCGAATTGGGTGAGCAAGATCTTGATCGCGATCGTGCGGCCGAGCACGCGGTCACGCCCGAGGTAGACCTCGGCCATGCCACCGGATCCGAGCCTCTCGAGGATCTCGTACCGGTCCGATAGGACCTGCGCGTTGACGCTAATTGCCGTTCCCCTTGCCTTTGCCCTTGCCCCGTTCCTCGGGCTCTTTTGCGACAACGATATCGACCTTGCTGCCAGGCGGCCTGGTTGCACCCGCCCCCGGCACCTGACTGATGACGGTTCCCGGATCCTGGTCGCTGGTCGTCAAGCTTCCAACGTCGCCGAGCACTAGGCCGGCAGCCTTCAGCTTCGCGGCTGCTTGGCCCTCTGAGAGCCCTTCCAGGTTGGGAACCTTGCAGCAAGGGGGCGCGCCGTTGGAGATCGTCAGTGTCACGGACACACCCGAAGCCACGGGCACGTTGGCCGGGATGCTCTGTGAGAGGACCTCACCCTCGGGCTTCGCGCTCGCCTGGGGCCTCTCGACCACCTTGAGGCCGAGCTCATCAGCCATGGCCTTTGCCTGCGTGATGTTCCTCCCGATGAAGTTCGGGACCGTGACCGGACCGGGGTCCCGACTGGTGAGGACGAGCCACGCCAGCCCCGCGACGGCGACGCCGACCAGCAGCAGCCATAGGAGCCCTCGGCGGTAATCGGCGAGCCGGCGCTTCGAGACCGCCGCGGCGGGCGAGGAGCCGGTGATCGGGGTGGGGGTCGAGTCGGTCGCCGGAGTGGCCGTCTGGGCTCTCATGGCGATGGTCGGGGCGGCCGGATCGTCGATCGTCGGAAGGACCATGGTCGGCGTCGGATCCATGCGGCTGGGCTGCGTGGCCGACTGCGTCGAGGCGAGCGCCGCCTCGAGCGCAGACCGCATCCCGTCGGCCGATGCGTACCGTTGCTCGGGATCGCGGGCGAGAGCGCGGAGCGCTACCTGCGCGACCGGCTCGGTGATCCCGGGCCGGTGTTGTTGGGGAGCTACCGGATCCGCGGTCAGTCGCTGCATGGCGACGGCCAGCGGGGTCTCGGCCTCGAACGGCTTAGCGCCGGTCAGCATCTCGTACAGGATCGCCCCGACCGCGTACAGATCCGAGGACGGCGTGGCGGGCTTCCCGCTCACCTGCTCGGGCGAGAGATAGTGCGCCGTACCGACGACCATGCCCGTCTCGGTTAGCGTCTGGTGACCGGCGGCGCGTGCGATGCCGAAGTCGGTGACCTTGACCGTGCCGGTCGTCGTGATCATCACGTTGCCGGGCTTAACGTCGCGGTGCACGATCCCCGCCTCATGGGCAACGGAAAGTGCGGCGAGCAGCGCCGATGTCGTCCGAACCGCGTCGGTTTCGTCGAGCGGTCCTTCGCGCTCGATGCGCTCCGCGAGCGTCTCACCTTCGACGAACTCCATCACGATGCCGGTCCGGCCGTTCTCCTGAACGTAATCGAAGACGTTGGCCATGTTCGGGTGGGACAGCCCCGCCGCGGTGAGCGCCTCGCGCCGGAACCGCTCAACGACGACCGGGTCCTCCGCGAACGACTCGCGCAGAAGCTTGACCGCGACCGTTCGCTCGAGGAGGAGGTCGGTGGCGCGCCACACCTCGCCCATCCCGCCGACGGCGACCTGCTCTTCGAGCCGGTAGCGGTCGGCGAGCACGACCGAATCCTTCGCTCGGCCGTTGGGCTTTCCTGCTGGGGTCATCGCTTCTCCTGGACGGCTTCGATGAGCGCCTTCGCGATCGGGCCCGCCACCCGGCCGCCGGTCGCGTCGCCTCCGGCGTCGCCGCCGTTCTCGACGACCACGGCGATGGCGATCCCCGGCCCGAACGCGATGAACCACACGTGCGGGTTCTCGCCCTCGACGCCGGTCTGCGCGGTACCGGTCTTGCCGCCCATCTCGCCGCGCAGGCTGGCGATGGCCGCGGGCTTACCGGTGCCGTTGTCGACGACGTCGATCATCAAGTCCCTCAACGTAGCGGCCGTTTGCCGCGAGAAGATAGGCCCGTCGGGTTCCGGCGAGACGGTATGGACCACCTTGCCCGTGAAATCCTGGATCTCGCGGACGACATGCGGTCGCACCAGCATGCCACCGTTGCTCGCCGCGGCGGCTACCAGCGCCATCTGCAGAGGCGTGACGCGGACGCTGAATTGACCGATCGAGGAGAACGCGGTTTGCGGATCGTCGAGCGTGGGCTCGGCGCAGCCGCCGCCGGGCTCGGCGACCAGGCAGCTCGAAACCGCGGGCAGGTCGAAGCCGACCGGGGGTGCTCCGAAGCCGAAGCCGCGCGTCATCTCCTCGATCTTCTCCGGCCCCAATTCCATGCCGATCTGTGCGAACGTCGTGTTGCACGAGACCCGCAGGGCTTGCGCCATCGAGATACGTCCGCCGCCCGCGCAGGCGCCGCCGCTGAAGTTCCTGAGGGTGCGATCGGTGAGCGGGAGGTCGAGCACCCGCGGGTTGGGATAGGTCTTCGTCTTGGGGATGCCGTTCTCGAGCGCCGCCGCGGTCATGATCACTTTGAACGTCGAACCGGGCGGATAGCGCTCCTGCGTCGCGCGGAACACCAACGGCTTCGCAGGGCTCGCGTTGAACTTGTCCCACGCGGAGCGCACGACGCTCAGGTCGTGCGACGACAGCGGGTTGGGATCGAACGTCGGGTTGGCGTACAGCGCCAGCACCTCGCCGTTCTCGGGGTTGATCGCCGCCAGCGCGCCGCGCTGCCCCTTGAGCACCTTCGCCGCCAGCGCCTGCAGATCCGGATCGATCGTCAGGAGCAAGGTGTGGCCCTTCCGAGCCCGGCCGAGCGCGTCGTCGACGATGTTCTCCCATCGGTCCTCAGGCCCGGCGCCGATCAGGAAGTCGTTGTAGGTCCGCTCGAGCCCGGCTCCCCCGAACACGATCGAGTAGTAGCCGGTGATGTGGCCCCACAGACCCTTGCCCGGGTACTCACGCAGATACTTGAGGTTGTCATTGGTGAGCTTCGACCGGGCGAGGATCGTTTCGCCGGCGACGATCGATCCGCGCTCGATCGAGTACTCCTTGACGAGCAGCCGTCGGTTCGAGGGATGTTCGGCGAAGCGCTCAGCCTCGACGACCTGAACGTAGGTGAGCTGAACGACGAGCGCGGCGAACGCGACGCCGAGCATCAGCGCGATCCGGCGAACCGTCCGGTTCATGCGCGCGCCTCCGATTCCGAGAGGCGCAGCAGCAGCGCGATCAGGATGAAGTTGGCAAGCAAGCTCGACCCTCCGTACGAGACGAAGGGGAGCGTGATGCCGGTGAGCGGGATCAGCCGCGTAACGCCGCCGATGATGAGGAAGGTCTGCAGCCCGATGATCACCGTGAGCCCGGTGGCGAGCAACGTGCCGAACGGGTCGCGCGATCTGAGTGCGATGTGGAGCCCGCGCGCGACGAGGAGGGCGAAGAGCAGCAAGATCGCAAGCGTGCCGACGAAGCCGATCTCCTCGCCGAAGGCGGAGAAGATGAAGTCGGTCTCGACCCCGCGCTGGATGAAGTCGGGACGCCCCCGTCCGAGCCCCTGACCGCCCAGGCCTCCGGTCCCGAGCGCGAACAGGGACTGCGCGATCTGGAACCCCGACCCGTCGATCCGGCTCCACGGATCGAGCCATGCGGCGACGCGGCTCTGCACGTGCGAGAACGCCTGGTACGCGAAGATGGTGCCGCCGGCGAACAGGCTCAGCCCGGTGACGACGTAGGCCGCCCGCGCGGTCGCCGCGTACAGCATCACGATGAAGAGGGCGAAGAAGAGCATCGAGGAGCCCAGGTCGCGCTGGAACACCATGACCGCGAGCGAGATGGCCCACGCGGCGACGACCGGCCCGAAGTGTCTCGGCGCCGGGATCATCCACGGACCGACGCGTGCCGTGGCGGCGGTCAGAACCTCGCGCTTGCTCGAGAGGTAGCCGGCGAGGAACGCCGCCAGCATCACCTTGGCGAGCTCGGCCGGCTGGAAGTTGAGGCCGCCGACGCGAACCCACAGACGTGCCCCAGACACCGTCCGGCCGATCCCCGGGGCCAGCGGGAGCAGTAGCAGCGCCAAGCCGGCGACCATGAACGAGTAGCGGAAAGCCTCGATACGGCGGTGATCGCGCACGCCGACGAGCGTCAAGCAGAACGCGGCGAGGCCGACGGCGATCCACGCGAGCTGTGGGCCGGCCAGATCCTCGTTCAGGCGGCGCACCATCACGTAACCGAGGCCGGAGAGCACGAGCGCGATCGGCAGCGGCAATGGGTCGGCGTTGGGTGCGAAACGTCGGATCACGAAGTGCGCGACCAGTGCCATCGCTGCGAACGCGGCGATGAAGGCGAAGAACGAGGCCGGGATGGTGTCCGAGTTCGCGAATTGCACGAGCAGGTACGCCCCGCCGGTGAGGACGAGTGCGAGGATGACGAGCCCGAGCTCGGCGTTGCGTCTGCTCATGTCTTGGTGGGGGTCGGCGATGGGGTCGGCGTAGGACTCGCTCCCGATGTCGTCGTTATGCGCGCCACTATGTCGCGCGCTTCCTGAAGGCTTTTCGCGGGGATCCCTTCGGCGAGTCGTGACTGCCACACTTCCGATACTTCGGCGACCGCCTTGGTCGTGAGCTCTTCGACGCGGTTCAGCTCGATGCCGGCGAACTCTGTGGGCAGCCCGCGATAGATCGTCACGACTCCGTCCGACACCCCGACGAAGTAAGAGCGGTTCACCCACGCTCGGACGCCCACCCATGCACCGAGGCCGGCGGTGATCACGACCAGTATCCAGATCAACGCGCGTACCGGGACTCGCCGGCCCCGGCTGCGCGGCACAACCGGGGGCGAGATCTCGCGGCGGAGCGCCGCCGGCGCCGCCCGCACGCCCGCGCGGACCTCGGGTACGCCGGTCACCTCCACCACGACGACGGTGATGTTGTCGGGACCGCCGCGTTGGTTCGCCGCTTCGATCAGTCGCCTGCAGGTTTCCTTGAGGTCCTTGGAGTCTTGAACCGTCGCGAGGATCTGATCTTCGCCGATCACCGACGACAGGCCGTCCGAACAGAGCACGAGTCGGTCGCCCATCTGCAGCTGGATCTCGAGGGTGTCGACGTCGACCTCAGGCTCCGCGCCGAGTGCGCGGGTCAGGATCGAGCGTTGGGGATGGGTCTCGGCTTGCTCGGGCGTCAGCTTGCCCTCCGCGACCATCCGAGCGACCAGCGTGTGGTCGTTCGACAGCTGGGTCATCTCGCCGCCGCGGAACAGATAGCAGCGCGAGTCGCCGACGTGCGCGAGATGCGCGGCCCCGTTCGAGATCGCGACCGCCGTGAGCGTGGTGCCCATGCCCCGGACCTTCGCGTCGCCCTGCGCGCGTTGGTAGACGGCACGATTGGCGGCGTCGACCGCCGTGCTCAGAGCGTCGGCAACGCGATCGGTAGGCGTGCCCTCGACCGTCCGATCGAGCGCGGCGAGCGGCTCGACCGCGAGACGGCTGGCGACGTCACCCGCGTTGTGGCCGCCCAGCCCGTCCGCCACGGCGAACACGTATTCGCCGGCGATGTACGAGTCCTCGTTGCGCTCGCGCGCCCGGCCGACATCGGTGAGCGCCGCCCACTCGATCGTTCGGCCGCTCATCGACGGAACTCCAGGGTGGTCTTACCGATGCGGATCTCGTCGCCGGGGCCGACCTCGGACGGCGCGGTCACCTTCGCGCGGTTGAGGTATGTGCCGTTGGTGGAGCCGAGGTCCTCGACGAACCAGCTTCCATCTTTGGGGAACACGCGGGCGTGCATCTGAGACGCGTACGTGTCGGCGAGCACGACCTGGCACCCGTCGGCGCGGCCGATCGATAGCGGGTCCGTCGCGATCGGGTAGGTGCGCGCCGCGCCTTCCGCCTCGGTGACTACCAGGCTCTTCGGCTGGCCCCGGCGCTTGCGTGGAGGAGCCGGTGTCGACTGCTGCGCTCTCGCCTTCGGCACGCGCGGCCCCACCAGGTCGAGATAGATCACCCGCACCGCCCGCGCGATGAAGAGGTACAGCAGGGCCAGGAAAACGACTTTGAGGATCGTCAGGACGAGCGGGGGCACGAGTCTCCTCTGAGAGTCACGGTCAGGCTCCGCGGAACTCGATCGTCGTCTCGCCGACCTCGATGCGGTCGCCCGTCGAGAGCCGGTGCCGGCGGACGGGCTGTCCGTTCACGATCGTTCCGTTCGTCGATGAGAGATCCACCACGACCCACTCGTCGCCTTCGCGCCGGACCTCCGAGTGCTTGCGCGAGACGCCGGGGTCCGCGAGGACCACGTCGCAGGTGTCGAGCCTGCCGATCGTCAAGACGTCTTTGGACAGCGGATATGGGCGTCGCTTCGATCCGACGACGACGAGCTCGGCGTCCGCTTGCTCGGACATCTGGATCAGCTGCGTGTGCGGCCCGGCTTGAGCGTCGACGTCCGAGCCTTCCACAACCGCCGCCTCCAGCCGGAACGTTCCCGACGCGAGCGATCCATCCTCGTCGAGATGGATGATCGGCGGCCCGAGCAGTCGCCAGCCCTCGCTGGCGGCGGCGCGGCGTGCCACACTCGCAAGCTCGGAGGCGAGGGCGTTCTCAACCGGCTTCAGGCGCTCGAGGTCCTTCGAGGAAAGGGTGAACGTGAAATCGTTCGGAACGTAGACGTTCGCGACGGAGACGGTCTTTTGGTCCTCCATCGCCCGAACCATCCGCTTGCCGAGCTCGACGGGCTGCACGCCACCGCCGGGAAGCGCCCGCGCGAAGAACCCCTCGACCACGTTCTCGAGGCGGCGCTCGAAGTCACGCAGGATACCCATCCGGCCTCCCTGTAGGCGTACCG
>JBKKCR010000072.1:0-35395 GCA_046712825.1 Actinomycetota bacterium | reverse complement strand
TGAGCCAACTCCCGGCCGGGCGGCTTCTGGACCTCGGATGTGGCCACGGGGCGATGGCGGTGCTCGCCCACGACATGGGATGGAAGGTGACGGCCGTAGACGTTCGAACGGCCAGGATGCCGAAGTTCGACGGCATCACGTGGATCCAGAGCGATATCCGGGAGTTCTCGTTCAAGGAAGGTCAGTTCGATTGCATCGCGTTGCTGGGGCTGCTCTATCACCTGGAGCTGAAAGACACATTGGACCTGCTGAGGCGTTGTTCGCGAACCCTCACGATCGTCGATACGCATGTCTCCCTGAAACCTTCACGACAAGAGCTCGGATACAACGGCGAGCTCTTCGATGAGGTTGGAGATCTGAATGTAGAGCACGATCAGGCGAAGAAGTCCTCGTGGGGGAACGTGACGTCATTCTGGCCAGATGACGAATCGCTGCTCCGTATGTTCGCGGACTGCGGGTATGCGGGCGTGTACAAGCTCCTGCCCCCGTATCGCCCGGACCGAAGTTTCTACATCTGCTATCCCGCAACCGACGTCGCGAAGTTCGTGAAGTCGACGTTCGATCGTTTCGACCAGAAGCCGTCGGCACCTCCGCCGCTCAGGCGGCGCATCGCGCGGAAGCTCCGACGCTGAAGCTCCGACGCTGAAGCCGGGGGACGACCGTCGGATCAGACCTGGTAGATCGGGGACGTCAGGGCCAGGACGATCAGACGGTTGCGGCACAGGGTGGTCTGCTCGCCGACCAGGGGGTCGCAGAGCGACTCTCGCTGCGCTTCGGCATCCGGGAGGACGAGCTCCGCGCGCACCCAGGGAGACGATGTCGTGAACTCCATAGTGCCGTCGGGGCCGAGAAGGCTTTCTTGCCTGACGCCGCCGGTCGTGACCAGCCTGACGAAGCTTCCCGGCAGTGCGCCGTCCGCGCGCACCCGCATCGGCGAGCCCGCAGGAACGAGGTCGCCGGCGATCGATTCGAAGGTGCCGTTCCCGTCTGCGTCGGCCTCCAGGAACAGTCGCGGGCCGAGGTACGCGGGAGGTTGCCAGGAGACGAAGGTGTGTCCGCCCCTGATCCCGGCGGTGATGTCCTGCCAGGTGCGGCCGCTCGAGAAGATCCAGGTGGAAGGCTGGCCGACGCCTTGGACCGGTGAGGTCAGCCGCCAGTGCGAGTCGCTCCCACCGGTCGCCGCGACCCGATAGCCGGCGTCGAGGAACCCGTCGTAGAACTCCAGTGCGAAATCGTTGTCGTTCGCCGACGGGGCCGGCGGTTGCCAGGCCCAGATACCGATGTTCCAGACCTCCACGGAGTCCGGGGCGACCTGGTGCCCGAACTCGTTGAACCAATCCCGGTCGCCGGGATGGTTGATCTGGAAAGCGCCGCCGTCCGCGCGCAGCGCGTCTCGGGCCGCGATCACCCCGGCGAGGGACGAGTCGCGGGTGCAGACCGGGATCCCTTCGTCGTCGGCCGTCGGCCCCGGGTAGCACTTCTCCGCGCCGAGCATCTGCGCGTGCCCGGGCAGCGAGTTCTCGTACGCGGGTACGAGGATCAGCTCACCCAGTGCCTCTTCCGCCGCCCACGCGGGATCGGCCTGGCTCAGGATGTTGTTGTGGTCGGTGATGGCGAGGTAGTCGAGCCCACGCTCCTTCGCGAGCGCGATCCGCTCCGCAGGGCTGAAGCTCCAGGTCCACGGCTCGTCGCAGGACGCGCCGCCGACCTTGGTCGTCGGGGTCGCACACGTGTCGTGACCGTTCTGCGTGTGGACGTGGAGGTCGCCGGCGAGCCACTCACCGCCGGCATGCGCGTTCGCGCCGATCCAGATGGGAGACGAGTAGGCCTTCTCTCCGTCCGCTTGCGTCACGCGAACGAGGTACCACGCTTCGCCCCAGGCGGAGGTCGCGGTGAACGTGGCGGGGACGCCGGTCGCGCTGCCGGCGAGCGCGCCACCGTTGGTGAAGAGTTCCACCTTCGCGATGGGCTCGCCGTCGGGATCGGCCGCACCGACCGTCAGCGTGACGGCCTCGCCCACCGGCCGGTTGAGTCGCGCGCCCATCGGTTCGTCGTCTGCCGTGAAACTCAACTCCAGATTCGCGTCGGTCGTCGCGTAGAAGCGGCGCGCGAGCATCGCATCTCGAACCGCATCGGTGCTCAAGGCGGGTAGCAGGAAGCCGGTCCGTGAGTACGAGTTCGGATCACCCCAGTCGTCGGTGTGCGTGTCCTGCGCGCCGACCAGGCCGAGGTGCCAGCCCTTGTCGAGCGCCCGGGCCACGTGCCCGCTCTCGAAGTAGTCCTTCGACTTTCCGCCGTTGAAGACCTCGATCCCCGCCATACGGAAGTCGGCGTCGGGGACGTACGCGAAGTCGTTCCAGGTGCTGTCACCCTTGTCGCCGGGGTGGTTGAAGGTCGCGATCGCGTCCTTGTTGCTACGCAACCACTTCCAGAAGGTGTCCATGGTGAGGTAGCCGCCATCGATCTTCGCGTTCGTGTACGCCGCCGAGAAGTAGACGTTGATGTGGTCGAAGACGTCCGAGGTCCACTCGAAACCGCGCAAGGCGACGAAGTCCGCGTCCGTGGCGGTCTCCGCCTGTTCTCGATTCGCGTCCCACTTCCGGATCGAGTTGGTTCCGTCGGCGAGGGCACATTCGACGAGCGTGCCCCCCTCGGTCGGCAGGCATCGCTCGGACAGGGTCACCGGCACGTCGAAGCCTTCCGAATGCTCGGTGACCGTCATGATGTCGAGGCCGGTCGCCCGGGCGCCGGCGTAGGCATCCGCCGGGATGGTGCCGGGGACGCCGTCGGAGTAGCCGGTGTGGTTGTGCATCCCGGCGAAGTAGACGTCGTAGGCGGTGGCCGCCGGGAGCCGTGCGGGCATGGCGACGAGCGCCAGGGTGACGACGGCCAGCGAGAGAGCGATTCGAGAGCGATCCACGTCTCTCGAACGGTTCGACGGCGACCGTCCGTTTCCTCCCCCTCGGGCGGCGTTCGGGCCGCGCGATACACTCATCGGCGTGGAACGCCGGATATTCGGGCTCGAGAACGAGTACGGCGTAACCTGCACGTTCCGCGGCCAGCGCCGCCTTTCGCCCGACGAGGTCGCCCGGTACCTCTTCCGCCGGGTCGTCTCCTGGGGCCGCTCGTCGAACGTGTTCCTCGAGAACGGCGCCCGCCTCTACCTAGACGTGGGATCACACCCCGAGTACGCGACACCCGAATGCGACGACATCCTGGATCTGGTCGCGCACGACAAGGCGGGGGAGCGGATCCTCGAGGGGCTCCTGGCCGCCGCCGAGCATCGCCTCCACGAAGAAGGCATCTCCGGCGACATCTACCTGTTCAAGAACAACACCGACTCGGCCGGCAACTCCTACGGCTGCCACGAGAACTATCTGGTCTCGCGGTACGGCGAGTTCCAGAAGCTCGCCGACATCCTGATCCCGTTCTTCGTCACGCGGCAGGTTTTTGCCGGCGCGGGAAAGGTTCTCCAGACGCCCCGCGGAGCGCTGTTCTGTCTCGCGCAACGGGCCGAGCACATCTGGGAAGGCGTCTCCAGCGCGACCACGCGAAGCCGTCCGATCATCAACACGCGCGACGAGCCGCACGCGGACGCCGAGCGCTACCGCCGGCTCCACGTGATCGTCGGCGACTCGAACATGAGCGAGTACACGAGTCTGATGAAGATCGGCGCCACCGACCTCATCCTCCGCATGGTGGAGGAGGGGACCGTGATGCGCGACTTGACCCTCGAGAACCCGATCCGCGCGATCCGCGAGATCTCCCACGACATCACCTGTCGCCGCCGCGTGAAGCTCGCGAGTGGGCGTGAGATGTCGGCGATCGAGATCCAGATGGAGTACTTCGACCGTGCGCGTAAGTTCGTCGACCGCCGCGGCATCAACGGCTTCGCGACGCGCATCCTCGGTATGTGGGAGGAAGCGCTGAAGCTCCTCGAGGCTCAGGACCTCGATCCGCTCGAGGGAAAGCTCGACTGGGTCACCAAGCTCAAGCTGATCGAGTCGTACCGGTCGTCGCGGAATCTAACCCTCGCGCACCCGAAGGTCGCGCTGATGGACCTCGCTTACCACGACGTCAACCGCAAGCGCGGGCTCTACTACATCCTCCAACGCCGTGGCTTGATGGAGCGGGCCGTCGACGAGGCTCGGATCGAGACGGCGATGCGCGAGCCTCCGCAGACGACGCGAGCGAGGCTGCGCGGCGAGTTCATCAAGACCGCCAAGGAGCGCCGCCGCGATTTCACGGTGGACTGGGTGCATCTGAAGCTCAACGACCAAGCGCAGCGCACCGTGCTCTGCAAGGATCCGTTCAAAGCGCACGACGAGCGCGTGGAGAAGCTGATCGCGTTGATGTAGC
This sequence comes from Actinomycetota bacterium, assembly GCA_046712825.1. Lineage (GTDB taxonomy): Bacteria > Actinomycetota > AC-67 > AC-67 > AC-67 > DATFGK01. The sequence continues at coordinate 31,036 of JBKKCR010000072.1, read as the reverse complement.
GCTAGAAGTCCGGCAGGACGTAGTAGTTCTCCGGGCCCGACTTCTCGACGTCGCCGGCCCAGTCGCCTTCGTACACGTCGTTCGGGCGCTGCAGCGGGTCGGCGAACGACCACGCTTGCCGCTTGTAGGTCCAGTTGTCCGGCTGGAGCCGGTGCGCCTCCCGGAAGTACGGAACGGCGTCGTCCGGGAAGCCGGCGCGGTGCAGATGCTGGCCGAGCTCGAAATGAGCGGCGGCGAGGCCGGCCTCGGGTGGCCGGGGGCGTGAGCGCGCGAGCACCTCCTCGGGAGAGAGTGCGTGCGGACTCTCGGCGCCACGATCGACCCAATCGCGCAGCGCCTCGACGTACTTCTCGGGAGCCGTTGGGATCCTTCTCGTTACATCCAACGCCTTCACAACCCACGGATCCGTGTCGGGTGGAAGCTCCTTGGGGATCATCTTCCGGAACACCGCCTTGCCCGGCCACGCCGCCTCCGGCGGTCGCACGATCATCCCGCCCTCGTCGATCCAGATCCCGGTCGGCACATTGACGACACCGAAGAGCTCGTCGAGCGAATGGGCTTGGTCGATCAGCGACGGATGCTCAGGCTCGGCGCGCTCGATGAACGGCGTCGCGGCGTCGATCCCGCCGACGTCGAGCGCGACCGTGACGATCTCGAGGCCCTTCGGGTGGAGCTCCTTGCGCAATTCCTGCCAGACCGGCAGGTCGAAGCGACACCCTCACCACGACGCCCAAGCGAGCAGAAGAACCTTCATGCCGCGGAGAGAAGAGAGGCGGAACGCTTCCCCATGCCAGTCCGGAAGATCGAGCTCTGGCGCTTCGGCGCTCGCGAGCGCTCGCCCTGCGACGGTGTCGGGCCCGAGCGCCCACAGGCCGTGCTCGGCGTCTTCCACGAGCGCCATCCCGAGCCGCTCGGAGACGACGTTCGCATGGATCGTCCCGCCCTGATGCGCCGGCATCGGCACGCAGAGCTCGGCCTTGCACGCGCCCTGCGGCTTGAGCGCCCAGCCGGTCCGGCGCTCGAGCTCGGCGACGTCGACGTCTAGCGACTCGAGGATCACAACGAGCAGGCTAGCGCAGCGGCGGGAGAACGATCATCCGCGGAGCGCGAGGACGGCCGCGGCGGCAGACGCGCGGAAGGCGTCGGGATCCTCGTTGAACGACCGGCCCATCGTTCGCAACGGCACTGGAGAAGCGCGCAGGGCTTCTTCGGCCGGCCCTAGGTCGACGTCGAACTCCGCGAACTCGTGCAGCCCCGCTTCGGCCAGCTGCCGCTGCACCAGCTCAGCACGGTCGGGTTCCAGGGTCGGCATCGCGATGACCGACGGCACCAGAGCGGCGAACCGGAGGGCGGCGAGTGTGTGGTGCGACACGCCTCTATGACGATCGCGAGGATCCGAGAAGGAGATCCGCGGCGCGACGATCGGCCGGCCCATGAGCCGCGCGACGGCGTTCACAACCTCGCCGGTCTCGATCGAGGCGAAGCCGAACCGGGATGCGGTGCCGAGGTGGCCCGGCCCGGGCGCCACGATCACGAGGTCGGCGTTCGCCACGACGCGCGCGGCGACGATGCCCGAGAACTTGTTGACGGCTTCGAGATCGCCGCCGAACGCCTGCCCGCACGTGATCGTGACCGCGAGCAGGCCGACATCCTTCAGCGCGGCGACCGTCTCGCTGAACGCGATCGGCAGCGCCCCGCCCTCCGTCATGACGTACGCGACGCGCACATCGGGTCGGATGGCCTTTGCGGCGACGACGGCCGCCGCTAGAGCGCTGTGCAGCCCGGCCACTACGACCGGCGCCCCCTCGAGGCCGCCGAAGGCATCCATGGCCTCGCGGTGCGATTCCTCGACGGGGAGCACCGCGTGTTGCAGCGGTGTGTAACGGAGCTTCATCGCGTGCCCGCCGTGTTCCGGGCCGTCGAGATCCACACCGCCCTCGACCGAGATGACGAAATGGACGCCTCCGGTGCCGAGCCCGAGCGCGACCGCGCCCGTGTTCAGGACCAGACGGTCGCCGGGACGCACCGGGCCGCAGAGGTCCTCGAAGGCGATCGCGCGCTGCTTCGAGCCCTCGACTTCGACGAGGATCGAGAGAACGCCCGGCCGGGCACGCTCGACCTCTATGGCCACGCCGCGCCGTATGCGGATCATCGAGGTGAGCCTACCCCCCGGTCGATGACCCCGCGGGTCAGCCGCAGTCCGCGACGTGCGTACAGAGGAAGGCCGCCGTCCGGCGCACGATGTCGCCCTCCTCCGGGGAGAGGTCGTGCTCGCCGCTCAGGTACGTCGTGAGCGAGCAGACCCCCGAGTGGATCACGATCCCGGCGCAGGTTTCGAGCGCGACCGGGTACGGCGCGGTCGTGTCATGCGTGCCGTTGAACAATGCGATCGGCGGCGGTGCCGTCTCGATGCGGCGGAGGTCGGCGCCGCCGGAGATCGACACGGCAGCGGATACCTCCGACGGCCAGCCTTCGTTTCCCGAGTCGCCGGGATCGTCGGGGTTGAAGGCGGACTCGAGCGCCATGTTGGCTCCGGCGGAGAACCCCGCCACGACGATCCGCTCGGGATCGACCCGCAATCCCTCGGCGTTCGCACGGAACCATCGCACCGCGGCTTGCATGTCGTGTTGTGCGTCGTGCATCGCGTCCGGAAGGCTTCCGGCGAGCGAGCCGACGACCAGGTCGAGGAAGGTCGGCGATCCCGGTGTCCCCGGCGGCCTGATGCGATACGAGATCGAGGCGGTCACATAGCCTCGCTGCGCGAAGCGGGTTGCAAGCGAGACGAGGAAGGCGTCGTCCTTCGCGCCTCCGGTGAAGCCGCCTCCGTGCGCCCAGATGATGACCGGCCGTGCGGCGGCATCGTCGCCGCCCGGCTCGTAGAGGTCGAGGGCGAGCGCGAGCGCTTGGTCGTCGCCGAAGTTGTCGACCGCGGAGCCGTAGACGAGATCGCGCGCGACGGTAACGGTCGTGAAGACGGGGTCGAGGTAGCGTGTCCCGGATGCGGTAGCCGGCGTGCCGCTCGTTGCGGCCGCCAGGATCGTGCCGGCCACCACCAGGCCGAGTCTCCGGAAGGATCCCACGTCACAGGGTTCTTCACCACGCGTCGCATCACCTGCCGTTAGCATCGAGGCGTGGCCGACAAGACCGAACGCCTGCTCAACCTCATCGCGCTGCTCCTCGAGACGCGCCGTCCGGTCAGCCCAGACGAGATCCGCGCCAAGATCCCCGGCTACGGGGAGGGCGACGTCGCCTTCCGCCGCATGTTCGAGCGCGACAAGGAGGAGATCCGCGAGCTCGGCCTTCCGCTCGAGCTCCTGTCGGCGGACGCCTGGGAGGGCGACGAGGGCTACCGCATCCGAAAGGAAGCGGCGACGATCCCCGAGCTCGATCTGACGGCGGACGAGCGCGCGGCGCTGTTGCTCGCCGCGCAAGCCTGGGAGGGGCAAGCCGTTCCGGGCGATCCGGATCGGGCTCTGATGAAGCTTTCGCTCGCGGCCGGTGCGAGCGAGGAAACGGCCGACGGGGGATCGTGGTTCCGCACGCGGGTCGACGCCTCGGCTCCGGTGCTCGGCGCCCTCTTCGACGCGATCGAGCGCCGCAAGCGTGTGGCCTTCCGCTACCGCACCGGCGGCGGGGGAGAAGCGCACGAGCGGAGCATCGACCCCTACGGGCTCCGGCATCGCGGCGCGTGGTACCTCGCCGGCTTCGACCACGATCGGAACGAGATCCGACACTTCAAGCTCGAACGGATCGATGGCCGTGTGAGTGTCGCGGCGGGGAAGGATCCTGACTTCGAGACGCCTCAGGGCGTCTCGACCGAGATCCCCCGTGGGCCGTGGGGCGAGGGCGGGTCGGAGGCGCGCGTCGCCTTCGCGCCCGACGCAGCGTGGTGGGTCGCGCGCCGCACCGGAGCCGAGCCGGCGGTCGTACGGGAGGACGCGTGGGTGGAGGTCACGTTGCCGTTCGACGATCGCAAGGTGTTCCTCTCCTGGATCCTGGGCTTCGGGGAGGATGCCGTCGTCCTCGAGCCCGATGATCTTCGCGCTGAGGCCATCGAGCGCTTGCGCGCCGCCACGACGATCGCCGCGGAGGCCTGAATGCCGCGCGTCGCCGCGAGCCCGCGCCTCGAGCGTCTCCTGTCCTTGGTCCCCTGGGTCATGGCGCACACCGGCGTCACGGTGGCCGAGGTGTGCGGGCGGTTCAAGATCACGCGCGAGGAGCTCGCGGCGGATCTCGATCTCCTCTTCATGTGCGGCCTGCCACCGTTCGGTCCCGGCGACTTGATCGTCGCCTACATCGAAGGCGATCAGGTCGTGATCGAGGAAGCGGACTACCTGGCACGTCCGATGCGGCTCACCCGCTGGGAAGCGGTGCGACTCCTCGTCACCGGCCGCGCGCTCGCTCGACTCGAGGGCGTTTTCGAAGCCGACTCGTTGCAGCGCGGGCTCGAGAAGCTCGAGGCCGCTCTCTCACCCGAGGAGGCGGCAGCCGCGGCCGCGCTCGCCGAGCGGGTGGCCGTCGAGCTCGAGGGGACGGGGGCCGAGCCGATGCTCGCCGACCTTCGGGAGGCGATCGCCGATCGCCGACGGCTCAAGATCACTTATTACTCGTTCGGTCGCGACGAGATCTCGGAGCGAGAGATCGATCCGTACGTCGTGTTCGGCGCGCTCGGAAACTGGTACGTCTCCGCGCACGACCAGTCCTCGCAGGAGCAGCGCGTCTTCCGCGTCGATCGGATCAAGGAGATGACGGTCACCGATGAGACGTTCGAGCCGCCGAGCGGCTTCGACGCAGCGAGTGTCGCGCGAGGGCCGCTCTTCGTGCCGTCCTCGCACGACGTCGAGGTCACGCTCGATTTGGCGCCGGCTGCCGGCTGGGTCCGTGAGATCACGCCGCACGATCGAGCCGACCCACTGCCCGACGGCTGGACGCGGATGATCTTGCGAACGGCGCACTTCCAGTGGCTCGCGCGATTGGTGCTCCGGCTGGGGGCAGACGTCCGCGTCGTGGGCCCTCCGGAGCTGGCGGAACGCGTGCGCGAAACCGCGAAAGGAGCGCTCGGACGCTACGGCGCCTAAGGAGCTTCGGGCGGTGAGACGACGGGCGGCACCTTCGGGATCGTGAAGGAGAACTTGGATCCCTTGCCGAGCGTCGAGTCGGCCCAGATCCGCCCCCCGAGCGTGTCGACCAGCGTCTTGCAAACGTAGAGTCCGACGCCCGTGCCGCCGTGCCGTCGCGTCGAGCGGGAGTCGAGCTGTCCGAACGCGCGGAACAAGCGCGGCAGGTCGCCGGAGAAGATGCCCACACCGGCGTCGATCACGGTAACGCGGAGCTCCTCGTCCGCCGGAGTCAGCTCGACCGTGACGGGCGTGCCTGCATCCGAATACTTCAGCGCGTTGTCGATCAAGTGGTACAGGATCTGCTCGACCTTCGTGCGGTCCATCTGCAGCGGTGCCTGCGGAATCGGCGTCCGCAACGAGATCGGCCGCGAGAGGTCGCGGCGTCGGAACTCGTCGATCACGTTGGTGCAGACCTCGACGAGGTCGTCCCACGCCACGTGCAGCGGCGGCCGGGCCGTCTCGATCCGCGACACGTAGAGCAGGTCCTCGATCAACCGCTCGAGCCGCTCCGCCTGGACGCCGACCCGTTCGAGCGCGTCGGCGCGCGATTCGTCGTCCATCTCATGTCCGCGCCTCCGCAACGTCGAGGAGAAGCCCTTGATGATCGTGAGCGGCGTCCGGAGCTCGTGCCCGATCACGGCCAGGAAGTCGGCCTTGCGCTGCTCGAGTTCCCGCTCGGCCGTCACGTCGTCGAGCACGAGCACGCGTCCGCCCTTCGCCTTTCCGACCGAGACGCGGGACGCGCGGGCGCGGAAGGAACGCGGATCGCCGTCCGCGGAAAGGATCACCTCGCGAAGGACGTCGTCCGTCTCGTCGAGCAGGATCTCTTCGATCGGCTGCGGCAGTTTCCCGCGCGCCGGCTGTCCCAGCTCGAAGTCTGGAGAGATGCGGAAGGTCTCGGCGGCGGCGGGATTGATCGCGCGGAACAAGCCGTGGTCGTCGACGAGAAGGATCGGAAGCGGAACCGAGAACACGATCGTCTCGAGCTCCTCCTCGCGGGTCAGGATCTCTCTATAGAGCATCGCGTTCGTCAGGGCGAGGCCCGCCTCGAGCGCGAACGTGGATACCGTCCGAAGCACCCGCGGATCGTCGCCGTCGGTGAGCGCCACACCGAGCAGGCCGCCGGCCGAGCCCTCGGCGCTACGAAGCGGGACCAGCGCGAGGGGAAGGTTGCCCAGATCCGGAGCCAGCGGGGCGAACACCGGATCCGACGAGACCTGTCGAACGACGATCGCGTCGGTCCGTTCGAAGCACGTCCGGAAGCCGGGAGCGGAGATCACGTCGCGCAATCCCGACCGCGAGAGCCCGCGATATCGGGCGAGCTCGAGCGCGCGGCCGACCCCGCCGGCGAGCACCAGGAATCCGGCGTTGGAGTCGGCGAGCGTCAACGCCTCGCCGAGCGCTGCGTCGCCTACCTCCTCGATCTTCAAAGACGACGCCAGGCGGACGCTCGCTCCACGCAATCCCTCGAGCTCGTGTGCGTACCGCTCGGCGTCGCCCAGCAACTTCGAGTTCTGGATCGCGAGCGCGGCGTTCTCCGCGAATAGTGTCGCGAGGTGAAGGTCGTGCTCGGTGAAGCGGCGGCCGGGCGCCATGATGTTCACGTTGAGTACGCCGAGCGTCCGTCCCCGGCCGCGGAGGGGGACGCACACCGCGCCGTGGATCTGTCGCTCCTTCTCCTCGTAGCCGGCGAAGCGTTCGACGTCGACCGCGGACGGAAGCAGGAGGGCCTTGCCGGTCGCGACGACCTGGCCGGAGATCCCCTGCCCGACCGGGACACGTGACGTCTCCACAACCGACTCCGGGATGCCCTGTGCCGCGACGATCTTGAGCGTCGTTCCGCCGTCGTCGAGCAGCTGGATGGAGCCTTCGTCGCCGCCGAGAAGACGCAGCGCAGCAGAGAGGATCACATCGAGCCGTGTTGGCAGATCGACGGGTTCGTTGGCGGCGCGACTCGCCTCGATGAACGCCGCGAGCTCCTCGGAGGAGACGTAAGACGAGGACTGGAGCGGCTGAATTGCTCGCAGGCGTTTCACGCGTGGGCTTCCTGTCGCACGGGCATGGTTCGGGCGCGCGGAACAGTGAACGTGAACGTCGAGCCGGCCCCGGGAGTACTGGCGACCCATACGCGACCGCCGTGCGCCTCCACGAGCCCCTTCACGATGTACAGCCCGAGACCCGTTCCTGCGATGTCGCGCGTCTCGTTCGTGGTGATGCGCTGGAACTTCTGGAACAGGTTGGCCGCGTCTTCCGGTGCGATCCCGAACCCGCGGTCGGAGATCGCGACTTCGACCTCTTCGCCGGAGGCCGTGGCGGTGATCCGGATCGGCGTGTGTTCGGGCGAGTACTTCACGGCGTTGTCGATCAGATTTATGAAGACCTCCTCGAGCTTCGCGTGGTCGACGCGCAGCAAAGGAAGCGCCGGGTCCAGGTCGACCAGGATCCGGCGAGCTCCCCACTTGCTGTGGAACTGGCCGATCAGATCCGGCACCATGCGGCTCAGCGAGACCTCGGTCCACTCGACGCGCACCCGCTTGGACTCGATCCGGGACACTTGGAGAAGGTCGTCGACGAGCCGCGCGAGGCGTTCGGCCTGCTCGTTGACCGTGATCAAGAACTCGCGTCTGGTCTGAGGGCTCAACTCTTGGTCCTTGACGACGAGCGTCTTGGCGAACCCACGGATCGCGGTGAGCGGGGCGCGTAGCTCGTGCGACACGATCCACACGAAGTCGCGTTGCATCTGATCGATGTCCTTCTGCGCCGAGATGTCCCGGAGGATCGCCAGCGCGAGGATCGGTTGCGACGTCGCAGGGTCGAGGATGGGGGAGAAGGTCGCGGAAACCCAGCGCTGCTCGCCATCGGGCTGGCGGATCATCAGCTCGGTGGCCGGCCGCGATACGCCTTCCCTCAGGACCGCCGCCAGTGGGTACGCGTCTCCTTCGAGCTTGGTGTCGTCGGCCGTTGAGAACTGCAGCACGACCGGAGCGAAACCGCCGAGCACGCGGCTCGGGGCGCGCCCCGAAAGGGCGTGCATCGCGGTGTTGAAACGGAGGAGGCGCAGATCGGCGTCCACGACGGCGATCCCATCGGCGGCGCCGTCGAGTAGGGCGGCGTTCGTGTCTCGCTCGCGTTGCAGCTCTGACAGGTAGTGGAGGCGGGTATTGAGCTTCGCGCTTTCGATCTGCTCCTCGGTGAGCCGGTCGCCGAGCCGCCTCAGGTTCCGCTCCCGGTCGACGGCATACAACACGAACGCGGCGATCAGGCCGAGGAGCGCGATGCGGAGGGTTCCCTGCGGGAGCACGTCGCCGTTCGCATCCTGGCTTCCCGAGGAGACGAAGACGACGACGGCCGCAAGGCTGCCCAGGATCGCGAACGTGACCGCCCATAGTTGCCAGCGGGCACGTTGGATCTGGTCCTGTCTGGGTCGTTGATCCATGGTTTTTCCAGGGGCCGGCGCGCCCGGCTCTTTCATGGGATGTATCGGCGTGGGACGGGGCCGCATGAAGCCGTTGGCCAGCGGCTTGTCCGGATGGCCCGATGGGTAACGCTTCGGAGGCTATGAATCACCAATTCGTGCTACTCAAGCGATCTTTGCGGGTGCCGATACCGAAGGCAGAACACCGACGCAGAGAGCGTGGAGGCCCCGGTGACGACGATCAAGGCGACCTGCCCAGGCTGTGGCGAGGTCGAGCTGACCCCAGACGATATCGAGCTCCGCGTGTGCACTCACGCGCCGGCCTCCTACTACGTCTTCGGATGCCCGACCTGTAGCAACGCCATCCAGAAGCCCGCGGACGACCGCGTGATCCAGCTCCTGATCTCCGGCGGCGTGCGAGCGATCGTGTGGGAGCTCCCCGACGAGATCCTCGAGTCCCACGCGGGCTCGCCGTTCACCCACGACGACCTTCTCGACTTCCACCTACTGCTCGAGCAGCCGGACTGGTTCGAGAGCCTCTTCCGGGTCACCCAAGACTCGTAGCCCGCTCATTCCCTCCTGATCGGTCCCGAAGCGACATATCGGGACGCAGGTCCCAGCCCCCTTTCCCTTCCTACCGGTCTTCTTCGCGTTCGATAGGCCGTGAACTCGGCGTTCTCTCCCCTTGCCGGGTGCGCTGCGTGAGGGGGGATAGACTTCCGGTTCGTAGAGGATTGGACGGGTCTTTGCCTGGGGAGAAGATTGCCAGTGAGCGTCGTGATGGGGGGGTTCTGATGCGGTCATTCCGTTTCCAGCCGGTGCGCGCAGGTCGCTATCTCTTGCTCGCAGGTGTCCTGTCGCTTCTCGCGGCTCAGGCGTTCGGAGCAGGCTCTGCGATCGCAGCGGACGAGATCGTGTGCTACTCGGTCGCGTATCAGGGCGGCGGCACCGGCGACGTAACTGACGACGCTGGGGAGGATCTGCTGACGCGCATCGATCCCGACGACTCCGACCCCGCAACGAACGAGACGACGATCGGGACGGGGACCGGTACCTTCCGGGTCGAGGCTGCCGCCTTCCAGCCCGACACCGATGTGCTGTTCGCGCTCGACGGCGGCCAGCTCGGGACGGTGAGCCTCACGACCGGCGTGTTCTCCGCCAAGGCTTCTCCGGTCGGAACCGGCTCCGGGGCGGCGGGGGAGGTCGCCTTCGACAACATCGACGGGCTCACCTTCGACCCGAGCGACGGGACGTTGTACGGCAGCCAGCGCATCGAAGGCGACGCGCCCGACGTTCTCCTGATCATCAACCCCTCGACGGGAGCGCACGTCCCCGACGCGTTCGGGCCGGGTGACGACTATGTCCAGATCACGCCGCTGCCCGACCAGGCGAAGATCGACGATCTTGCGATCGGCGCGAGCGGCACGATGTACGCGATCGCCAACGTCGGCGGACACGCCGATCACCTCGTCACGATCGACCCCGACACCGGCGCCCTGACGGACATCGGTGCGACCGGGACGGACGACGTCGAAGGCCTGACCATCGCGCCGGACGGACGCATGTTCGGGTCGACCGGCAACGAGGGGGCCATCGACGGCGGCGCCATCTGGGACATCGACCCCGACACGGGCGTCGCCTCCAACGGACGTCCGCTCGACAACACGCGCGACTACGAGTCGATCTCGTGCATCGCCGAGGCCGGCGCGCCTTCACCGTCGCCGTCCCCGTCGGTACTCCCGACGGAGACCGAGACGGGCGGGCCGGATCCGTCGGTTTTGCCGACCGTCTCGCCTACCGTCCAGGGAGTGAAGGTCATCGCCGAGACCGGTCCCGACGCGGTGCCGGCGCTGTTCGTGCTCGGGCTGACGTTCATCGTGATGGGATTCGCCATGATCCGCCTCACGGGCGCGGAGAAGTAGCAGAGCCACGTCCTAGAGTGGGAAAACCGTTCACCGACCGCGTTTGACTCCACCCGCGCGGTCGGTGGAGAATCTCCCCGGCGCCTCTGGTGCCCGGCACACGAGCGAAGCGGATCCACCTTCCCCCCCGAGCACCGTCGGGCAATTCCGGATGATGAAGGGTCTTCCCTGACGTCCTCCGGATCCCCACGGTCCTCATAGCGAAGCGGTCGGCCTCCACGATCTTTCGGTGGTCGAGGCATGCCCCGGCTGGGCGTCGGGGCCCGAGCGCTTACTTCGCAGGGGGGGCTTGGATTTGAGGTTCCGGCCAGCCCGAGCCGTATGGCTCGGCGCTTCACGCCGTACCGCACCTCGGCTTTCCGGAGTTCTGCTCTTGGTGCTCACGCTGGCGATCGCGCTGCTTGGAGCGCTGCCGGCCGCCGCTCAGGAGATCAGCTGTTATGCCGTGGCCGACGAGGGTGGCGACGAAGGCAGCGGTCACGATCAGTTCGCCGAAGACCTGCTCACACGGATCGACCCCGACGACGACGATCCGGCGACCAACGAGACAAGCATCGGTACCGGGACCGGCACGTTCAGCGTCGAGGCGGCCGCGTTCCAGCCCGGCACCGGGGTGCTCTTCGCGGTCGACGCGGGCCGACTCGGCACCCTGAACCTCGAGAGCGGAATCTTCTCGGCGCGGCCCTCCTCGATCGGGAGCGGCTCCGGGGCCGACGGCACCATCGTCTTCGATGACGTGGACGGCCTGACCTTCGATCCGGATACCGGCGTGCTGTACGGCAGCCAGCGGGTCCGAACCGAAGATCCGGACGTCCTGCTGGTCATCGACCCCGACACGGGTGCCCATGTGCCCGACGCCTTCGGCGAGGGCGACGACTACCTTCCGATCACACCGCTGCCGGACGAGAGCAAGATCGACGACCTCGCGATCGACGGCGACGGAACGCTGTACGCGATCACCAACCAGGGCGGGCACGGCGACCACCTCGTCACCATCGACCGGGAGACCGGAGCCTTGACCGACGTGGGCCCAACGGGACACGACGATATCGAAGGCCTGACGTTCGCTCCGGGTGGCCACCTCCTCGGCATCAACGGCAAGGAGGGGGAGATCGGCGAGGCCCTCTGGGACATCGATACGGGAACGGGGGCGGCCTCCAACCCACGCCTCCTCGACAACGCCGCCGATTACGAATCGGTCGCGTGCATCGCCGCCGCGCCACCCGACCAACCCGTATCCATCTCGATCGAGGTCGGTTCCTGCCCGGCGCCGGGGTCTTCGACGGTTCCGGTCACCGTGACGATCGAGCCGCCAGGATCGGCTGTGGTGACGATCGATCAGGGACCTGGTACGCCGATCGTGGTCGAGGGCGACGGCGCCGTCCTCGACCTGCCTCCCGGCGCGTACCACTGGGACGCGGACCCGGTCGACGGGTTCTTCATGGACGACGATTCGGGCGAGTTTGCGGTGCAGGAGTGCCCGGCCGTCGCGCCGGAGGTGGGTTCCATCACGATCGTCAAGGACTCGGTTCCCGATTCCGGTGTGGACTTCGGTTTCACCGGCGATCTCGGGAGTTGGGCGCTCGACGAGGACGGGGCCTCGTCATTGCCGAGCTCGCGCACCTTCGCGGACTTGGAGGCCGGAACGTACGAGGTGAAAGAAACCAAGGTCGAGGGATGGGAGCTGACCAAGATCGCGTGTACGGACCCCGACGACGGAACCGATGTCGACGTCGGAGATGGAACGGCGACGGTAGACCTTGATGCCGGTGAGGACGTGGTGTGCACGTTCACCAACTCACGGCTCGCCGTCCTCGGCCAGAATCCGCCGTTGCCGGCGACCGGGATCCCCGGACTCGGACTCCTCTCACTGATGGGCGGCGGCATGATCACGCTCGGCTTCGGCATGCGGTCGATCGCGGAGCGGATGTCCAACGTTTCTCGACATCTGCGCCCCGGGTTGCTCGGTGCGGCCGCCGCGTACCGGGTGACCGGGATGCCGACGCCGGCGGCGAACCGCGGCGGGATCCGTTGGGTGATTCGCGGCGCCGCGGCGATAGGGAACGCGGCGCGGGTCGTCGCTCTGGAGCGAGGACCACCCAGGCTGCGCTCGCCGTAAAGGGCGCGACGAGGACGAGGGACCGCCGAGGCGGTCCCTTCGCATTCGGGGAATGATGAGGAGCGTTACCTTGGAAGCCCCGGTGATACCCTCTTGGTAATCGAGGCCCCGCGCTCAAGAGGCTGGAGGGACTCCATGTCCGACGACGCTTTTCCGATCCTCGGGATCGATCACATCGAGTTCTGGGTCGGCAACGCCAAGCAGGCCGCCTTCTACTACTCGAACGCCTTCGGCTTCTCGCCCGCCGCTTACTCAGGTCTCGAGACCGGTGTTCGCGACCGCACGAGTCACCTCGTGACCCAAGGCGAGATCCGATTCGTGTTCACCGGTGCGCTTGGTCCAGATTCGCTGATCGCCGCCCACGTGGCTCGTCACGGCGACGGCGTGCGAGACGTTGCCTTCCGCGTCCCGGACGCGGAGGACGCCTATCGGGTCGCACTGGCGCGAGGGGCGACCGGCGTGTCCGAACCCACCGTGACCGAGGACGAGGGCGGCAAGGTCGTGCGAGCGGCGATCGGGACCTACGGAGAGACCATCCACTCGCTCGTCCAGCGCGAGGACTACACGGGCGCGTTCCTCCCGGGCTTCAGGGCGGTGGAGTTTGCCGCTTGGTCGGGCTACACACCCAAGCCCGCGGACCCGGCGAAGGGCGTCGGGCTCGTCGCCGTCGACCACGTGGTCGGCAACGTCGAGCTCGGCAAGATGAACACGTGGGCCTCCTACTACGCCGACATCATGGGCTTCTCGAACTTGGTCCACTACAAAGACGATGAGATCTCGACCGAGTACACGGCGCTGATGAGCAAGGTGATGTGGGACGGCGTCGGCCGGGTCAAGCTCCCCATCAACGAGCCGGCCAAAGGGAAGAAGAAGTCACAGATCGACGAGTATCTCGAGTTCTACCGCGGCGCCGGCGTGCAGCACATGGCCCTTCAAACTGAGAGCATCCTGGATACCGTCGCCGAGCTGCGAAGCCGCGGCATCCAGTTCCTTCGTGTGCCGGACGTCTATTACGAGGAGGTGCGGGAGAAGTTCGCCGACATCGACGACGTCGACGTCGACGCGCTGCGTGAGTTCCGCATCTTGGCCGATCGAGACGAGGAGGGGTATCTCCTCCAGATCTTCACGAAACCGGTGGTCGATCGCCCGACCCTTTTCTTCGAGGTCATCGAGCGTCGCGGATCCCGCGGTTTCGGGCTCGGCAACTTCAAGGCCCTGTTCGAGGCCATCGAGCGCGAGCAGGCGCTCCGAGGCACGCTCTAAGGCTGTGTTCCCGCTCTCGAAGGGCAAAGTAGCCCGGCAGGCCCACGTCGGCCTCCCCGATGGCACCTATGAAGAGGAGCACGGGCGCGAAGCCTTCGCCGGCCGGGCGTCGCATCTGTACCGATCCCACCCGCCTACGGCCTGGATAAGGATCGAAGGGCCGCTGAGGCCATCGGCTTTCGACCTCAACGGCCTGAAAGCGCCGGCTTTGACCGACGCCAGGGCCGAGTGGAGCCCGATCGCATCCAACGACGAGGTTTCGCTCTACGTCTCACGTCGTCGGGAAGCGATGCCGTACTTCCTGAGGGACGCCGATGGAGATCTCTGCTACTTCGTGCATCAAGGCGGCGGCACGTTGGAGACCGACTACGGTCCGTTGCGTTTCGGGGTAGGCGATTACCTCATCCTTCCGAAAGGCACGACACATCGCTTCCTGCCCGACGGCGAACTGTTCATTTTCATCGTCGAGGGTCGCGGTGAATTCCACCTGCCCGACCGAGGGATCCTCGGCAAGCACGCGCAGTTCGACCCGGGCGTGCTCGAGACACCCGAGCCCGAGCCGCACGACGAGCGCGGCGAGTTCGTCGTTCGCGTCAAACGCGGCGGCGAATACACGACGCTCGTGTATCCGCATCACCCGCTCGACGTCGTCGGCTGGCAGGGAGATCTGTGTCCCATGCGATTGAACGTCGCCGACTTCCGTCCGATCGTTTCGCCGCGGTATCACCTTCCGCCTTCGGTGCACTGCACGTGGGCGAACGATGGATTCGCGGTGTGCACGTTTGCGCCGCGACCGACCGAGACCGGCGATCCGGATGCGCTGCGCGTTCCGTTCTTCCACGCCAACATCGACAATGACGAAGTGATCTTCTATCACTCGGGCGCATTCTTCAGCCGCACGGGTATCGGGCCGGGGATGATGACGCTCCATCCGCAAGGGTTGCACCACGGTCCGCAGCAGGCGGCGATAGAAGCGTCGAAGTCGAAGGAGTTCGCCGACGAGTTCGCGATCATGGTCGAGGCCGAGCATCCCCTCATCGTGAGCCCCTCGGCTGAAGCGGTCCGTATCGACGGTTACGAGGTCTCCTGGGCTCGCGGGATGGGCCTCATCGACTAGGACCCGTCTGGGGCGTCCCGGGCGAACCGGCCACGCTGGGGCTCTACCAGAGGCTGAGAGGGGCGGGGATTCTTCCTTCCAATCCGGAAGAAGACGAAGCCATACCGCCTGCTAGGACCCCTGTCTCGTTGACCGCCTAGGTAGTAAGGGCTACTTTGCGTAGCAAGAACCTACTATCCGCGTTCGGCCATCGTTGGGCCGGATCGGGCGGTAGGGAGAACGGTGCGGAAGGGGAAACGGCGCTTCGGGTAGTACGACCGTTCGAAGCCACGTTACCGACCGCACCTGCGGTCGGTTTTTTTGTTGGCAACAGGGAGCGACGGGATGTTTTTCGCACCACATCCTTCCTCTCCAAGCCGGGCTCCAAAAGAGCACCCGACCGGATCGCAGTTACGCGCTACATCGCACGACGATGTTGGAGGAGGTGACACAGCAGAATGATAAAGAGACGAGCGTTCGTCATCCCAATGATCACCCTCGTGATCATGACTGCGCTCGCAGCGATCGCACCGGCGGCGTATGCGGACGGTGGAGACTTCTCCACCGACTTCATCGCAGCCGGCCCGTTCACCTACGACCACGACACAGGCGTAGGCGGCGAGTACGCGGACCGCACGATCTCCAAGACGGAAGGCGTCGTCGAGTCACTCGAAGGCGGCGACTTCGAATGTGGAGACAAGGTCGTGTACTTCGCCGCGATAACCGTGGACGATGGGGCGACCGGGGAGCAGGACATCGAGATCGATGTCGGGTTCCTGGCGGAGCCGACCGGACAACCCGGCGTTGGGCACGTCGATCTGATCAGTGCAACGCCCAACACCGGTGACAGCGGAATGGCCGGCGACACGGGCGACACCACAGTCTCGATCGTTCCGGGAACCGAAGAGATCGACACTTCCGGAGCGCACGACGAGCTGGTCGCCACGATCGCCATCAACAACCTCGACCCCGGAGAGGTCTTCATCCTCCGGTTGGTCACGGAGTTGGGTTGCATCTTCGACTCCGAGCCGACCGGCAATCTCCAGGCCGAGATCCACGCCGCGCGGGTCGTCGCTCCTGTAGAGGACGCGATCCCGGTCGGGAACCAGACCATCCCGTTCAAGAGCCTGTCCGATATCTCGCAGCCGGCTTCCGTCTCGGTGTCCGTCGGTGCCTGCCCGGCACCCGGCTCGCCGACGGTTCCGGTAACGATCGGGATCGACCCGGCAGGCTCGGCGACGGTGACCATCACCGGGCCGGGAGGCCCGTACGTGGTTACCGGCGACGGCGACACGCTGGACCTGGAACCCGGGAACTACAGCTGGACGGCCGCGGCGACGCAGGGGTTCATCCTCAGCGGAGCCACGTCCGGGGACTTCACCGTGCAGGAATGCCCATCCCTGCCGGCTGCGGTCTCGGTCGATGTCGGCGCGTGCCCCGCTCCGGGGTCCCCGACGGTTCCGGTGACGATCACGATCGACCCGGATTCCTCGGCCACAGTGACGATCGAAGGTCCGGGCGGTCCGTACGTGGTCACCGGCGACGGTGACACGCTGGATCTGGCGCCGGGGGATTACACCTGGACGGCAGAGGCAGCGCCGACGTACGAGCTGGAGGTCGACTCCGGCGAGTTCACCGTGCAGGAGTGTCCATTCCTGCCGGCGTCGGTAACGGTCGAAGTCGGTGCCTGCCCGGCACCGGGCTCGGCGACGGTTCCGGTTACCGTGACGATCGACCCTCCGGGGTCGGCCACCGTCACGATCGAGGGCCCGGGCGGTCCGTATGTCGTCACCGGCGACGGTGACACGTTGGACCTCCCCGCCGGCGATTACACATGGACGGCGGAGGCGGCTCCGACGTACGAGCTGGAGTCTGACTCCGGCGAGTTCACGGTCCAGCCGTGTCCCGCCATCCTGGCGTCGGTCATCGTGACCGTCGGCGCGTGTCCGGCGACTTCGTCGGCCACCAAGCCGGTCGCGGTCACGATCAACCCCGACGGCGCGGCGGACGTCACGATCACCGGCCCGAACGGCTTCAACGCCGTCGTAACGGGTACGGGCGCGACGCTCGACCTCGCACCGGGAACGTACACGTGGACGGCAGTGGCCAACCCGACGTTCGAGCTCATCGGCGCCGCCGAGGGCACGTTCACGGTAGGCAGCTGCGTGATCCAGGTGTTGCCGAAGACGATCCTGCCGAAGACCGGTACCGAGCTCCCGGGTCTGGGAGCATTCGGTCTCGCCTTCGTTCTCCTCGGTGTCGGGATGGTGGCGTTCTCTCGCCGCCAGACCCCGGTCGCCGTGAGCGGCCGCCGCACAGCGATCATCGATCGCCTGAGCGGACGGTCCGAGAGCGTCGGGCTCTTCGTGCCGGGACCCGTCATCCAGCGGATAACCGATCTCAGACGCCGCATCCCCACAAGGATGCATCGTCGGGTGAGGAACCGCGGGACCGCCACCTAGCGGCTCGAGCAAGCGAAGGGACGGAGCTCAGGCTCCGTCCCTTTCGTTTTCCGGCGCTAGGATGCCGACCGGATGATCGCCATATCGACCTGGACCTGGGTCATCGCCGCCGCGCTTGCGGTGGTTTCGCTCGCGGTGCTCGCCAAGCTCACGCTTGGCCTCCTGGGCCGGCTCAAGGAGCTCAACAGCTCCCTCCAGGGGGCATCAGGGCAGCTGAACGAGATCCTGGATGAGATGCGGAGCGACCTGGATCGTGCCTCCGAGGGGCTCAGCTCGCTCCGTCAGATCCGTGAAGACGCCCCAGACCGGCCCTGACATCCCCGCAGCACGGAACTAGGGGAAAAACCGACGATCAGGGCCTCGTCGCTGAAACCACCCCCTGATACACTCGACGAGGTCCTGCGATGCAGGGCCCCAAGGAGGGAAACCATGTTCCAGCGTCTCGGTCCTCTTGAGATTGCGCTCATACTTGCCATCCTCGTCCTGCTCTTCGGCGCCAAGAAGTTGCCGGATCTGGGCAAGTCGATGGGGAAGTCGATCCGCGAATTCAGGAGTGCGACGAAGGGCCTCGCCGACGATGACGACGACCTCGCCGACAAGGACGCCGATCCGGACGAGGCGAAGCCGGCGAGCAAGGCCAAAGCTAAGGGCCCCGCGGACTAGCCGCGGAGCGCCCCGCCCGTACCCCATTGGTCATGCGCGACGCCCCGCGCGCCGAGGCGCGCATGACCATCATCGAGCACCTTCAGGAGCTCCGTCACCGGCTCGTCGTCAGCGCGCTCGCGCTGTTCATCGGCAGCATCGTCGCCTACATCTTTTACGACACGATCCTCGACGTGTTGAAGCTGCCGCTCGATCAGGGCAACCAGATCGCCGGCATCGATGTCGCGCTCAGCGTGCGCGGCGTGACGAGCGCGTTCCTCGTGCGCATCAAGGTGAGCATCTTCGGCGGGCTCGTCATCGCTCTTCCCGTCATCCTGTTCCAACTCTGGCGCTTCATCACTCCGGGGCTGGAGACCAAGGAGAAGCGGTACGCGCTTCCGTTCGTCGCGGGCTCGATCGGGTTGTTCGCGCTCGGGGCGCTGTTCGCGTATCTCACGCTGCCGCAGGCGATCGGTTTCCTGCTCGGCTTCGCGGAGGGCCTTGAGCCGATCATCTTCATCGACGAGTACGTGGGATTCGTCATGTTCATGGTGCTCGCCTTCGGGATCACGTTCGAGCTGCCGATGGTCATCCTTTTCCTGGGGGCAGCCGGGATCGTTTCGTCGAGGCGGCTCCGCGGGATCCGGCGGCACGCGGCCGTCGGCTCGGCGGTCATCGCGGCGATCGCGACCCCGTCCCAAGATCCGTACACGCTCGTCTTGATGGCGGTACCGTTGTACCTCATGTATGAGATATCGCTGCTGATCATCCGGTTCGTCATGAAGAAGTAGGAGGCTCGTTGGCGATCAAGGGGAAGAAGCGACCGCGTCCACGGGGGCAAGCGCTCCCGCCGAGACCGACCGTGCCGGCGCGTCGGACGCCGCTCGGCCAGCGCCGCGACGTGAAGCGGGCCCTCGTGATCGTGCTGTCGATCCTCTCGCTGCTCGGCGGCCTTCGCGTCTGGCAGAACGTTTCCCGTAGCGACGCCGTCCGCGAGTTCAACAGGAAGCTGCTGTCGGCTCAGGAGCCACTCATCATGCACCTGCGCCAGGACTCGCTGACCAACGTCCAGACGAACCTCGACCAGTTCCAGAAGGGCCAGCTGGAAGGCAAGAAGTTCCTCGACCTGTCCGCTCTGTGGGAGGCCGACTTCGACAAGGCCAACAAGGCGGTGGATGCACTCGATGCTCCGAACGAGGTTTCGGGGAACGCGCAGGAGCTGATCGTCGAAGGGCTCGACGGCTACGTCGGCGTCGCGCGACTCTACAACGTCGCCGCACAGCTCAAGCAGAACGCCGAAGCCGAGAAGGATGCCGCCGGGAAGAAGCTGTGGGAGGACAAGATCCAGGTGCTCCTGCAGCACGCGCTCGAGTGGCGTCAGCGCGCCGACCGCGTCTACACGATCGGGCAAACCATGTTCGACGACCTGAAGGACCGCTACGGCGTGGAGCCCAAGCTCGACACCACCCCGACGGACGGAACCGGCCAATAGGCATGGCCGCGGGCCGCTCGGTCGGCCTCGTCGTCAATCCTTCGTCCGGGCGCGGGAAAGCCGCGCGCATCCTTCCCGAGGTGCGCTCGCGACTGACCGGCATGGGGTGCGACGTCGAAGTGCTCGAATCTCGATCCGCGGAGCATGCGTCCGAGCTCGGTGCGTCCTCCGCGTCGCGTCATGAGGTCGTCGTCGCCGTCGGCGGGGACGGCATGGTGGCTTTCGTGGCGCAGGGCGTGATCGGGTCGCGTGCGGCGCTCGGGATCGTGCCGGCGGGGACGGGGAACGATCTCGCCGCGAACCTCGGGTACGCGAGGCGCAAACCGCTCGAGGCGTGCGCGGTGATCGCCCGCGGCACGCGTCGATCCATCGACGTCGGCCGGATCGAGGGCGGGCGCGCGTTCCTCTGCGTCGCCGGGGGAGGGTTCGACTCCGAAGTGAACCGGGAGGCCAATGGGATCCGCTACCTCCGCGGAACTCCGGTATATCTGGTCGCCGTTCTGCGGACGCTCAAACGGTTCCGGCCGGCGCGCTTCGACGTAACGCTCGACGACGAGCGACGCTCCTTCGCCGGCATGTTCGTGGCGGTCGGCAACGCCTCGTCGTACGGCGGAGGCATGCGGATCACGCCCGATGCCCGGCTCGACGACGGCGTCTTCGACGTATGCATGGTCGGAGAGATGGGAAGGGCCACGTTGCTGGCGCAGCTCCCGAGGCTCTTCACCGGCGGCCACGTCCGGCACCCGGCGGTCGAGGTCGCGCGGGGCCGTCGGGTGCGCATCGAGGCCGACCGGCCGTTCGCCTTGTACGCGGACGGCGAGGAGATCGGGCCCCTCCCCGCCACTCTGACGTTGGAACCGTCCGCGTTGAACGTCGTGGCGCCCTAAGGGGAGGCCCGTCACCCCGTGACAATAGGATTGAACGCTGTGGACCTCGCCGACTTCCAGCGTGGGTATCCGTTCCCCTTCGACGACTTCCAGGTCGCGGCGTGCCGCGCCCTCGCCGAAGGACGGAGCGTCCTCGTCTGCGCGCCGACCGGCGCCGGAAAGACGGTGGTGGGGGAGTTCGCCGTGTGGGCTGCGATCCAGGGCGGGACGAAGTGCTTCTACACCACGCCCTTGAAGGCGCTATCGAATCAGAAGTTCGGCGACTTCATCGCGCGCCACGGCGCTGCCAACGTCGGGCTGCTCACCGGCGACAACTCGATCAACGGGGAAGCGCCGGTCGTCGTGATGACGACCGAGGTGCTGCGCAACATGATCTACGAGCAGTCGCCGACGTTGAACGGGCTCGGCTACGTCGTCATGGACGAAGTTCACTACCTCAAGGATCAGTATCGCGGGGCCGTCTGGGAGGAGGTCCTCATCCAGCTCGACGAGGAAGTCCGCGTCGCGGCTCTGTCGGCCACCGTCTCGAACGCGGAGGAGTTCGGGGAGTGGCTCTCGACCGTGCGCGGCAAGACCGACGTGATCATCACGGAAAAGCGGCCGGTACCACTGGAGCACTTCCTCATGGTGGCCGACAAGCTCCATCCGCTGTTCATCCGCGAGGGCGACGAGCTCAAGCCGAACCCGGCATTGCGAAGACTCGGGGAATCGAGCCCCCGGAAGAACAAGGATTGGCGGCGTCCGCCGCCGCGACGCTCCCGATTGGTGCCCGACCGCGTCGACGTGGTGGAACGCCTCCGCGGGGAAGGGATGCTGCCGGGCATCTATTTCATCTTCTCGCGAGCCGGATGCGATCAGTCGGTCCGGCTCTGCCTGCGCAGCGGAGTGCGGCTCGTCGACGAGGAAGAACGCGAGCGGATCCGCGAGTACGTCGAGATGCGCACGTCGGTGCTTCCCGTCGAGGATCACGCGGTCCTCGGATACGCCGATTGGTTCGAGGGCTTGACCCGAGGCGTGGCGGCCCACCACGCCGGCATGATCCCTCTGTTCAAGGAAACCGTCGAGGAGCTGTTCGAGCGCGGCCTCGTCAAGATCGTCTTCGGCACCGAGACGCTCTCGCTCGGCATCAACATGCCGGCGAAAGCCGTCGTTATCGAGCGGCTGATGAAGTTCACCGGCGAGCGTCACGAGATGATGACGCCTGGCGAGTTCACGCAGCTCACCGGCCGGGCCGGGCGGCGAGGTATCGACCCGGTCGGCTACGGGATCGTCTTGTTCCAGCAGGACATACCTCCCGATCGCATCCTCCATCTCGCGTCGACCCGCACCTACCCGCTGTCCTCGTCTTTCCGCCCGTCCTACAACATGGCGGTCAACCTCATCCGCCGCTACGCGATCGAGGACGCGAAGCGGCTGCTGAACCTTTCGTTCGGACAGTTCCTGGTCGACCGGGGCGTGACCCGCCAGGAGCGACAGATCGAGCGCAACGAGAAGTTCCTCGCCGGCTACCGGGAGCACATGGCGTGCGACCGCGGCGACGTCGCCGAGTACTGGGACCTCGTGAAGAAGGCGCGCGCCGCAGAGAAGGCGACGCGCGTGCACGGAAACGCCCGCCGTCGCGAGCAGGTCGCCTCGTTGCGACCGGGTCTGGTCGTCAACCTCCGTCGCGGCCGCATGCGAGGGAAGGTGGCGATCGTGGACGTCCGTCGCGGGAGTGGGGGCCAGCCGCAGATCGTCGTCGTGGCCTCCGACGACCGGGCCGCCCGGCTCGGGATGCGGGACTTCGGCTTCGGCCCCGAGATCGTGGGCGAGATCCGGCTTCCGCGGGGAGATCACCGGTCCCGCTCGTTCCGGACCGAGGTGGCGAAGCGGCTGTCCGAGCTCCCCTCCACCCGGCGTCGCTCCGGGGCGGATGAGCCTGCTGAAACACCGGTCGAGCGGCCGGAGGCGCTCGTCGCCGGCTCCTCTTCGCCATGGGAAGAGGTCCGTGCGCACCCCGTCCACGCCTGCCCCGACCGCGAAGAGCACGAGAAGTGGGCGGAGCGGCACGACTCGCTCACGAAGGACACCGATGCGTTGCGCAAGACGGTGACGCGCAGGACCGAGACGCTCGCGCGCATGTTCGAACGCGTGCGCGATGTGCTGGGTCAGTTCGGGTACGTGGCCGAGGACAAGCTCACGGAGAAGGGCGAGCGGCTGTGCCGCATCTATAACGAGAGCGACCTCTTGGTCGCCGAGGCGATGGCGCAGGGGCTCCTCGACGACCTGGACGTACCGGATCTCGCCGCGATCGTCTCCGCACTCGTCTACGACCCACGCGGGTTCGACGTAGAGGTTAAGTGGCCGACCGATCGCGTCCGCAAGGCCTTCGGCTCGATCATGCGGATCTATCGCCGCATCCACGAGGCGGAGGAAGCGAGCCGCATAGAGCTCTGCAGCGAGCCCGAGCCCGGATTCGCCGAGCAGATCTGGTGGTGGGCGAAGGACGAGCCGCTGGAGGAGGTGCTCGCGATGGGGGAGCTGTCGGCGGGAGACTTCGTGCGAACCACGAAGCAGGTGTGGGATCTGCTGCGTCAGCTCGCCGAGGTGGCGCCCTCCGAAGACCTTGCCACCCGATGCCGGAACGCAGCCCGCGCCGTCTATCGGGGGGTCGTCGCGTACAGCGGCGCGATCTGACCATTTCGACGACGGGCGCCTCTGCTCTACAGTGGGCGCCGTGCCCGAGCCGATCGACGCGCTGAAGACACTGCTACCCGACGGGGCCGTCTCGATCGACCGCGAGGATCTCGCCGCGCACGCGTTCGATTGGTGGCCGCTGGCGCTCCTGCGTTTCCGCAGGGGCGAAACCATGACCTTGCCGTCGGCCGTCGTCCGTCCGCGTTCCACCGAGGAGGTTGCCACGGTGCTGCGGTGGGCGCAGGAGACCAAGACGGCGGTCGTTCCGTTCGGCGGCGGCTCGGGCGTGTCGGGCGGCGCCGAGGCCGTTGCCGGCGCGATCGCGCTCGATACCAGAGCGATGGATCGCGTGCTCGCGGTCGATCCGCAGGCCCTGACGGTTACGGCTCAAACCGGGATCATGGGCCGGGCGCTCGAGGAACATCTCGCCGGGCTCGGCCTCACGCTGGGCCACTTCCCCCAATCGATCGACATCTCGACGCTGGGCGGGTGGATCTCGGCGCGATCGGCAGGGCAGAAGTCGGCGCGGTACGGTCGGCTCGAGGACATGATCCTCGGGCTCGAGGTCGTTCTTCCCGGCGGCAGGATCGTGCGCACCAGGCCGGTGCCGGCGACGGCCGCGGGACCCGATCTCGCCCGGCTGTTCGTGGGGAGCGAAGGCTCAATTGGCGTCGTCACGGAGGCGACCCTCGCGATCCGCCCTGCGCCGAGCGTCGTCACGCACGGCGCCTATGCATTCGATTCGTTCGCCGTCGGCCTCGATGCCGTTCGTCGTGTGGCGCGCGAGGAGCTTCGCCCGGCGGTGATGCGTCTCTACGACGAGACCGACGTGGGGATCGCATTCCGGGACGCGGACGACCGCCCCGAAGGCGCGCTCCTCGTCTTGCGGTTCGAGGGCAACGATCTCGCCGACGCAGAGGAACAGGCCGTCCGGAAGATCGTCGTGGGAGCGGGCGGGCGCGACCTGGGGCCGGCACTCGCCGAGCGCTGGTGGGAGCACCGCAACGACGCGGTCGGCACGTTCCGCCGGATCATGCTGAACGAGATGCTCGGACCGGTCGCGGCGGTGGACACCATGGAGATCGCCGGACTGTGGCCGGTCGACGAGCTGTACGCATCCGTCCGCGACGCGCTCGGCGCCCACGCCGACGTGGTCGGGTGTCACGCATCCCATGTGTATCCGCAGGGGACTTGCCTCTACTTCACGTTCGTGTTCGTCGGCTCGACCGATGAGGGCGCGCTCGAGGCGCGTTACCGCGCGGCATGGAACGCGGCCGCAACCGCCGCGCTGGGGGCCGGTGCAACGGTGACACATCACCACGGCGTCGGGTTGCTCAAGGCCGAGTGGCTCCGAGAGGAGCTCGGTGAAGGATTCGAGGTTCTCCGCGCGATCAAACGAACGCTCGATCCGGCCGGGATCATGAACCCCGGCAAGCTCGGCCTCTAGCCGAACGCCGCGACCCGTCCGCGCCGATCGTCATCCTTGACGACGGCCGCACGACGCACCATCCTCGCGACAGGCTCAGCATCGAACAGCGAGCGAACCTCTCCTTTGCCTCTTCCCACCTCTTCCCGCTTCCCGTGAGCCGGATCGACTCCTCGGAGGTGGGCATGACACTTAGGATCAGACGAACGATATTGGTCGGAGCCGTCGTCGCGGCGTGTCTCGGGCTCAACGCACGACCGAGCCTCGCCTCGCATCAGCCGTTGAGCCACGTGAAGGGAACCTTTCCCTCGCACGGTTTCTTGTGGCTCGACGATCTCAAGATGTTTCCGTCGGAGCTCTTCGTCTACTCCGACAAATGCAAGACGACGGAAGCGAGCGCGTGGGCGAAGGTGCAGTCCGGACTGGCAGCGGGATCGGTGGAGTTCAAAGGCGCTTGGCCCGGCGGCATCTCGTTCCGCGCCAAAGCGTGCACCGCGACGGCCGACAAGTACACCGACATCATGCTCGATTACATGACGACAACTCAGTGGGAGGACGCGGGACACGGCGACTACGGCGGGCATCACCACTACAGCCTTGCAGCGAGCTCTTGGTGTGCGATCTGGTACGTGCCGTACCCATGCGGCTATCACATCAGCCGGATCCATATCAACGAACCACGGTTCGAGACCTACTCCTCGACGTACAAGATCAACTTCTTGCTTCACGAGACGGGTCACTCGATGGGGTTCCTCGATTACTGCGGTCACACGTCGATCGCGAACAACGGCCTTTACTGCGGTATGACGACGGGATGGCTTCCGGTCGATCGCAAGATGGTTCGCGACGTCGTCTACAAGAACTCGCCCGTTTACTACTGAACCCTGCGCTCGGACGAAGAGGTGATCCAGGTGGATAGATCAAGGCTTCGCAAGGTCGTCGGGATCGGGTGTGTCGTCGCCGTCGTGGGAGTGGCCGTCGCGCTCGCCGCTCCCTCCATCGGAAGCACGCCGCCGGATCAAGAAGCACCGGGGAAGTGTTTCGACTTCGCGGTGGACCTCGACCCGAAAAAGGTTCCCGTCGACTCGGGCTACGATCCCGAGAAGGATCTGGTCTATGCCCACCATGCCGGTCGCACGTACGTACTGGGACCGAGCGACCCGGCGTGCCGGTCGCTGTCCGGTCCGCGAGCCGTCATCGACGACGCCGTCCGGACCGATCGCGAGAACGAGATCGTCACCTGCCGAGAGATCGCCGCCGCCGTTTCCGAGAACCGCAAGGAGGTGCGAGGACGGCGATTCGATGAGAACGCGGCTCGACGCTACTTGGACGAGCGCTGCGGGGCCGCCGGATGAAGCACATCCTCGTCGTGCTCGTAGCGCTGGGCTCACTGGCCGGATGCTCGGCCACGAACGACGCCGGGCCGACCGCGTCCCCGGCGGCAACGCCGAGCGCCGGAGACTTCACCCGACCGGCCGCACTTTCCGGAGAGCCGTGTGGGCTCGAGGCGACCAAGGATCACCTCTGGATCCTCAGTTGCTCCGGAACGCTGTTCCAGATCTCCAAGCGCGGGCCGGGGAGCCGAACCAAGCATCTCGGCGGAGAGGTTCTCTCGCTCGACGGTCTCGTTCAGGGACCGCCCGGCCGGTTGTGGGCGCTGATCTCGACCCGGTCCATGCGTACGCGGAAGGCGAAGGTGGTCGCGATCGACGCGGCGTCCGGCGAGGTCGACGCGACCGTGGACCTAGGCGGATCGGTCCCGATGAGCGCAGCGGTTGGCGGCGGCGGTCTCTGGGTGGGGATGCTCGACGGAAGGGTGCTGCTGGTACGCGATGGCTCTGCGGGCACGATCGCGAGCGCGGACCCGCTGATGTGGGTTCGGACGGAGGCGCCTGCCCTCTGGACGATCTCCGAGACCGGCGACGCGACGCTTCGCGACCCGGCGACCGGCATGACGCGTGAGACGTACGCGGGGGTAGCGCGCGAGCCGGTCGCCGCCGCCGCTGCGTTCGGGTCGCTGTGGGCAGCGACTGCGTCCACGGTCGTGCGGGTCGATCCGGCGGCGGCCGAGACTCACCCGCTCGACGTCGGCGGCACCGTGAACGGCATCGAGCCATGCGGCGAGCAGCTGTGGCTCTCGCAGGCCGATTTCGGCGTCCGCTCGCTCACGCCGCTGGGGGAGGTCGGCGCCGCTCTTCGCCTGGACGTTGCGCCCCGATACCTCGCGTGCGATGGATCGGTCCTGTGGGTGCTCTCGGAGGATGGCCGCATCGGTTCGATCCGGATCGCCTCGTAAACGCGCAGCCCGAGCAAGGACCGAGCGTCGCATTGTCCCCGAGCCGCGCGCGCGGGTACGGTATGTGGCGAGATGCCTTCCCCTTTCGGGCGCGCTCACATCATCATCAATCCCCGGGCCGGTCGCGGCGCGGTCGAACGAGGCTGGCCCGAGGTCAAGCGCGTCCTCGACGAGGGTGGCGTCGATCACGACGTAACGATCACCGAGCAACCGGGGCACGCGACCGAGGCGGTGCGACGCGCGATCGATGCGGGCTGTACCTTCGTCGTCGCCGTCGGGGGTGACGGCACGGTCCACGAGGTCGTGAACGGCCTCATGGACGACGAGAGGCCACGCAACCCGGCGACCGTGCTCGGCGTGGTCGCCGCCGGAAGCGGCTGTGATTTCGTCAAGACCTTCGGCTTGCCCCAGGATCCCGCTGAGGCCGCGGGACATCTGCTCGGCGACAACTTGTGGGGGAAGATCGACGTCGGCCGCATCCGCTGCATCGGACGCGACGGCGCGCCGCACACGCGCTGGTTCGCCAACATCGCCGACGCGGGGATCGGCGCAGAGATCGTCGATGCCACGACGCGGATGCCGAAGTTCCTCGGCGCGTCCGTATACCGGCTCGCCGCGCTCAAAGGGATCGCGACCTTCAAAGCTCGCCCCGCGCGCGTCGTGATGCACGGCCGCGCGACGGCCGGCAAGCACCGCGAGGACGAAACGCTCTCGGAGGTCTCCAGCGACGGGGTCTTCTCGATGCTCGTGGTCGCGAACGGTCAATTCTTCGGCGGCGGGATGCGTGTCGCCCCACGCGCGACGCCGGGAGACGGATTGTTCGACGTCCAGATCTCTCACGGACCCAAAGGGGAGTCCGTGAAGGCGATGCAGAAGATGTTCAAAGGCGAGCATCTCCCGAGCCCGTTCATCAAGGAGTTCCTCGCGACGAGCGTGACGGTCGACGGGGACGCCAAGATCTTGATCGAGGCCGACGGCGAGGTCGTCGGCACCACGCCAGCTACCTTCGACATCGTTCCCGACGCGATCCCGATGAAGGTTTGAACCGGAGGCACACATGGCAGAGCGACTCTCCGCACTCGACGTCCAGTTCTTGCTCCTCGAGAAGCCGAACGTCCACTACCACGTGGCCGGCCTCTCGATCCTCGATCCGTCGACCAGACCGGGCGGTCCGGATGGGTTCTTCGAAGATCTGAAGCGCCTGTACCGCGAGCGTCAGCACCTGATCCCACGGTTCCGTCAGAAGGTGATGTTCGTGCCGTTCGGCGCCGGCCGGCCGGTCTGGGTGGACGACCCGGACTTCGATCTCGACTTCCACTTCCGCAAGGGCGCGGTGCCGAAGCCCGGCGGGAAGAAGGAGCTGTCCGACTACGTGCAGCGGATCCACTCGCGGCCGCTCGACCGTTCGAAGTCGCTGTGGGAGATGTACTTCATCGAGGGGCTCGAGGACGACCACGTCGCGGTGCTCCACAAAGCGCACCACGCGATGATCGACGGCATGAGCGGTATGGACCTCGCGACCGTCCTGTTCGACCTCGGTCCCGAGCCCCGCGTCGTCGACCCCGAGCCGTACGAGCCGGAGCCGGCTCCGAGCCGCCGCGAGCTGCTCTTCGACACGCTGCGCGAGCAGATCACCCACCCGGTTCGCTCCGCGATCGGGAACATCGGGCTGGCGGTTCGCGCGCCGGAGATCATCCTCCAGCAGGTGCAACAGACGATCTCCGGGTTCGGCTCGATCCTCTCGGCCGGCGCGCCGCCGAACAGCCCGTTCAACCGCCCGGTCGGCCCGAACCGGCGTTTCGCGATGACCGAAGCCCCGGTCGCAGACTTCAAGGCGATCAAGAATGCGCTCGGCGGGACGGTCAACGACGTGGTCCTCGCGACCGTCGCGACAGCGTTGCACCGGTTCCTCAAGCGCCGCGGCGAGCCCACCCAGGGTCTGTCCTTGCGCGCGATGGTGCCCGTGTCGACGCGCGATGAGTCGCAGAAGATGGCGCTCGGCAACCAGGTCACCTCGATCTTCGTGGATCTCCCCGTCGGCCCGATGGACGCGACCTCGCGACTCCGTGCGATCACGGCCACGACCAAGGATCTCAAGCAGTCGCATCAGGCGGTCGCGGCCGGGGCGCTGATGAACATCGGCACCTGGGCGCCGCCGACGCTCCACGGTCTTGCGGCGAGGGCGGTCGCCCGGCAGCGGCTGCTCAATCTGGTCATCTCGAACGTGCCCGGCCCGCAGATCCCGATCTACCTCGCAGGTGCGAAGCTGCTGGCGACGTATCCGGTGATGCCGCTCGGCGAGACGCTCGCGCTCGCGATCGCGTTGACGAGCCTCGCCGGCACCATGGCGTTCGGTATCACGAGCGACTGGGACTCGATGCCCGACATCGACGACTTCGCCGCCGACATGAGCGCCGCGATCCTGGAGCTCAAGAAGGCCGCGGGCGTCTGATGCGCGTCGCGGTCACTGGGATCACGGGCCAGTTCGGCAAGGCGCTCGCGCGCTTTCTGGATGACGAGCCGGAGGTCACCGAGGTCATCGGCGTGGCCCGGCGCCCGTTCGATCCCGAGGCGGAGGGGTTCCGCAAGCTCGTCTACCGGCAGGGCGACGTCCGAGACCCGGATCTGCGCATTTCGTTCGACGGGGCAGACGTCGTCGTGCACCTCGCGTTCGTCATCGGTGGGTCTCGCGCCGACCAGCGGCAACGCCGGGACATCAACGTGGACGGCTCGCGCAACGTCTTCGCCGCGACCGCGGAGGCAGGCGCACGCAAGCTGATCTACGCCTCATCCGTGGCGGCCTACGGTGCGCACGCCGACAACCCCGACCTCATCGGGGAAGAGCATCCGACCCGCGGCACGCCGGGCGTGTCGTACTCGGAAGAGAAATCGGAGGTGGAGGGGATCCTCGACCTGTTCGAGAAAGAGCACCCGCAGTTCACCGTCACGAGGATGCGGCCGTGCGCCGTCGCCGGGCCCGGCCTCGAGGACATGCTGTGGGAGTTCCTCCCCGACGCGGCGCGGCGGCTGCCGATCTTCAAGCCGTGGTTCCCGCGGCTGTTCCCGAACCCCATCCAGGGCGGCCGCCTGCTGATGCAAGCGGTGCACGAGGACGACGTCGCCGAGGCGTTCCGCCTCGCGATCGTGAACGACGCGCCGGGCGCCTTCAACCTTGCCGGCGAGGACGTGCTCGGCGCCCGCGACGTCGCGAGCATCATGCGGGCCCGCGCGGTTCCCGTCCCGCTGTTCGGGACGCGGCAGGTGGTCGATATCGCCCACCGCCTCGGGATCTCGAAGGTTCCGGGGGACTGGGTTGACCTGATGCGTTACCCGATCTTGGTCGACTCGACGCGCGCGCGGACCACGCTGGGTTGGAAGCCGGCGTTCTCCTCGCGAAGCGCGCTGGAGTCGACGGCGAACCGCCTGTTCGGCAGCTAGCTCGCCGCGCTGACGACGGCAGCGGCGCGCCCGTTGCCGGTCAGCCACGCATTCACCGTCGCTAGCCAGAGCTCGGCGGCTTCGAGCTGCGGGATGTGGCCGATGTCGTCGAGCACCTGCAACGTCCAGTCCGATCGCATCTCGGCCACCGCACGCGCGGCCGCGACCGGTACGAGGCGGTCTTTCTCGCCGTGGACGATCATCGTCGGGCACGAGATTGCGTGCAGCATCGCGAGGAAGCGCTCGCGGCGAGCCAGACGACGGAGCAGGCTCCGCGCGGCGGTGAGGAACGACTTGTGCGCCCACGCGAACGATTGGCGCTCGGTCGCGAGCGCGACGTGCGCGTCGATAACGGCTGGGTCGATGCGGGTCGGATCGACACAGCAGGTCTTCATCGTCTCCCGAACGAGCCTCTCCGGCCCCAGAAGCTTCGCCCGCCGCCGGATGAACTGCTCGCCTACCCCCGGCACCAAGTACGCCGCGAAGACCGCCGCGATCAGCGGATCGGGCGCTACCGAGCGGGCCCGCGGAAGCGCGGGGTCGACGAGGATCAGGCCGGCCGTCGTCTCGGGCTCAGCGGACGCTTGCATCGCGCTGATCGCGCCGCCCATCGAGTTCCCGACCAGGATCGCCGGCGCCGCGTTCGTCGCATGGATGAAGCGGTTCAGCAAGCGCCGGTTCGCACCCAGCGTTGCGCGTCTTCCGGCCGGCGGCGTCCGGCCGAACCCGGCGAGATCGATCGCGAGAACGCGTCCCTGCTCGGCGAGACCGGGCGCGACCGA
>JBKKCR010000071.1:0-7610 GCA_046712825.1 Actinomycetota bacterium | reverse complement strand
TGGCGATCACGCACGAGGCCGGCGTGTCGCTCCTCTACGACATCGGGAGCGGACTGCTGCAACAGGACGACCGGCTGTCCGGCGAGCCGAGCGCGGCCGGCGCGATCGCGGCCGGCTGTGACTTGGTGTGCTTCTCTGGAGACAAGCTCCTCGGCGGACCGCAGGCAGGGGTGCTCGTCGGCCGGCGCGTGCTCATGGATGCATGCCGCCGTAGCCCGATCGCGCGCGCCGTCCGAGCCGACAAGCTCACCCTCGCCGCGATGGAGGCGACGGCCCTGGCGCACGCGCGAGGAGAAACGGGAAGCATCCCCGCCGTCCGCGCGATCGCGTCCTCCGTTGAAGAGATCCGGGCGCGAGCCGATCGATTGGTCGCCGCCTTGCCGCCCGGCGAGGTGACCGTCGAACCGGGCAGCAGCGTCACCGGCGGCGGCTCACTGCCGGGGCAGGCGCTGGCAACCGTCCTGCTCGTCGCCCGGCATCCGCGCCCGAGCATCCTGGCCGCCGTGTTGCGCGCGAACGACCCGCCGGTGATCGGCCGCCTCGAGGACGAGCGCTTCGTCCTGGACCTCCGCACCGTGGACCCTGCTGAGGACGACGTCCTTGCGGCTGCCCTCCAGGCGGCACTGAGCGCCCGTCCGCGTCCGGGTCGGACCGTTTAGGGTTACTCGCATGCCTCGAGATTTCGCGATCACCTTCGATTATCGGTGCCCGTTCGCACGCCACATGCACATCGGTTTGGTGGCCGGGCTGCGCGACGGCCACGACTGGACCGCTCGATTCCTGCCGTTCTCCCTCGATCAGGTGCACGTCCCCGAAGGTGATCCCCCGGTGTGGGAGCGACCGCCGGACGGGCGGGGCACCGGTGTCCGAGCGCTCGAGTGGGCGCTCGCGGTTCGCGACTCCTTCCCCGGGCAGTTCGGTGAGTTCCATCTCCGCGTCTTCGACATCCGCCACGTGCACGGCAAGCGGCTCATCGAAGAAGAGCTGCGCGCGGCGGCGTCGGCTGCCGGTCTGGATCCGGACGCGGTCGCGAAAGAGGTCGCCTCCGACCGCCCGATCCAGACGCTGGCCGCCGAGCACACGGAAGCGGTCGATCGCTGGGCCGTCTTCGGCGTGCCGACCCTGATCCAAGGCGAGGACGCCGTGTTCGTCCGGCTCATGCGTCCCGCGACACCCGAAGACATCGACGAACTCCTGAGCAACCTCCATCGCGGCGATCTGAACGAGTTCAAACGCACGCGCGTACCGCGCTGATGCACGTCCTGGGCACCGCCGGGCACGTCGATCACGGCAAGAGCACGCTGATCGAGCGGCTCACCGGCATCGACCCCGACCGGCTCGCAGAAGAGAAAGCCCGCGGGCTCACCATCGATCTCGGGTTCGCCTGGCTCACGCTTAAGAGACATGGAGAGGTGGGGATCGTGGACGTCCCCGGCCACGAGCGGTTCGTATCCAACATGCTCGCCGGCGCCGGCTCGATCGACGCGACGATCTTCGTCGTCGCAGCGAACGAAGGCTGGAAGCCGCAGTCGGAGGAGCATCTGGCGATCCTCGACCTCCTCGGCACGCGCGGCGGTGTCGTGGCGCTCACCAAGAGCGACCTCGTGGACCGCGACCAGTTGAACGCGATCTGTTCCGCGATCGCGGGGCGTTTGGAAGGGACCACGCTCGAAGGCGCTCCGATCGTTCCCGTTTCCGCGATCGGCGGCGAAGGGCTCGATGCACTCATCGCGGCGATCGA
This sequence comes from Actinomycetota bacterium, assembly GCA_046712825.1. Taxonomy (GTDB): domain Bacteria; phylum Actinomycetota; class AC-67; order AC-67; family AC-67; genus DATFGK01. The sequence goes on along the minus strand of JBKKCR010000071.1, from coordinate 5,869 downwards.
GACGCTGCTCGACCGGACGCCGGAGAGCGCCGACCGCGACCGGCCGCGGCTTTTCGTCGATCGATCCTTCTCCATCAAGGGCGCCGGCACCGTCGTTACCGGCACGCTGACCGGCGGCAGGCTGCGCGTCGACGACGAGATCGAGATCCTGCCGGGCGGCGGCAAAGGGCGAATCCGCTCCATCCAGACGCACAAGCGCAACCGCGACGAGGCCCAGCCCGGGAGCCGGGTGGCGCTGAATATCGCCGGGCTCGACCGGAGCGCGATCCGCCGCGGCGATGCGGTGGTAAGGCCGGGACGATGGAGACCGACCACGATGCTCGACGTCTGGATGCGTCCAGTCCGGGGCGTCGGTCACGCGATCGGATCGCGGGGTGCCTACAAGCTCCATGTGGGGTCGGCCGAGGTCGACGCGCGACTGCGCTTGTTCGACGCGCGAACGATCTCCCACGACGGCTCGTTCGCGCGGCTGGCATTGAGCGAGCCGATCGTCGCCGAAGCCTTCGACCGCTTCGTTCTGCGCGACATCGGGCGCAGCGAGACCGTCGGCGGAGGGATGATCCTGGACGCGCATCCGGCGCGCTCGCGGCTCGGCGCCGCGGAGAAGACCACCCGGGTCGTCGAGCTCACGGCCCGCCGGGACGCGGGACGCGGCGGCTTCGCTGCTGCCGTCATCGACGAGCGCGGCTGCATTCCCGCTTCCGACCTGCACTGGCTCGCCGGCATCGCACCGTCCGAGGGCCCGATCCGCGGATACGCCGTTTCCGCCGCGTGGCTGGGACGCGCGACCGAAGCACTCGTCGGCACGTTGCGCGCCTTCCACGAAGCGAATCCACTCGCTCGCGGCATGTCCCGCGAAGAGGCCAGGACCGCGGCAGGGTTCAAAGATGCCAAGCTGTTCTCAGCCTTCTCCGACGCACTTGCCGGCCGGGTCGCCTCCGACGGTCCGCTGCTCCGCCTCACGTCCCACCAGGTGACCTTGTCTCCCGAGCATCAGGCGGCCCGCGACCGCGCGCTCGGGACGCTCCGAGCCGCCGGCCTGGCCCCGCCGGCGCTGAAGGAGCTCGTCGCGAGCCACGGCGCCGACCTCGTTGCAGCGCTGGGCGACGGAGGGGAGATCGTCAAGGTGTCGGCCGACATCGCGTTCGCCCGAGACCCTTTCGAAGACGCCAAGAAGGCGATCGCGCAGGCCATCGGCGACCACGGCCCGCTCACGGCTTCGCGTATCCGCGAGCTGCTCGGCATGAGCAGGAAGTACCTGATCCCGCTGCTCGAGCACCTCGACGCGACGGGATTCACGAAACGGTCGGGTGACGTCCGCGTCCTCGGTAACGGCGCTTAGCCACGCAGCGCCGCGATCACCTCGACCTCGACCGGCGCCCCGAGCGGAAGCTCGGCGACCCCGACCGCGGAGCGGGCGTGGCGGCCTTGCTCGCCGAACACCGCTTGAAACAGCTCGCTCGCGCCGTTGGCGACCAACGGCTGAGCGTGGAACCCGGCGCTCGACGCCACGAACACGGTGAGTTTCACGATGCGTTCGATCTGCCCGAGCGAACCCGCCGCGGCTTTGAGCTGCGCGAGCGCGTTCAGCGCGCAGAATCGGGCTTCCTCCGCCGCTTCCTCAACGGAGATATCCCGTCCGACGAGCCCGAGCCGCGGCAGCCCTCCGTCGCGGATGGGGACCTGCCCGGACACCCAGATCAGTCCGGCGTGAACGACGGCGGGGACGTACGCCGCGATCGCGGTCGGCGGCTCCGGCAGGGTCAGCCCGAGCTCGACGAGGCGTTCCTCCGGGGTCGGCACGTTACGCCTTCGCCCGCTTGAAGACGGCGACGGTGCCCGGCACGTCCCCCGGCTGGTAGATCTGGACGAGCTCCCAGCCGTCGTCGCCCCAGTTATTGAGGATCTCTTGCACGGCATGCGGAACGAGCGGTGCGGATGCGTACTCCCACTGCTGCACAGGACACCTCCAGATCGCGTTAGGCTCCGAACGCGAGCCTAGTGTTTGTGTGCAGGGCCCTCAAATGGCGGGCGATGGTCGGGCGGAGAACCAGGACGCGGTTCTCCGCCCGGGGGAAGCAACCGTGCCCGCTCGGAGATGCCGGCGGTTAGACGGCGGTGCGCTCGGCTGCGTGACGGCGCTCGAGCTCGTTAAGTCCGCCCCAGATCCCGTGCGACTCGCGGGTCGCAAGCGCGAACGCGAGGCAGGCGCGTCGCACCGAGCATTCGTTGCAGACGGCTTTGGCCCGAGACTCGCGGGCGACCCGCTCGTCCTTGGTCTCCACGTGCGTGGGCGAGAAGAAGAGGTTCGCGTCGGAGCCCCGGCAGCCGGCTTCGGACTGCCAGACGAGGTTCAGATCCCATGTCGGACGCATCGATGGGGCCGTGGCGTTCGCGGGCTTGCTCGCCGCAGCCGTAACTCCTCTCTCCCGGTATACGACGCCCGGGGAGGGACGGATGTTCCGTTTCGATGGCACCCGCGAACATGTTGCGGCCGGAAGCAGCTTTGGGAAAGGGGCGACCAGGTATTTTGAGAAAAGTATCCGGGTTTCGAAAGGCTTTTTTTCTCGCCGAGCCGGTCGCGACGTCAGGAGCGGCGGACGCGGAGCAGGCTTCCCTCGATCCCGCTCACGACGACGTCCTCGCCGACCCGTACTTTGTCGCCATCCTCGGAGCGAGCGCGCCACAGCTCGTCGGCGACCCACACGAAACCCTCCGGGTTGAGGACGCTCCGCACCCGCCCCGGCTGCCCGACGAGCGCCCGCGCCTCCTTCTGTTCGGTCGGTGAGAGCCGCGACCGCTTCACGAAGGTCATCACCGGAACGAAGAAGACCAGCGTCGAGACGACGCCGAGCGCAACGAGCCACCATCGGATGCCGAGCGCACCGGCCGGGGCCGGGAACATCGTCAACGAGCCGTAGGTGAGCAAGGCGGAACCGGCGATCGTCGGCAGGCCGAGCCCGTTCACGGCGACGTCCACCGATAGCAGGGCGATCCCGGCCGAGAACAGCGCCAGTCCGAGCAAGCTCACCGGGAGCACCGTCAGCCCCCAGATCGCGCCGGCCAGAAGAAGCAGGCCCGAGACGCCGGCGACCCCGAAACCCGGCTGGAACAGTTCGAAGGCCAGCAGCATCGCGGCGATGAGCAGCATCAGATATGCGAGCGCCGGCGTCGCCAGCGTGTGGAGCAACGCTTTGATCGGGCCCGGCTTGAGGAATCGAACCACGGCCTCCCGTTCCGGCAGCCGCAGCGTCACCGGACCGGCAGCGGTCGTGACCGTTCGACCGTCGGAAAGGGTGAGCAACTCGGCGACGACGGGCGTGACCAGGTCCACCGCTCCGGCGCTGAGCGATGCGTTCGCGCCGAGCGAGCGGTCGAAGAACGCGGACGGGTCGCCGCGCCGCCGCCCCTGCGCAAGCGATGCGACGAGCGCGAGGTCTTCCGCGCGTACGCGCGCGCCTTCCGGCGAATCGGGATCGATGCTGAGGTCCGACGGGAAGACGGGTCCGAGCCGAGCGCTCGGACCGATCGCGCTCACGTGCGCGGCGGCGGCGATCAACGCTCCGCCGGAGCGGGCGCGTGCGGCTCGCGGGCCGATCCAGACCGCGATCGGCACCCGCGAGCCCTGGATGGCATCGATGATCTCCCGGACGTCGACCTCGAGCGCTCCCGGCGTGTCCAGCTCGAGCACGAGCAGCTCTGCTCCGTCGGTGTTGGCTTCCTCGATGCGGTCGAGAACGAACCCAGCCAGTTGGGGATCGAGGACCCCGAACACCTCGGCAACGTCGATGGTAGGTGCGTCCTCCTGAAGCGACGCAGCACCGGCCACGGCCGGCCCCGAGAAGGCGGTTGCGGCCACGGAGAGGAAGAGGAGGAGCCACGCGAATCGGCGCACGGCAAGCGCGGATGATAGCGGTTCGAGCGGCGCGCGGCTCCGGCGCGTTCGCTGGCGGGCCCGCCTATGATTGACCCCCTGATGCCCGCCTCGCTGACGGCCTCACGGCTCGCGATCGTTTCCGGCAAGGGAGGCGTCGGCAAAACCACCGTCGCCGCCGCGCTGGCGCTCGCCGCCGGCCGCGCCGGAAAGCGTGTGCTGCTCGTCGAGGTGGAGCAACGTCAGGCGCTCGCTCCACTCTTCGGAGAGCGGCCCATCGGCTACGAGGAGCGGCGCCTGGCGCCCAACGTCACCGCCATCTCGGTCGAGCCCGACGAGGCGCTCGTTGAGTACCTCTATCTCTTCTACGGCATCGGCCGCGTCGGCAAGGTCCTCCGCGGCACGAAAGCAGTGGACTTCGCGACCAACGTCGCCCCCGGCCTGCGCGACATCCTGCTGATCGGGAAGGTCAAAGAGGCCGAGCGCCGCCGCCAGCAAGGCCGCTACGTGTACGACCTGATCGTCCTCGACGCGCCGCCCACCGGCCGGCTGCCCCGGTTCCTCGACGCGCCACGGGCAGTGACAGAGCTCGTGAGCAGTGGTCCGATCCGGCAGCAGGCGCAGGGAGTGCTCGACATGGTGACCGACCCGAAGCGGTGCCGGGTCGTGCTCGTGACGCTCCCCGAGGACATGCCGGTTCGCGAGACGGTCGAGGCGGCGGACGCGCTCGCGAAGATGGGCGTGGCCGTGGGGCCCATCGTGATCAACAGCGTCCTCCCCGAGGTCTTCCCGCCCGCGACACTGAAGGTCCTCGCGAAAGATGCGGCGACGCCGCTCGCCGCCGATGCGGAGCAGGCAGGGATCCGCCTGACCGAGGATGCGGTGGACGGGCTCGCGCGCGTGACGTCGATGCACGCGCGCAAGACCCTCAGCCAACGCGGTGCGATCGCGGAACTCGATCGCGAGACGAGCATCCCGTCCTTGCATCTGCCGTACATCTTCTCGCCTCGGATGGGGCGCGAAGAGATCGATCGGTTGTCCGCCGAGCTCGAAGCCCAGGGGGCGATCGGATGAGCGCTCTCTCGCAGCTCCTCGCCGAGCGTCATGTGCTCGTGTGCGTGGGACCCGGCGGCGTCGGCAAGACGACGACGGCCGCCGCACTGGCCGTTCGCGCCGCCGACGAAGGACGGCGCGTCATCGTTCTCACGATCGATCCGGCGCGACGACTCGCGCAGTCGCTCGGCCTGGACGCCCTCGACAACACCCCGAAGCGCATCCCACTCGAGGGCGAGCGCCGGCAGAAGCCACCGGGCGAGCTGTGGGGGATGATGCTCGACATGAAGTCGACGTTCGACGACATGATCCTCGACATGACGTCGCCCGACCGCGCGGAGAAGATCTTCGCGAACCCCTTCTACCAACACATCTCCTCGACGCTCGCAGGCACGCAGGAGTACATGGCGATGGAGAAGCTCTGGGAGCTCCACGAGGAAGGGCGTTGGGAGCTGATCGTGCTCGACACGCCGCCCACCCGGAGCGCGCTCGACTTCCTCGACGCGCCGAAGAAGGTTACCGACTTCCTCGAAGGCCGGTTCTTGCGCCTGCTGCTCTGGCCGTACCTCCAGGCCGGCAAGACGTACATGAAAGCGGTGAACTTCGGCGCCAAAGCTTTCCTGAAGGTCGCCACCAGGATCACAGGCAGCGAGCTGCTCTCGGACGTCGCGAACTTCTTCCTCGCGTTCGAGGGGATGTACGACACGTTCAAGGAGCGGTCGAAGCGCGTCTACGACCTGCTCGCCGCGCGACGAACGGCGTTCGTTGTCGTCTCGGCTCCGCAAGAAGCGTCGCTGCGCGAGGCGCGCTATTTCGTGCAGCGGCTCGGGGACGAGAAGATGCCGCTCGGCGGCGTGGTCATGAACCGAACGCACGACGTCGCGTCGGTCGCCGGGCTCGAGGACCCGCGGCCCCCCCCCGCCCCCGCCCCCCCCCCCCCGG
>JBKKCR010000070.1:0-23814 GCA_046712825.1 Actinomycetota bacterium | reverse complement strand
CATGGGACCGGCTACGCCGCGGAGATGATCGACTCGTACCGGCACGCGGTCGACGTCGAGTTCCTGACCGCCGACGGTCGCGTCACTGCCATCCGCTCGAGCCGGCTCGGCGTGACGATCCCGTCGCTCACCTCGACCCAAGCGGACGCAGGAACCGCGCTGTTCTTGTGCGCGAGCCTGCCGGACATCGCCCAGCGGACCTGGGCGCTGGTGCGGAACGAGCTCGTGAAAACGGGCGATGACGGCAAGCCCATGATCGAGCTGCGCGGCTGGGACAAGATCGACGTCGGCAACTACAAGATCTCCGACATCGCCCCGCACGCGATGTGCTCGGCGGTCGCGCGCGAGATGGGCGACGAGGAGACCTTCTCGACGCTCAAGGCTGCGATGGACGCCAAGTTCACGCCGGAGACGAAGGACGGTGCGATGTCGTACAAGGGATCGGTCATCGCCAACGGCATGGCGTTGCTCGGCCGCTTCGGCAGGCCCGGCGGGTTCCGGGACATGCTCGACCGCGGGCTCCCCGACGTGTGGCGTGAGGGGCCGATCCTCGCCGAAGCGCCGTATCCGGCGGCCCTGGTCGCCAAGGCGGTAACCGACGGCAACGCGCTCGACCTCGTCCTGCAGCCCGGCAACGGCGCATCCCGCGTGACGCTCGGGATCGCGCGCCTCGCCCCCGGGGGTCGCTACAGCGTGAACGGCGGATCGGACCTCGTCGCCGGTCACGACGGCCGCGCAGACGTTCAGATCGACCTCGCCGGACGAACCGAGGTGCGGATCGCTCCGCGACCCTAGAGCGCTCCACGCGCTCTTCGATCGCCTCGGCGTTCGGCCCGGCGAGCCCGGGCTGCGCGCGTGGCGGGCGCCCGGCCGCGTCAACCTGATCGGCGAGCACGTGGACTACACCGGCGGCACCGTCGTTCCATTCGCGTGCGATCTCGAAACTGTGCTCGCCAGCGTCCCGCTGGAAGGCGAGGTCGTTCTTTCGTCCCTCGACCTTCCCGGTGAGGTACGCGTTTCGCTCGAGCATCCGATAGGGGCAGGCGAAGGGTGGGGACGGTACGTCGCCGGGGTCGTCGAGGCACTACGGGAGGCGGGCCTCGGGGTCCGGGGTTTCCGCGGCGTGATCTCGTCGTCGATCCCGGCCGGTGCCGGACTGTCGTCGTCCGCCGCCCTCGAAGCCGTCGTAGCCTTAGCTTTGCTCGACGGCACGACCCCACCAGCGGAAGTCTTGCAGCGCGCCGAGCATCTCGCGGTCGGGGTTCCGTGCGGCGTGATGGATCAGGTGGCCGTCCTGCACGGCGTTGCCGACCACGCGCTCGCGATCGACTGCGTCGCGGTGACGTGGAGCCCCATACGCCTGCCCTCGATCTCGTTCGTCGTCATCGATACCGGTACGCGCCGAGCGCTCGACGACGGGCGGTACGCGCAGCGACGTGCGGAGGTCGAGGAGGGCCTCGAGCGGCGGACGCGTCACGTCGAAACCGAGAATCGACGTGTCGCCGACTTCATCTCGGCGATGGGAGCAGGAGACCTCGAGACGATGGGCGGTCTCGTCGACGCGTCGCACGCGTCGCTGCGCGACGACTTCGAGGTCTCGTCGCGCGACCTCGACCGTGCGGTCGAGGTCGCTCGGGCGCAGGACGGGTGCGTGGGCGCTCGCCTCATCGGCGCCGGGTTCGCCGGCTGCGTGCTGGCGCTGGTGCGCGGGTCGGCACCGGCGTTCGTGCGAGCCGTGGAGGCTGCCCTTCCCGGATCGCACGCGGTTTCCGTGTCCGCTGTAGATGGAGCTGGCTCGATCGAGATATGACCGAAAACGTACGCTCAGCGTACGTTTTCGGACACGCTTTCACTTCGAGCGCGCAGGTCCGGTCACACGCGACGGATCCAGACCGTCATCGGCGCCGGATCTCGGTTGGCCCATGCGTAGTACGGGATCGCCGTCAGCTCCACCGACCCGCCGGCGGTTCGCGGCTCGCCGGCGCGCCTGTACAGCGTTCCGTCGCTCGTCCCCAGGGTCGTGCCGCGGGCCGTGACGACCGTCACGCCGCCGAGCAGATCCGGCCGGTCCGACCAGGCGAGCCGTTCTCGCGGATCGACCACCACGTCGAAGAGATCGACGGTCCCGTTGTCGGTTCCCTCCAGGCAATACACGATCGGCCCTCGCTGGATGGCGACGCTGTCGCGGTTCTCGGCGACCCGAGGATGGCTTTCCACGTAGAACGGCCGGTCGTCCCACTCGATCACGACCTCATCGCCGGCGGACCAGACCCGGCGGAGCTCCAGGTAGGCGCCCGCGACGGTCTCGGCGATCTCCTTGCCGTTGATGTAGACGGCTGGCGATCGGCTCCACGACGGAAGACGAACGAATACGGAGAACTCCTCGGGCTCCTCGACGTCCACCGTGATCGACGTGGCGCCTTCCCACGGGTAACGCGTCTCCTGCGTGAGAACGAGCGACTGCCCGGCCGGCGTTCGCCACCGCAACGTCGACGCGACGAAGAGGTGCACCCACACGCCGTCGGAACTCGACCCGTAAACCTGCCCTGGCAGCGATGCCAGGAGACGGACGGCGTTCGAGGGGCAGCAGGTGACGTCGTACCAGGGTTTCCGCCGCGCCGAGTTCATCAGCTCGCCGGTGAACACCATCGGTCCGATCCCCCACGGATCGACCTCGGCCTCGCCGTTCCACGCGAGCCGGTTCACGTAGAACCATTCGTCGCCTGCCAGCGACACGCCGGCGAGGAACCCGTTGTAGAGGGCGCGCTCGGCGAAATCGGTGTACCGCGCGTCGCCGGTGAGCGCGAGCATGCGCCGGCTCCACATCACCGCGGCCGCCGCGCCGCACGTTTCGGCATATGCACCTTCGTTCGGGAGCTCATACGGCCGGCCGATCGACTCGCCGACCCAGCGTCCGCCGACACCACCCGTGACGTACGAGCCGGTGTCCACGAGGCTAGTCCAGAACCGGTCGAGGCTCTCGCGAACCGGCGCGTCGCCCGTCTCCAGGACGAGGTCGGTGAGCCCGCAGCTGTAGTACAGCGCGCGGACCGCGTGTCCGGTCAGGCGCGGCATCGCTCGGTGATCGACGCGCTCGAGGAAGAACCTCGCCAGATCGAGGTACCGTACGTTGCCGGTCGCACGGTAGAGGCTCACGAGCGCGAGCTCGATCTCGGGATGCCCGTCGGCTTGCTCGCGAAGGCCCGGCCCGAACTCTGTCGCGAGGTGATCGGCGAGCCGCGTGGCGGCCGAGAGCAGCCGGTCGTCCTCGGTGGCTCGCCGGTACGCGAGCGCCGCCTCGATGAGATGACCGGCGCAGTACAGCTCGTGGGTCCAGGACACATCCTGGTACCGCTCTTTCTCGAACTGCGTGTGCACGTAGCCGTCCGGTGCTTGCGCCGAAACGACGGCATCGGCGATCTCGTGGAGCCGGGCGCGGAGGGCCGGATCGTTATGGGACTCCAGCGACGCGGCCGCCGCCTCCATCGTCTTGTAGAGATCGGAATCGGAGAACCAGAAGCCGCGCCTTTCGCCCGAGCCGGTGGCGAGGCGGCGGAAGTTGTCTACAACGCCGTGCTCTTCGAGCCGGTCGAGCAACGCCGGGATCCCGGCGCGGCCGGCGCGCATCCGCTCACCGAGGAACGAATCTTCGGCGATCTGGACCGCCGCCGTCGGAACCGGTGCGAGACGCGCGTGCGGCGAAACGCCCGGCTCGTGCGGCGCGTCGTTGGTCAAGGCTTGAGGACGATCTTCGTCGCCTCTTTGGCGTCGAACATGCGGTACGCCTCGGCCGCATCATCGAGCGGCATCGTGTGCGACACGATGCGCGCCGGTGACAGACGTCCGGCTTCGATCAAGCGCATCAGCTCGGGCCGGTGCGCGAAGGGGTTGCCGATCACGGCCGACACCGAGAGTCCGCGCAGGAAGACCTCACCCGCGGTCACCGGGAACGGTTCCTCGACGAGCACGCCGAGCAGCACGACGCGTCCGCCGACCCGTGGGAGCGTGAACGCCGTCTCGAGAGAAGGCTCCGCCCCGACCGCCTCGACGACGAGGTCGGCGCCCTGGTTGTTCGTCACGTCGAAGACCGCGTCGAGCGGGTCGCCCTCCCGCGCGTCGACGGGGATCGCACCGAGCTCGGCCGCCTGTTTGAGCCGCTCGTCGACGAGATCGATGGCCAGTACGGTTCCGGCGCCGAGCAGCGGCGCGCACGCGACGACGAGCTGGCCTAGCGGGCCGGCGCCGACGACCGCGACGGTGTCGCCGGGGTGGATCGCTCCGGCGATCAGTCCGCTGTACGCGGTCGAGAGGATGTCGCCCACGAACAGGACGTCCTCGTCGCTCAAGCCGTCCGGCACGGCGGCGAGCGTCATGTCGGCCATCGGAACGCGCACAAGCTCCGCTTGGCCGCCGGCCAGATCTCCGGCGAGTGGCCCGGCGCCGAACATCATGAAATGCGGGCACCCGCGATGGTTGCCGCTCATGCACGCGGCGCATCGTCCGCACGCCGTGTACATCGCCGAGACGCATCGGGTCCCCGGCTCGATCTCTCGGACGGCCGACCCGAGTTCCTCCACAACGCCGACGAACTCGTGCCCGATGATCATCCCCGGCTCCGAACCCGGCGTCTTGTCGTGGTAGATGTGCAGGTCGGTTCCGCATATCGCGGTCGTGGTTACGCGCAGGATCGCGTCGGTCGGCTCTTCGATCCCGGGATCGGGCGCGTTCGCGACCCGCACGTCCTTCGGGCCGAAGTACTGAACGCTGCGCATGCCGGCTCAGACGTTGAGCAGGTCGGTACGACCGTCGTCGGCCAAAATCTTCTCGTAGCGCGATCGCAGCGGTTTCGTGAGGGGCATGAGCTTCAGCATCTTGGGGACGGAGCCTTTCACACGGACCTTGCCGCGCGCCATCGCCGCCGTCATGTTCAGCTTGCCGAGCCAGAAGCCGTGCCCGTCGTCCGCCGACATCTTGAGCGTCATGTTCGCCGTGAAGCCGGCAGGCAACTGCGACGTCCCGATGAAGAGGTCACCGGCGTCGAAGTCGACCCCGATCGTGCTGTCCGGATCCGTGTAATCGATCCGTACGATCAGGCCCGTCCCTCGAACCTTCGACGCGAGGTCGGGATCGTCCAGCGCGACCCGGAAGATCTGACCGAGGTATCGGTAGACCTCATGCTCGTCCTTGAAGAGCGCCACGGGGACCTCCCTTTCAGTCGATCGCGCGGACGACCCCCGTGGCTCCGTCGACCTCGACGGTTTGGCCGTCGCGGAGGCGGAGCGTGGCGTTGTTCGTCTGCACCACGCAGGGGATACCGAACTCCCGAGCGACGACGGCCGCGTGCGAAAGCTGACCGCCCATGTCGGTGACGACCGCCGCGGCGTAACCGAACAGCGGGGTCCACCCCGTGTCGGTCAGTTTGGCGACCAGCACCTCGCCCGGCTGCAGATCGTCGGCGGTTCCCGAGCGCAAGATCTTCACCACACCGCGGATCACGCCCGAGGACGCCGGGATCCCGGACAACTCCTCGCCGGGCTTCAACGAGGCGGCGTCGGTGGACTCGGCTTCCCAATGCCCGTTGAACGTGATCGGCATCGACAGCTTCGCGAGGCGTTCGCGCTCGGCGCGGCGGCGCACGACGATCTCCTTCACGTCGGGCGGCGGTTCGGACGCCTGATCGAGCGTCAGGTAGTAGACGTCGGCCGGATCGGCGAGCACTCCGTCGCGCGCGAGACGGCGCCCGCGCTCGCGTGCGGCCAGCCGGTACTGGTGCGTCATCGCCATCGCGGCGTCGCGTCCGCGCTCACGCGTCCGCTGGAAGTGGTGCCCGATCTTCGCCATCCCTCGCACGAACGCGGGCAGACGGACGGCCTGCGGCGGAGCCGGACGATCTGGCGCGTCGAGATGCTTCGCGATCGAGTCGATCAGCAGCTCGGGCGCGTCTCCGAACATGAAGTTGGAGAGCTCCGTCTCCCACGGACCACGGTGGCCGTGTCGCGCTATCGCTTCGTCGATCATCCGCGCGAACGCCGGCGCCGACCCTCGAATCTCCGCGAGCGCATCGGCGGGACGGCGCGACCGGAGGATCTCGGCGACCGCGGGTTCGCGGCGCGCCCGCGCGGCCAGCTGCTGAACCGCGAGTAACGCGCCCGCGCTCGCCAGCCGCTCGCGTCCTCCGCGGATCGAAACGGCAACCGAACTTCCGGCCTTCTTCTCGATCGCGCCGAAAACCGCGGCGGCCCAAGCGCTGGCCGTCGCGGCCAAGCCCCATGAGTACACAACCATGTCGTGCATGAGTCCGAGCCGGGCGACCAGACGCTCATCGGGAAGCTCCCTAAGGTCGACCTCGCTCATCACCAAGCCGGGCATCTGCCGTTCGAAGCGCGCGATCTCCTTCGAGTAGTAGCCGAGGCGAGGCCCGACGCGGCCGGCGGTTCGCGCGGCCTGCGACTTCGAGGCGGCGGGGGTTTCCGCGTGGGTCTCGGCGCCGCCGAACATCAGCTCGTTCCATGCTTCGGGGTCGTAGCCCGGCATCTGCTGCGCCATCTCGTGGATGACCGAGAGGTTCGCGTAGATCGCGTGGCCGAACAGACCGGTGGAGCGATGCCAGAGGTGACTCCGGAGCGGCTCCGCGATCCCGATCACATGACCGGTCATCTCGGCGGCGGCGCGCATGCCCCGCAGGCCGACCTCGAGCGACATCGGCGTGAGCGGTCCGGGGAACGCTTCCGACGTGTTGGCTGCGGTATAGGCCGCGTACCGTGCGTCGACCAGGTTGTCGAACTCGCCGGCGACGTCGGGCGGCGCGGCGGAGGCCATCTCGGCCCCGTCGGGCGGAGGAACATCGAGCGGGACGCGGGTGACCGGGTACTTCGTGCGCCACGGAAGCTCGACGCGTCTGCGGCCCAGGTAGCGGAACCAATTCGTCGCGCGAGCGAAGTCCGCCACACATTCGGCGGTCGTGTACCCGCAACGGAACCCCCACTGCTCGCGCAGGACCGTGGTGTCGACGACGGGCATGAAGCGCAAGGTCTGATACGCGGCCGGATCGACCTCGGCGAGGTTGTACTTCCACATCGCGTCCATCCCGCGCTTGAGCATCGACTCGCGCACGACGACGACGCGCTTCTCCATGAGCCGGCCGACCTCCGCCATGGTGAGCACGTCCGAAGCTGCGAGGTTGACCGGCCCGGTCTGATCGCCCGACACGGCCTCGGCGAAGAACCGGCCTATGTCCTCCGGGTGTAGCAGCTGCATCCGTCCGGGGTCACCACGGACCTGGACCAGCGACGGCGCCGTGAACAAGCGCATGCCCACGTTGTCGACCTCGCGGCCCAGCACGACCGAGGCCCGGATGAGCACCGCGGACGCACCGCTGCCGATGATCATCTTCTCGGCGGCGGCCTTGTTCGTCGCGTAGATCTGCTCCGGCGGAGGCCGCAGCGGATCGTCTTCCTTCAGGAAAGAGGGGTTGTCGGGCAGCGCTCCGTATGCGGTGACGGAGGAGGCGAAGACCATGCGGCCGCAGCCGGTTCGGTTCATCGCGTCGAGCACGTTCTGGGTGCCGTCGATGTCGATCTCGTGGTGGTCCTCGACGCGGCGCGACGGGGTCACCGTCCATGCGAGGTGCACCACCGCGTCGCAGCCGGCCATCGCCTTCTCAACCTTGGCGCCGTCGCGGATGTCGGCGGAGATGAACTCGACCCCGCTTGGGAGGTTCGCCGGACGTCTGCGCGAGAGCGCCACGACGTCGTGGCCCTTCATCCAGAGGCGGCGCGTGACGTCGCGTCCGAAGACGCCGGAGGCGCCGGTTACGAGGATCCTCATGAGCCCGTCCCTCACCCGCGAAGCCGCTCTGTCAGGCGCGGCCAAGAGAAAAGTGTAATTAGTTTAACTGTACGTTGGCAAGGGCCTCAGTCCCGTGCGCCGGCCGTCGCGGCCGGGACGCCGTCCTCGCGGATGCGATCCGGGAACGTCTCCTGCCACGCGAACCACCGCACGGGCTTGCGCGCCTCTCCCACCCGCCGGGTCCACCCCGTCTGCGCGAGATACCCGCGTCGCGAGGCGGAGAAATCCCCGAGCCGGCCGTCGGGATCGGCGACCCACTCCCAGTCCTGTCCGCCGGCGTGGAAGAGGATGCGGCTCGCCCAGTCGTCCGGTTCCACGTCGACGCCGCCGGTGACTTCGGTGGTCGCGAGGAGGGCCTCACGGTCGTTCGCCACGACGGCGAACGCGAATTCGTCGCGCCCGAACGCGAGATGGCCCCATTCGAGGGAACCGTCTTCGTACTCGGTCGCGAAGGCGCCCCAGACGTGCTCGAGGTCCTCGAAGATGATGCTCTCACGCCAGTCGATGCCGCTCGGCATATAGCTCTGGTCGAAGAGCGCGAAGCCGGTGACCCTCCGGCCGAGGATCGTTCCTTCCGCGCGATACAGCTGTGAGGCGTACACCGCCGACTCCTTGCGTGAGGGCATGTACACCTGGAATCCCGGGCCGCCGAGCGTCGCCGTCAAGGACATGACGTCCCCCTCCGACCACTCCATCGTCGTGTCGGTTACGCGCAGAGCCAGCGGTTGCCCCCCGGGTGCGGCGGCTCCTTCGTAGACGTGCGCGTCGGGGTCGATCCGGCGTGTGATCGTTCCGCGGACCGCGCGGAACGAGGCCGGGTCGACGCGCAGCAGCCCGTCGCGTACGGCCATGAGCCCGAGCCCGGAGGTCAGCGGCCCGACGATCTTCCGGTAGAGGCCGAACAGGTTCCCCGCGTCGTCGCGCAGTGCCCCGTACGCCCAGATCCCCTGCAGCGGCAGGCCGAAGGGCGTCGCCTGGGGATGCATGTCCTCCAAGCGCGGCGTGTAGGTGGATACGAGCGGACGGAACCCGAAATCCCCACGGAACCGCTGTGATCTGCTCATGGCGGTCTCCCTCGACCGGCCGGCCGTTCGACCCCGGTCTGGCTTAAGCAGTAGATTAAAGATAATACTACTTCACCTGTTTGGCCCCAGATGAGGGGTCGCATACGGCCGGGAAGCACGCTCCGCGGCCTTGACCCGTGAAGGGCTAGAAAAGTATAATTAGTTTAACTGTAAGGGGCCGGGGCGACGGCTCGCGTCGCCGGTCCGTCAAGGAGTGGCTGGTGCTGAAAGCGTCATCCGACGGGACCGTCCGCAGTCCGGCCGTGTTGCTCACGGCACGGGCGGGGGTGGACCTGCCGATGGTCGTCGAAGACGGCGGCCAGACCTGGACTTTCCGGCGACTGGCCTCGGCGGCCACGGCCGTCGCCCGGCAGATCGCGCCGATCCCGGCCGACGCGCGTGTGGCGGTGACCGCGCCCAACGGCGCGGCCTTTCTCGCGTCGCTCTGTGGAGTGTGGCTCGCCGGCGGGGTCCCGGCTCTCGTCTCGTCGGCGCTCCCGGAGCACGAGCGAGACGGCCTGCTCGAGGTTCTGACTCCCGCACTCGTGATCGCGAGCGCCGAGCTCGACCTGAAGCCCGACGTCGCGCTGGACGAGGAAAGCCTCTTCGCGTCGAACCTGCCGGTGCCAAACGCGCCGCTCGCTCGGCTCGACGCTCCGGCGCTGATCTTGTTCACCTCGGGCACGACGGGGCGCCCCAAAGGCGTGGTGTACAGCATGCGGATGGCGTGGGGGTTGATCGATCGGATCGCCGCCAACGCCGTGGATCCCGACGCGTTGCCGGTACCGGTCGCCGCGCCGCCCCGGCAGGTGACGGCGACGCCGATGGCGCACATGGCCGGCATCTTCGGGACCCTGTTCTCGCTATGGCGGGGCCGCGGGATCATCTCGGTGCGGCGCTTCGAGCCGCGCCGTTTCGCCGAGCTCGTGCGCGCGCATCACGTAACCAACCTCGCGCTGACCCCGACGATGATGCGGATGCTGCTCGACGCCGACGTCGGCGACCTCGCGCCGCCGGCCAAGATCGTGACGACCGGCGCCGCTCCGGTGCCGCCGGCTCTCCGCGAGGAATTCGAGACGCGTTTCGGCATCCCGGTTCAGATCTCGTACGGACAGACCGAGACCGGCGTGATCGCCTTCGAGCAGCTCGGCGACCTGCGCAACGGAAGGCGGCACGCTCCTGGACTGGTTGGACGTGTGGTGCCCGGCATCCAGCTTCAGATCCGCGGCGCAGGCGGGCGCGTGCTGCCGCCGGGCGGCGAAGGTGAGATCTGGGTTCAGGGAGGAGACGTTTCGGCGAGCCTCATCGGAACCGACGATTCGCGGCTCGATGCCGACGGCTGGCTCGCCACCGGCGACGTCGGGAGCCTCGATGCCGACGGCTACCTGACGATCACCGGACGGGCCAGGGAGGTAATCATCCGGGGGGGCTTCAACGTGGTCCCGGTCGAGGTCGAGCGCGAGCTCGTCGCGCACCCTTCGATCGCCGAGGCGGCGGTCGTGGGCGTCCCCGACGGCCGCTTGGGGGAGGTTCCGCACGCGTGGGTACGGCTCGCGGCGGGGACCGAGGCGACGGCCGAGGAGTTGACCCACTGGTTGCGCGGGCGGCTCGCCCATTACAAGGTGCCCGTCGAGTTCTGGTTCGTGGACGACTTCGACCGCACGGAGACGGGCAAGATCCGCAAGCAGGTTCTGGTCGCGACCCTCGCCGTCTAGCCCGCGCCCCGCTCCCGGTCGGGGGGGAGACCGAGCACCCGCTCCGCGATGATGTTCCGCTGGATCTCCGCCGTTCCCGTGCCGATCGTGCTCGCGCGCGTGCGGAGGTAGCCGCGCTGCCACCGGCCCTTCTCCAGAACGTGAGGTGAGCCCCGCGAGAGCAAGCCCTGCGGACCTTGCAGACGCATCGCGGCCGAGTGCAGTCGTTGCTCGAACAAGCTCACGAACAGGCGGGCGATCGAGCTCTGCGGCCCGGGCTCGCCGTCGCGAAGGATCGCCGAGAGGCTCCGGAAGCCGTTGTATTTCATGATCGACACGTCGACGAGCGCGCGTGCGAGCTCCTGCCGAACCTCGGGGTCTCGGATAGCCGGCTCGCCGTGGTACCGCGCCTCACCCGCGAGGGCGAAGAGCTCACGGACGATCCGTTCGTATCGGATCGTGCTCCCGAGGAACAGCGTGCTCCGCTCGTGCCCGAGGGTGGTGTGCGCGATGCTCCATCCGCGGTTCAAGCCGCCGACGAGGTTCTCGGCCGGCACCTCGACGTCGGTGAAAGTGACCTCGCAGAACTCCGATTCGCCGCTGATCTGCGTGATCGGCGCGACGTCGATCCCCGGCGAGGTCATGTCGATCAACAGGAAGCTGATCCCGTCGTGCTTCGGCGCGTCGAGGTCGGTTCGAACGAGCGCGAACAGCCAGTTCGCTATCTGCGCCCCGCTGGTCCAGATCTTGCGTCCGTTCACCACGAACACGCCGTCGCGAAGCTCCGCGCGGGTCTTGAGCGACGCGAGGTCGGATCCGGCGTTCGGCTCGGAGAACCCCTGACACCAGTGGTGGGTCGCGTCGAGCATCGCCGGCAGGAAGCGTTCCTTCTGCTCGGGTGTGCCGTGCGTGATCAGCGTCGGCCCGAGCAATCCGATGCCGATCGCGCCGAGCAACGGGGGCGTGCGCCGCAGGGTCATCTCCTCGTGATAGATCATCTGCTCGACGATGCTCGCGCCGCGCCCGCCGTACTCGGACGGCCAATGCGGAGCCGCCCACCCGGCGCCGGCGAGCGTCCGTTGCCAGTCGCGGAGGAACGCGAGGCGTTCGTTCGGATCGCGCGGGCCGGGCCCGTCCGGGACGTTGGCCTCGAGCCACGAGCGAAGCTCGGCGCGGAAGGCGTCCTGTTCGGGCGTGTAGGTGAGGTCCATCGCGCTAGTCCAGCGCGCGGATCACGCCGGTCGTGCCGTCCACTTCCACCATCTGACCGTCGGCGAGGCGCCGCGTGGCCTCCCGTGTTCCGACGACCGAGGGGACGCCGTACTCGCGCGCCACGACCGCCGCGTGCGACATCATCCCGCCGAGGTCGGTTACGACGGCGGCGACGAAGGAGAATAGAGGCGTCCAGCCGGTGTCGGTCACCTCGGCGACGAGGATCTCGTCGGGCTCGAGCGAGTCGTGCGCCGAACGCAACACGCGAACCCGGCCCCGTGCGACCCCCGACGAGGCCGCGAGGCCCGACAGACTCTCGCCCGGCAGGAGCCTCGCCGGCGACTCCGTCTCCGGCTCCCAGCGTCCGTTGAAGAACAGCGGGAGGCGTATCCCGCGCAGTCGCTCGCGTTCGGCCCGGCGCCTATCGACGAGCGAACGCGCGTCCTGCGGCGGATCGAGCAGCTCGTCGAAGCTGAGATAGAAGACGTCGGACGCATCGCCCAGCACCTCGGCCTGTGTCAGTCGCCGCCCGCGCTCTCGCACGGCCAGCCGCAGCGCGTGCGTGATCTTCATGGCGGCGTCGCGTACCTGTTCGCGGAGCTGCATCGAGCGCGCCGCGAGCTTCGCGGCGCGGCCCGCGGTTCGCTCGTGCTCGGCGCGGCGACCCGCACTCAGCATGGCCTTCGCGATCGCGTCGACCAGCAGCTCCGGCGAATCGCCGAACGTCGGGTTCTCGAGCTCGGTCTCGCCGGGGCCGCGGTGCCCGTGCGCCGCGATCAGCTCGTCGATCGTCGCGGCGAAGTCGGGGGAGGAGGCGCGGATCTCCTTCAGCCCGTCGACGGGCGACATGCCCTGCAAGGTCTGCGCGACATGCGGGTCGCTTTTCGCCGACGCCGCGAGCCGCTCGACGCCGAGGAGCATCCGCGCGCTGGTGAGCGCCGCGAGGTCGCTCTGCACGGCGCCGGCCGAGCCGCTCCCGGCCTTCCGCTCGACGAGCCCCACCGCGCCGGACGCGATCACGTTGCCGACGCACGCGACCGTCCATACCTGACAGAGCTCGTCGTGAAGGAGCGACAAGCGGGCGACCAATCGTTCGTCGCTCATCACCTCGAGCACCTTGGCCCGAGCGTAGAGCCGGTCGGCTTCGGCGACGGCACGCCGTACCTCGCGACCGAAGCCGAGCGTTCGCGGCAAGATGCGGCCGACCAGTGGGATCGCCCGCACGGCATCACGGGGGCCGACCTTCAACTTGAAGCCTTTCGGAAGCGGGACACCGAGGAACTGGTTGTCGAACTGCTCGGGCGACGACGCCGGCATGCCGAGCGCCATCTGGCGAGCGGCGGTGAGGTTCACGTACACGCGCCCGCCGAAGATGGACACGCCTCGCGCGTGCAGCTCGCGGGCGACCGGCCCGGTCATCCCGATGAAACGCTGGACCCCTTCGGCCGAGGCGCGCATGACGTCGGCCGAGACCTGGAGCGAGAGCGGAGTCATCGGTCCGGGGAACGCCTCGGAGAGGTTGGTCGCCGTGTACTCGGGGAACCGCGGGTCGATCAGCGAGTCGAACTCGCCCGCGTGCTCGGGCGGCCCGGCGGGAACGAGCTCGCCGCCGTCGAGCGGCGGCACGTCGGGCCCGTACGACGGATCCGTGTACGGGAGCCGCCAGGGCAGGTCGACCCGCTTCAGGCCGAGATAGGTGTAGCGCGAACCGGTGCGGGCCATGTCGACGATCGTCTCGGCCGTCGACCACGCGCATCGGAAGCCGAAGGTTTCCCGGAGGCGCGTCGTGTCGGCCACCGGCATGTACTGCAAGGCGTCCATCGCCGTCGGGTCGAGCTCGCCGAGCCGGAAGCGCGCCATGGCGCGCATCAACACGCGCGCGACCGACGGGCGAAGATGGACGACGCGCCGCCCGAGGAGCTCGCCCATCTCCTCGAGGGACACGATGTCGTCGGCCGCGACGTTCACCACACCGGAGGGCCCGCCCAAGCACGCCTCGGCGAGGAAGCGCCCGACGTCGGACTGATGCAGGAGCTGGAAACGCATCTCCGTGCCCTTCAAGCCGGCGACCACCGGGCCGGTGAACACGTGCGAGACCGAGTTCTCTACGTCGCGCCCGAGGACGGGGGCGACCCGTGCGACGACCGCGTCGACGCCGCTGTCGGTGATCATCTTCTCGATCTCGACCTTGTGAGCCGCGTAGAGGAAGCGCGGGTCGATGATCGTCGGCTCGTCCTCCGTGTACGGCTGCGGATGGTCGGCGTGCGAGCCGTACACCGTCACCGACGAAGAGAAGACGAAGCGCCGGCATCCCGTGGTCTCCATCGCGCGGAGGACGTTGCGGGTTCCCTCGAGGTTGATCGCCCGCGTCTCCTCCGGCGGCGACAGCACGCTGACGACCCAGGCAAGGTGAGCGACGGCGTCGCAGCCGGCCATGGCCTTCTCGACGGTCTCGGCGTCCCGGACGTCGCCGGCAACGAAGCGGA
This sequence comes from Actinomycetota bacterium, assembly GCA_046712825.1. GTDB lineage: Bacteria > Actinomycetota > AC-67 > AC-67 > AC-67 > DATFGK01. The sequence continues at coordinate 9,510 of JBKKCR010000070.1, read as the reverse complement.
CACCGGTCGGGAGCCTCGGCGGCTCGCGGCGCGCGAGCGCGACGACCTCGACCCCTATGCGGTGCAGGCGGTCGACGACCGCGGAGCCGAACGCGCCGGTCCCGCCGGTCACCAGGACGCGTGCGCCGAGGCGAGGTCCCATCCTGTCCCGTTCCCCTCAAAAACGCCGAAGGCGCTCTGGCCCTCCAGACGGGACATATAGTATAACTCGTTTACCAATTTGCGAAGTGGCCCCTTCGGGGAGGAGGCGTTTGCGATGACTGCGGCGCGCGCGCGGGGGGACTTCGGCTTCAAGCCTCTCCTCGACACCTGTGAGCTGAACGGCGAAGCGATGATGCCGACCCGCAACTGGTTCGGTCTCTCGCTCCAGCACCTCTACCTCTACGGCGGGTACCGCGACGCCGACGGCGTCCTCTACGCGGTCGAGCGAAAGTTCATCGGGCCGATGAGCGCCGGCCTGTGGCTGATGCAGGCGCGGGACGGCGACCTCCGCATCGACCCGTCCTCGTTGAGCACCGCGCGCGGCGAGACCAAGCGCGAGATGTCGCCCGAGGCGCTCGTGTTCCAGGACCAGCTGATGCGACGCGCCGGGCCCGGCCGCGACGCGAGCGGGGAAGCGACCCTGGACCTTCGCATCACGCCGCGCGATCTGACGTGGTCGGAAGGGGACCTGTTCAACCTCGAAGGCGACATCATCCCGCCGGGGATCCAGTTCTACGTCCCCTCCGAGAACGAGCCGTTCTTCTACTGCAGCTATATCTTCCGCCAGAAAGGCACGATCCTCGGCAAGCCGGTTACCGGCTACACGCTGTTCGACCAGGGGTACTGGCCGGCCGGCCGCGACTGGAAGGACTTCCGCTACTTCAACGATCTCCAGGTTGCGTGGGAAGTGTTCGTCAACGAGTTCGAAGACGGCTCGGTCGAGTGGGGCCACCTCTCCCTCGGACGCCAGAACTTCAACTGGGCTGCGGTGCTCGGCGACCACGGCGCGAACATGCTCTCCACCGAAGTCACCGCGTCCGTCGACCTGGGCGAGAACGACTGGGCGCAGCGGGTCGTTTACAACGTCGCCGGGCAGGAATGGGAGTGGACTCCGGACCCGGGCGGTCAACTGACGGAGTTCTCCGCCGCTCGCTGGGGCGGGTACCGCGCGCAGGCCGGCTCGACGCGACGCGGCGGCGATTCCGGGAACGTGAAGAACTGGTTCACGTGGCTTGAGACGTTCGGCGACCGGATCCGCGAGGACGGCGTTCCGGCCACCGCCGCGGTCGCGGCCGGACGATAGCGATGGCGACGACGGTCCAGGACCTCCCTGTCCTCGAGCCGCTCGAGGGCCTCACGATCACCGAGCACCTCGAGCGAATCCGGCCGATCCGCGAGCAGAGCTGGATCGCGCGGAGCAGCCGCGGGCTCGAGGTTCTCTCGTACGAAGGGTGCGAAGCGGCGCTCAAGAACGAGCAGTTCCTGCCCGGCATCCAGCAGATGCTTGCGCAGATGGGACTCAACAAAGAGGCGATGACCGGCAGCGCGGGACGGAACATGTTGATCTCGGAAGGCGCCGACCACCTTGCCGTCCATCGGGTCGTCTCGCGCTGGTTCACCCCCAAACGCATCGAGACGATGCGTGATCGGGTCGCCGCGCTGGTCTCGGAGCTCGTCGCGCCGATCACGCAAGCGGGCGGCGGCGAGTTCATGTCGCAGGTCGCGCGCAAGGTACCGGGCCCGGTGTTCTGCTGGATGATCGGGGCCGATCCGGCCGAAGGCGACCGCCTTTTCGGCATCTCGGAGATCATCCTCCGCGCGTTCAGCGGCGACCCGGCGCTCGCGAACGAGGTCGGGCAGGCGGCCGCCGACATGCGCGTCTTCGTCGAGGAGGTCATCACGGCGAAGCGGGGGAACCCCGGCGACGACCTCCTCACGATCATGCTGGAGGCCGTGGCCGACGGCGATCTGACCGACGAAGACGTACACACACTCACCTTCGAGATGCTGAGCGCGTCGACGGACAACACCGCGAACGCCGCGGGGCTCGCCGTGATCGTGCTCGCCCGGCATCCCGATCAATGGAAGACGCTGCACGCGGATCCGTCGGGCCTCGCACGCAAGGCCGTCGAGGAATGCATGCGCGTCGACCCGCGCGTGCGCGCCGGGCGGAAGTGGGCGCAGGCTCCCGCGATGCTGCTCGATCTCGAGGTCCCTGCCGACACGATCCTCGTGCTCGATCTCGTGTCGGCACATCACGACCCGTCGGTTTTCCCGGAACCGGAGGTGGTCGACATCACGCGCGACCACGCGAAGCCGCAACTCAACTTCGGGACCGGCCGCCACTACTGCCTCGGGGCCGCCCTCGCGCGGATGGAGCTGCAAGTCGTGCTCGAACGGTTGAGCACGGACTGGGCCGAGCTGGCACTCGACGGCGAGCCGGTCGTGCATTCGGTTGCGGGCGCGCTCGACGCCGCGGTGCGGAACCTTCCGATCACGGTGACGCGGGCCGGCGGCGGATAGGGCAGCGTTGAGCGAAGCGCTGCCGATCACCGGCGTCCCTCGGCAAGGACTTCCGAAGCTCGCGCTCGTCACCGGCGACCCCAATCGCATCCCGTTCATCGCGAAGATGCTCGACGGCTCGCGCGAGGTCGCGTCGCGGCGCGAATACGTGAGCTGCGTCGGTTCGTGGAAGGGCGTGGAGCTCGTCGTGTGCTCGCACGGTGTCGGCGCTCCCGGCGCGATCCTGGCCTTCCATGAGCTCGCCGCCGCCGGGGTAGGCACGTTCGTTCGCGCAGGGACCTGCGGCGGACTCGTCGAATCCATCGCGGACGGCGATCTCGTCATCGCCACTTCAGCCGTCCGACGCGACGGAGTGACCGATCAGATGGTGCCCGAGACCTTTCCCGCTGTGAGCGATGGAGCCGTGGTGTCGGCGCTCGAGCGCGCCGCGTCGCGATCTGGACATCCATGGCATCGCGGCATCGTGCTCACGCAGGCGATGTTCTTCCCCGGTGTCCTGGACGACCGGATCGCGACGTACACGGAAGAGGGCGCGATCGCCGTCGAGATGGAGCTATCGGCGCTGCTCGTGATGGCGAGCATGAAGGGCTTGCGCGCCGGCGGCGTGCTCACGAGCGACGGGAACCCTTCGACGTCGTCGGGCACTGAGTCGTACGACCCCCACCGCGAGGTCGTGCACCGCGGCGTCGACGCGATGATGGAGGTCGCGCTCGACGCGCTCGCCGAGCTCGGATCGTCATGATCTCGCTCGCGACGTTCACCATCCCCGGCACGAGCTTCGAGATCCCGCCCGAGTTGATCCTCGGCGTCGTCACCGGCCTGACCTACTCCCTGATGGGGATGGGCTTGACGCTCGTTTACCGGAGCAGCCGGGTCCTCAACTTCGCGCACGGGCAGATGGGTGCCACGGTCGCGCTGCTCGTCCCATTGCTCGTCATCAACCACCGCGTGAACTACTGGGTTTCTCTGCTTGCGGCGATGGCCGCCGCGGTCGCGCTCGGGGCGCTCATCGAGATGCGCGTCATCCGCAAGCTCGAGCGCGCGCCGCGTCTTGTGATGCTGGTGGCGACGATCGGGATCTCGCAGCTCCTGTACGTGCTCCAGGCGTTCATCCCGAAGGGGCGGCTGGGGACCTCGAGCTTCCCGGTTCCGTTCTCGTGGAGCTTCACGATCGGCGGCGTCGTGCTCGGGCCGGGCGAGATCATGATCTTGCTCTTCGTTCCCTTGCTCGCGATCGGTCTGTCGGCGTTCCTGCGCCGCACGAGGGTCGGCCTCGCGAGCAGGGCGGCGGCGGAGAACATCGACGCGGCGCGACTGGCCGGCGTCCCGGTCCATCGCGCTTCGCTGGCGATCTGGATCGTTGCGGCGCTGTTCGCCGGGATCGGCACGATCCTGGTCGGGCCGACCAAGCCGATCACCGACGGCACGATCGGGCACGATCTGATCCTGCGCGGGCTCGCCGCGGCGATGCTCGGCGGGCTCGTGAGCCTGCGGCTGTCGTTCCTGGGCGGTCTCGCGGTCGGCGTCATCGAGTTCCTCGTCGTGTGGAACTACCCGACCGGCGGCGTGCTCGAGGTCGTGCTGTTCATCCTGATCGCGGGAAGCTTCCTGCTGCGCAAGTCGCTCGGGCAGATCGCGCGCGGCGGCGAGGGGAGCTCGTGGTCCTTGGGCGGCGCGGTTCGGCCGCTCGACCCGCGCATCCTCGCGCTTCCCCGGATCCGCAGGATCCGGCGCGGCACCCTGGCGGCAGTGGTCGCCGCAGCGATCCTCATCCCGCTGATGCTGAACAACTCCCAGCGGATCCTGATGGCCAGCGTCGTCATCTTCGGGATGATCGGGTTATCGCTCACCGTCCTCACGGGATACGCGGGGCAGATCTCGCTCGGGCAGTTCGCGTTCGTCGGCATCGGTGCGATCGTCGGCGGGCGGATGCAGCAGCTCGGGTATCCCTCGGGCGCGGCGCTGGTCTGGGCGGTCATCGCCGGGGGGATCGCCGCGGTGATCGTCGGACTACCGGCTTTACGGGTGCGCGGCTTGTTCCTGGCCGTCACGACGCTCGCGTTCGCGCTCGCGAGCATCTACTGGCTCACGAACCAGGATTGGCTGGTTAAGACGGTGGCCGATGAGAGCTCGCTCCAGATCCGGCGACCGAAGTTCCTCGGCGTCGATTTCCAGCGCCCGCTGAACTACTACTGGTTATGCCTCGCCGTCTTAGCGCTGGCCGCGACGGCGGTGTGGCATCTCCGCCGGACCGGGGTCGGGCGCAGGATCCTCGCCGTGCGCGACAACGAGCCGGCCGCCGCCACGCTGTCGATCGATCCGCGGCGCGCGAAGCTCACCGCATTCGTGCTCTCCGGGATGATCGCGAGCATGGCCGGCTACTTCTTCGGCGGGATGCTCGTTCAGTTCGGCGCGCAGACGACGACGATCTTCGGCCCCGCGGAGTCACTGACCGTGATGTCGATGGCCGTGCTCGGAGGCGTCACGACGGTCACCGGCGTGCTGTGGGGCGCGTTCTTCCTCAAGACGTTCGAGTACTGGTTCGCGCCTCTCGTCGGCTCGACCGCCGGGCCGAGGTTCGCGGTGCTGCTGGCCGGCTACGCCGTGCTGTCGACCGTCCTGTACTACCCGCAGGGTGCCGCCGCGTGGGTGTTCGAGCGACGGGACCGCTGGTTCGAACGGCTCGCCAAGGGAAAGGTCGAGCCCGAGCCGGCCGGCGACATGTCCACCCGGCCGGCGTTGCCGCCCCCTTCTCCGGCAGCGGCTGCCGAGCCGCCCGCGTCGTCGACTCCGGCCATCGAGGCGCGCGACATCCTCGTGAGGTTCGGTGGCATCGTCGCGGTCGATCGGGTCTCGATCACGGCCGCGGAGGGCGAGATCGTCGGGCTCATCGGCCCGAACGGCGCAGGTAAGACCACGCTCTTCGACGTACTTTCCGGGCAACTGCGACCGACCGAGGGCCGGGTGCTGCTCGCGGGCCGGGACATAACGAAACTTCGCCCTGAAGAGAGGGCAAAGCTCGGACTCGGGCGAACCTTCCAAGAGGCCCGGTTGTTCGAAGAGTTATCGGTGACGGATGTCTTCAAGCTGGCACTCGAATCCCAGGAACCGTCCGAGATCGTCCCATCAATCCTCGGGCTTCCTCCGTCGCGCTCAGCAGAGCGAGCCAAGTCGATGCGTGCCCACGAGGTCGTCGAGATGCTCGGGCTCGGTGTGTACGCGTACCGTCACATCGGTGAGCTCTCGACCGGCACGCGGCGCTTCGTGGAGCTCGGCTGCATGATCGCCATGGGCGCGCCTGTACTGCTGCTCGACGAGCCGACGGCCGGCATCGCTCAGCGCGAGGTCGAAGCATTCCGGCCGGTGCTGCGGGAGGTCCGCGATCACCTCGGCGCGACGATGATCCTGATCGACCACGACATCCCGATGATGATGGGGCTCGTCGATCGTGTGTACGCGCTGGCGTCCGGGCAGATCATCGCGCAGGGCACGCCCGAGCAGGTGCGCGACGACCCGACCGTGATCGCGTCCTACCTCGGCTCGGACGAGCGGCTGATCCGCCGGTCGGGCAGCGTCGAAGCGGCCGTTGAACGGCTGGTGACCTCATGAGAGCCACACCGGAACGGCGCGGGGCCCGGCTGTACTGGGTGCTGCTCGGCGTCGCGCTCGGACTGCTGATCGCGAACCTCGCTCCTGCGGGACGCGTCACGACGATTGTCGCCGCGCCGGGCGACGCGGGTCCCGGCGACCCCGGCACGGTGAACGGCACCGTCGGCCCGGGCGGGATTCCGACCGTCGGAGCCACGAACGGCCCCATCGTCGGCGGACCGAGCGGACCGGCCGGGCCGGGCGGCCCGGGCAAGGGCAGCGGCCCGGCGGTCAGCGTGCGCGGCGTGACTGCGAACAAGATCAAGATCGGGATCGGGATCCCCGACATCGGCGTCATCAAAGCGCTCGGCCCGAACTACGACGTCGGCGACCCGCGCGAGCAGATGGAAGCCGTGCTCAGGGGATGGAAGGACCGTGGGCTCGTCCCGATCAACGGGCGCGACATCGAGTTCGACTACCGCAGCTACGACATCGTCGGAACCCAGCAGCAGCGGGCGGCGTGCGAGGGGTGGGCGACCGACGACAAGGTGTTCGCGGTCTTGGCCGTGTCGAACTTCTGGGCGCACGCCGACTGCGTGACCAACGAGTACCGGATCCCGCTCATCACGGCCGATCAGTACACGGAGAACACCTACCGTGTCAGCGGTGGCCGCCTGTTCACGCTTATGCCGTCGACCGACAAGATCCTGAGGAATGAGGCGCATTGGGCTCACCACCGTGGGCTGCTCACCGGCAAGCGGATCGGCCTGTACTACTCGGGCGCTGCGGCGGACGTCAAGGTCATCAAAGAGAGCATCATCGCCGAGCTGAAGAAGCTCGGATACGGGTCCCAGATCGTCATCGAGGTGACCGCGTCCAATGTCGCCACCGGCGCGCCCGAGGACACCATCGCGGCCGACAAGTTCTGCGCCAAGAATGTCGACATGGCGATCCTGATCGCCGGCGCGATCAACCAGACGAACTTCATGTACGAGGCAGACTCTCAGAATTGCCACATGGAGTACATCGAGAACGACTTCCTGTTCTCGACGAACGACACTGCGGCGCACACGTTCCCGCCAAGCCAGGCGGACGGCATCTATGGGATGACGAGCTACCGGTTCGGCGAGATCAGCGCCGGCATGGGGTTGAGCGCGCCGGGCGCGGCGTGCGCCGAGAATTACCGGAAGTATTCCGGTAAGAACGTGACCTACAAGGAAGCGCCGGCTGAATGGCTTTTCATGGAGCAAGGCTGCGACGGCGGGGCGGTTTTGCTCGAGGCGTTGCAGCGCGCCGGCCGAAATCTGACCGAGGCGTCGCTCGCCGCCGCTCTGAACCAGACTCGCAACGAGGTTATGGGCGTGCACTCGAACGTCACCTTGAGCCCGTCCAAGTACGGCGGCGTCGATAACCAGCGAACGGTTCAGTGGCGCGGCGACTGCCGCTGCTGGATCGCGCTCGGGAAGTTCGAGCCCTTCTTCGTGCCATGAGCATCGGGGGGATCTTCGGCCGCGCTCGCTCTTGGGTGAGCGGTCAGTTCGGTTCGTTGACGCGTGGTCAGCGCTGGACGTCGACCCTCGCGATCGGCCTGGCCGTCGTCATGCTCCTCGCCGGGATGCCGAGCAACATCCGGGTGATCGCTGCGCCTCCGACGGCAAAGCTGCCCCCGGTCGTGATCGCGCAGCCCCCGGCCATTCCGGTCCCCTTCATCCCGCCCGCGCCCATCGTGTTGCCGTCGGTCGCTCCACCTCCGGAGGAGGTCGAACCGCCGAAGCCCGAGCCGGAGTTCACGCCACCTGCGCCCGTCGCCGCGACCTGCGCGACCGACGAGATGATCGGCGTGCCGGTATTCGCTCAGCTCGCGGAACAGTTGCGGCCGATCCAGGAGCAGTACGAGGCGGCAACCGGCGAGCCGCTCGGCGTCGATCTCGTGAGTGTGGCGCTGGTCTTGGGTCAATGCACCGACGCGCTGCCGAACGTGCCGGCGTTGATCACGGTGTCGGTCCTCCTGAACCAAGTCTACGACGCGCTCGAGGCGGCGGGTGTGCCGCCGATCGATCTGCCGGAGCCGCCGGTCGTTGACATCCCCGACGTGCCGGCGCCACTGCGGCCGGTGCTGTCCGCGCTGGCACCCGTCGCCCTCCCGGCGTGTACGGGAGTCCCGTTCTTCGGGGTGACGGTGGGGATCGGCGGCGCGTTCGGGCTCCTGCCGGTCGCCGACGGACTGCTGCCGATCCCAACGTCGGAGATCCTGCCCTACTTGTGGCCGGTGCGGGCGCTATGCCGTCTGCTCACGCAGTACGCGCCCCCGCCGGAACCTGCCGCAGCGGCCATCGCGAAGCCGGGACTCGGTCGCTAGTTCGAGATAACGATTCTGCGGATCAGCGGCGGTCGCGCTTGCGCGGCTGGCGGCCGTCGCAGGCGCGAGTTAACCAGCTTCCTCCTCGCCGGCCTCCTTACGGCCAAGCCGCTCGCGAAGAGCGTCATTGACCGCCTCCCGGGTCGTGAACGCAGCCGCGACATCCGGATCCAGAACAACAACGTTGGATCCCTCAGCAAAGCGGTCCGCGTACTTACCCCGGACGCCCCCGGAAAAGTCGTACTCCTCGCGCATGCTGTCTTCCTCAGGATTCATAGAACCGTCGCTCTCGTCGGGTAGCCAGTCTAGCGCTGATGAGGCGGATTCAGGTCCTCTTTCCGCATGGACCACCACCACAAGGCGCCCGGCGTAAGACTCTCCAACAAGGATGAACCGGAACTCGTCATCGGAATGATCAGGATCACGGATGGCGAGAGACAGGGGATCCCCGAAGGCGGTGGCCGCCTCCTCGAAGGACACGCCGTGCTTCCGCTCGTTCTCGGACGCCTTGTCAGGATCCCACTCGAACTCCATACTGCGAAGCTTAAGACAGCGACGGACAATACCTAGCTTGGAGCGTCTCGACTGACGCGCGCGTCCGGTTAACGACTCTTGCGGTTCACCCGCCGCGAGACGAAGCCGAGCGGTCGGACGCTAGCGCGAGTAACCCGACGCACCGCGAACGTGAACCGAGAGTGACGAGCTCGATCATCTCCACCGCAGACGGTACGCACGGTTTGTGTCCGTTGGCTCGAAACCCGAATCGACGTACAGCGCGCGCGCCGCCTCCGTCGCGTAGCCTACCTTCAAACGCTTGGCGCCGCGAGCAACAAGCCGGTTGACCCCTTCCCCGATGAGCGCGCGCGCGAGCCCACGGCGCTGATGCGCGTCGTCAGTTCTCATAGGCTCGATCAGGCCGACCGACGTCACGGGATCGAACCAGAACAACGCGTAGGCCACGATCCGACCGTCGAGAGTTTCCACGGCTAGGTCAAGCTCAGGATCGTAGAGAGAACACTCGCCCAGCCGCGGTTCGACCTCGGGGCCGTTGCGCGACG
>JBKKCR010000069.1:0-13340 GCA_046712825.1 Actinomycetota bacterium | reverse complement strand
TCGATCGCGCGCGCCAACTCGAAGTCTTTCGCCGTCAAACCACCCGAAGAGTGGGTCCAAAGCGTGAGGGTGACCTCGTTCCAGTGGATCGCGACGTCGGGATGATGGTTCATCGCCTCGGCGGGTTCCGCGATCCGGTTCACGAACGCCAACGCCTCGGCGAAGTCTTCGAACGTGAATCGCTTGACGATCGTGTCGTCGGAGCGCTCCCAGCTCGGTAAGCCGGCGACGGCGCGCTCGATCTCGGCGGCGTCCAAGAGCGGTGCCTTCGGCATCAGATACATCCTAGGGTAGGCTCGCGATCCGATGGCGAGCATCACGGTGGGCGAGCGCACGATCGCCTACGACGACCTCGGTTCGGGAGAGCCCGTCGTGTGGATCCAGGGGACCGGCGAGTCGAAGCATTCTTGGCTCGCGCAGACGAAGGTCTTCTCGGAGACCCACCGTTGCGTCGCGCCCGATCATCGCGACGTCGGGGAGTCGTCCTACGTGGACGAGCCGTACGCTCCCAAGGATCTCGCGACCGACGTCGCCGCCGTGATGGACCACCTGAGCACCGGCCCGGCGCATATCGTCGGGTACTCGCTGGGTGGCGCGACGGCGCAAGAGCTCGCGATCGCTCGTCCGGATCTCGTCCGGTCTCTGGTGCTGCTCTCGACGTGGGCGCGGTCGGACGACTGGTTCAAGGGCGAGATGCGTTCATGGCAGGCGCTGCGCCGGGCGTACCTCGACGACGAGGCCGCCTTCCTCGATGCGTTGGGTCCATGGCTGTGGTCGCCGGCGACCTACGCCACACCCAACCGAGTGGAGAGGTTCCATGCGTTCATGATGGCCGAGGAACCTGCTCAGCGGCCGGACGGGTGGATACGCCAGTGCGACGCCGACATCGCACACGACGCGGCGGGTCGGCTCGGCTCGGTGGCCGTTCCCGTGCTCGTGATCGTCGGTCGTGACGACATCTGCACGCCACCGCGGTTCGCGCGAGAGCTGTGCTCGCTCCTGCCGGATGCGGAGCTGCTCGAGATCCCCAACGGGGCGCACGGGGTTTTCACGGAGCAACCGGCGATCTTCAACGAAGCGGTCGCCGCGTTCCTCGCGGAGCACTAGATCTCGATCAGCGGCGGCGACTTCGGCGGCGGCTGCAGCAGCGGACATGCGGCCAAGATCGCCGAGCGGATCGGCCAGCTCGCGCTCGGGCCAGGGAGCGGCTGACCCGTGTAGTAGCCACCCGGCCACGAACCCCAGATGTGCTGGCGGCACCACGAGTCGACGGTCATCCATTCCTTCTCGCCGACCGGCCGGGTAAGCGTCGGCGCGCGCCCCTCGAGCGGCCCCATCACTCGGTCGAACTCGGCGAGCCACTCGGCCTCGTCGGAGTGTTCCCGACCGAAGTAGCTGCCGTGCCCTTCGTTCAAGAACTCGTCCTCGCCGATAGGCGGAAGGCTCGGACCGAGCCCGCCGACGGTCATGCCTCTCGGCGTGTGGACGGCGCCCTCGAAGAGGCGCGTGCGGAGCTCGGCGGCGGTCAGCTGGCCGTCGCCCAGCTCGCAGGCCGGCCGGACGGTATCGCAGATGAATCCTCCGCCGGCGGCGACGACGCCGCCCGACTGGATCCGGCTCACGCCAGACAGGTTCCGCCGCGCGAGGTAGAGGGCACGGCTGTAGGTCCCCGCGATCACCGGCGTGGCATTGGACGTTCCGCTGAAGCCGAACCGCCCCTGGTTGGACACGGTGGTGGCTCCATACGACGACGGATACAGCTCGCCGAGCGAGGCGATGTCCACCGGTTTTCCCGTTCCCGTGTAGGAGGCGTGCTCGGCGAAGATCGGTTCGGGTCCGAGGTCCGAGCTGATGGCACCCACGGTCACGATCCAGTCGGGACCTTTCTGCGAAGTGAGAAGGGTCGACTGTGGGATGACGAAAGCGTTCTCGAAGCCGTTGCCGGCCGAGAAGAAGGTCGTCTGGCCGCGCTCACTCGCCGTGAGCTGGAGCGGGACATCGGAGTTGTTGTAGATCTGCGGCCGGATGTTGCCGTCCAGCGTCGTCGGCCAGTGGAACCCGTACGAATTCGAGATCACGTCGATCCATGGCTGCCGCATGGCCCACGAGATCGCCGCCTCGCCGCTCGCCGAGTTCCCGTACTCGATGAACACGAGCAGGCACTCCGGACAGGTGCCGTGGATATTGCCCACCGAGACGCTCGCCGTGCCCATCCCGTGCTCTGAGGTCGAACCGTGGATCTGACCCGGACCGCTCAAGAGCTCGTCGCCTTCGAACACCATGGCACCGATGATCTTGGTCCCGGGGATCCAGTAGTAGTGCTGCGCGGTCGCGTTGCTGTCCTGAACAGTCTCCCACGTGGCGGCATCGGCTTCGTCTAGGGCCACCGGGTCGGCGTCGGGGTTCGTCGCGTCCAGGGTCAGGTTCAGGGCGTCGTAGGAGGCGAAGCTCGCGGCCGGAGGGAAACCGGGCAGCCAGGTGTCGGGCGGCTGGGTGAGCGGGAGGTCGTCGCTCGGGTCTGCGTTGGTTGCCTGAGGCATCTTGTCGGCCAGGAAGTCCCAGTGATACGGGGAGATACCGCTGTCGATGATCGCGACGACGGTGACGTCGTCGGCGCCGGTCGGGAGCACGGCCGGCGCCGGCCTGCTCACGGCGATGATCGGCAAGAAGGACAACAGCAGGAACAGACGCGAGCTTCGACGCACGGTGACCGACCTCCCCCGCCCGGACCGAAGCGTGCCGGGCTCGCTGGCTCGATGACGGATTCGCCGCGAGGCTTGAGGTGTCCTGTCGGCTCGCGGAGGAATCCGATTCAGGAGGAACTCACCCCGTTAGAGTCCCGCGCTCGCCGGAGACCATCCTCGCGTTCTATCCTCCTGACACCGAGGAACCCAAGGAGGGTCGGATGCGCGCGGTCCTGTTCGAAGACGTGGGCAAGCTCGGGTACGGCGACTACCCCGACCCGAAGGTCCTTGACCCCGGCGACGCGATCATCAAGGTGACCACCGCGGCCATCTGCGGCTCGGACCTCCATCTCTTCCACGGCCGCGTCCCCGGGATGCGGCCCGGCAGCGTGATGGGCCACGAATTCGTCGGCGAGATCGTTGACGCGGGATCGGGGGTCACGAAGTTCAAGCCCGGCGACCGCGTGGTGGGTTCGTTCCTGGTCGTCTGCGGGACGTGCTGGTACTGCGTGCGCGGCGAGTTCAACAACTGCGACCAGATGTGGATCCTCGGATACGGGATGTTCGTTGGGGACCTCGACGGCGCGCAGGCGGAGTACGTGCGCATCCCGGTCGCCGACTGGAACCTCCACGCGGTCGATCCGGCGCTGTCGGACGAGCAAGCCGTATTCGCGGGAGACATCCTCACGACGGGCGCGTACATCTCGGCGCGGGCCGACATCAAGGAGGGCGACGTCGTCGCGATCACCGGCGCCGGTCCCGTCGGGCTGTTCACGCTCATGAGCGTGCTCACATACAAGCCATCGGTGGTCTACATGGTGGATATGGCCGAGGACCGCCTGAAGCTCGCCGAGCAGATCGGCGCGACACCAGTCGACGCGTCGAGGGTGAACCCGGTGGTTGAGATCCAGTCACGCACCGACGACCGCGGCGCCGACGTCGTCATCGAGTGCGTCGGCAACCCCCAGGCGTTGACCACAGCTTTGAACGCCGCCCGGGCCGGAGGTACGGTCGCCGTGATCGGTGTGTACACCGAGATGTCGTACGACCTGCCCCTCGGAGAGGTGTGGCGCCGCGGCCTGCGGATCGAGATGGGTGGCTCGTGCAACGTGCAGGGCCATTGGAGCAAGGTGCTCGAGCAGGTGAAGTCCGGAGCCATCGACCCGACCGTGATCATCTCGCACACGCTGCCGCTCGACGACGCGCTCCACGGCTACGACCTGTTCGAGAAACGCGAAGCGCTGAAGGTTATTCTAAAAACGTAAGGGCTACCGCACCCAGCGGGGCTTGGGTCCTTCCGGCGTGTCCTCGACCTCGATACCCAGCGACAGGATCTTGTGCCGGATCCGGTCGGCGGTCGAGTAGTCCTTCTTCAGCCGGGCTTTCTCGCGCTGCTCGATCAACTCGAACGCGGCGGTCGGTATCGCCCGCACGGTGGCGCCCGCCTCGCGGTCGAGATCCAGCCCCAGCACCTTGTCCCACCGCAGCAACAGCGCCCGTTTGTCTTTGGGCGCGACCGCGTCCGTCGATACGACCTCGGCTGCGAGCGCAACGAGCTGTGGGGTGTCGAGGTCGTCGTTCAGCGACGTCAGGAAGCGCTCCTCGAACTGCTTCACGGCGTCGGAGGTCGTCTCGCCCGGCCGGTGCGACCATTCCGCGACGAGCCGGCGCCAGCGCTCGAGCGCACGCTCGGCCGCACCGAGCGCGTCCAGCGTGAAGTTCATCTGCGCGCGGTAGCGAGACTGGAGGAAGAGCAGGCGTGCGGCGAGCGGCTCGGTGTGCCCTTTCCCCGCCAGGTCACGCAGGTCGTAGAAGTTCTCGGCGCTCTTCGACATCTTCCGTCCCTCGGACAGCAGATGCGCGCCGTGAACCCAATGACGAACGACCGGGTGGCCGACCGCTCCCTCGGACTGTGCGATCTCGTCCTCGTGATGCGGGAACACGTTGTCCTCGCCTCCGGTGTGGAGGTCGAATCCCTCTCCGAGGAGCGCGATCGACATCGCCGAGCATTCGATGTGCCAGCCGGGGAACCCATCTCCCCACGGCGAGGGCCACTTCATCGCGCGGCGCGCGCCGGCCGGACGCCACAACAGGAAGTCCGCGTGGTGACGTTTGTTCGGGTCGTCGATCACGCTCCGGTGTCCCGACTGGAGCTGATCCAGGGTGTTCCCCGACAGGCGCCCGTACGCGGGGAACGACTGCACGTCGAAGTAGACGCCGCCGTCGGCGACGTATGCGTGGCCACGTTCCACCAGCTTGGAAATGATCTCGATCATCTCCGCGATGTAGGAGGTCGCACGCGGATAGTCGGCCGCCTCCTGGATGTTCATCGCGCGGACGTCGTCGAAGAAGACCTTCGTGTAGTACTCCGCGATCTCCATGGGCGGCTTGCCCTCGAGGCCAGCGGACACGAGCATCTTGTCCTCGCCGGTGTCGAACTCGTCGTCGGTCATGTGGCCGACGTCGGTGATGTTCTGGATCTGCCGGACGGGGATCCCTTGGTATTCGAACGCGCGACGGATCAGATCCGCCATCAGGAAGGTGCGCAGATTCCCGATGTGCGCGAACCGATAGACCGTCGGGCCGCATGAGTACATGCGGAGCGTCCCGTCCGACCCCGGGGCGAGGTCGACGACCGCGCGCGCCATCGTGTCGTAAAGGCGGACCATCAGGTCATCTTAGAACGCTGCCACGAGCTGGGTTCTTTTCCGCGCTCAGCGGCCGGTTCGCGACGGACGCTCCGGCGGGGGCACCACGACCTTGGCTGCGACGACCTCTCTCCGTGAGACACGACGAAGCTTCCCCGTCCGGTCACGGATCTCGAACGAGTCGTCGTCGCAGGTTTCGAGGATGCCGACGATATCGTTGAAACCGCCCGTCGAGTCTCGCTGCCGTACCGTGACGCGACGACCGAGATCACCGCAATCGACGAGGACCCGGCCAACGTATCGCACGGCTACACCTGATCCCCAGGGTCGACGAAGCCGACCACCGTTTCACACAGGTCGTCCAGCTGCTCGGAGAAGAAGTGATCGGCGCCGTCGATCACGCGAACCTCGGCAGAGGGCAGCCGCGAGGCGAACGCTTTCAGATCCGCCGGACGGCAGAAAGGGTCCGCGGTGCCGCAGACGAACAGCGACCGAGCCTTCCATTCGTCGAGACCGGCAACCGGCGGCAGCTCGAACTTCGTCTCGAACGCGGCCCGGACAGGCGGCGCGATGCCGACGAAGGAGTCGACGGGGCCGTCCTTCGCAACCGCGTTCAACGCAACCAGCGAACCGAAGGACCATCCAACGACCGCCGTCGGCTCCGGTACGTCCAGGCGGAGGCGATCCAGGGCGCCGAGTACGTCCGACACCTCACCGACTCCGCCCTCGTATGAGCCTTCGCTCCTGCCGACGCCTCGAAAGTTGAAGCGGAGCGCCGCCCAGCCTGCTGCGAGGAACGCGCGCTGCATCGCCGGGATCAGCTTAGAGCTCATGGAGCCCCCGAACTGAGGGTGGGGATGGCAAAGAACGGCGCCGCCCTTGGCCGGCATACCGTCCGGGACTGCCAGCCGACCCTCGAGCTGAAGGGCGTCGCCGCTTGTGAAAAAGATCGTCTCGGTCGGCAGGTCGCCTTCCCTCGTTTCGTTCGGTGCAACGGTTTGACGGGGAGTGGGTAGAATGCTAATCAGGCTTGGCTCCAAACCCGACAAGGGGGTTAAGACGTGACGTATATCATCGTCGAGACGTGCATCGACGTGAAAGATAAGGCTTGCGTAGAGGAGTGCCCCGTCGACTGCATCTACGAAGGCCCCCGGATGCTTTACATCCACCCGGACGAATGCGTCGACTGCGGAGCGTGCGAGCCGGTGTGTCCCGTGGAGGCGATCTTCTACGAGGACGACACTCCTGAAAACTGGAAAGAGTTCATCCCGATCAACAAGGATTGGTTCAACGACATCGGGTCTCCGGGTGGCGCGGCGAAGCTGGGGCCGGTCGATCACGACCATCCCAAGGTCGCTGCCTGGCCCACCGGGTAGCGCAGCGAGATCTCAGGCCGGAGGCCGGGCGGGACGCCCGGCCTCTTCCTTTCTAGGGAATGCGTCCTTAGTCGCGTTCCAGCGTATGGCGACGCGGCAAAATCAGTACTTCTGACGTTCCCAGCCGGATGTTCGTCCGTTAGCGTGGCGAGGGATGTAAAGGGGATGCGGCGATGGCCAAAGAGATCTGCTCGAACTGCAACGCCAAGATGCCCCATCCGGTCTCGTTCTGTCCCGGTTGCTCCCGCCCGACCGAGCACGCTTCTCCGAGCGAGCTGCTGGAATGGGATCTCAGCCAGTGGCGCCGCCACGTCGACCACGCCGTGGCGATAGGGGACTCGAAGCCCGCGCCGGTCTCGTTTCGGTCCGTCGTGGCCGTTGAAGAGAGAGTGGCCCCGATCGTCGAGCCGAAACTGGTCGTCTCGTCCTCAGCGCCGAGCACGCCGAAGATCGAACGAACCCCTCGGGTCCGCGCTCCCAAGCCGGCCCGCCGTGAGCGCACAGGGCGCCGTCGTCCGGAGCCCCAGGAACGGGATCGAGTGATCGTTCTCGACGCCGACAGCGCCTTCGTGTACACCTCGTGCACCTCATGCGAGCGCGCCGACTGGATCATCCGTACCAAGCGCAACGAGGACGACACCTACAACTACTGGTGTGTGCGCTGTAGCCGCAGCTTCAAGACCGACGCGCGTCTCCGCCACGGATTCAAACCGTTCTTGAGCTCAGGGTTGGTGATGGGCGCGCTCGCGACGCTGTCGATCGTGATGCGCTGAGCGCTACCCGCCCAGGAACTCCAAGATCGCGTCGTTCGTCGCTTGAGGGTTCTCCATCGGCGCCATGTGGCCGCCGTGTGGGATGCCGGCGAACTTCGCGCCCGGGATCTTCTCCGCAGTGGCGCGTGCGCCGTCGATCGGCATGAGCTGATCCTCCTCGCCGTGAACCCATAGAACCGGAACGGTGATGCCGGCGAGATCGGGCGTTGAGTCCGGCCGGTCCCTCATCGCGAGCGCGTCGGCCGCGATCACTGCGGGATCCTGCGCCAGGAACATCTCCTTCAAGCGCGCGACGGCCTCCTCTTTCGGGTTGGAGGCGAGCAGCTTCGCGCCCAGCCCATCCCAGAGCGCCTCCATCCCTTGCTCGCGCACCATCGCAGCGGTCTTCTCACGGCCGGCCTTGGCTTCGTCCGAGTCGGCCTCGGCCTTCGTGTCGGCGAGGATCAGCGACCGTACGCGCGCCGGGTGTCGCCGCAAGAACGCGAACGCGACGTAGCCGCCCATCGACAGGCCGCAGATGTCGGCCTGGTCCGCGCCGAGCTCGTCCATCGTTTTGGCGACGTCGTCGGCGAAGAGATCCATCGAGGACGCCGGCTCCTTTTCATCGATCTTCGACAGGCCGTGCCCGCGAAGGTCGACGGCGACGCAGCGACGGTTCTTCGTGAGGCCGGCCAGCTGGCCGATCCACATGCGCCGGTCGAGCGGGAAGCCGTGGATGAAGATGGTGGCGGGGCCGGATCCGCGCTCCTCGTAGGCAAGCTCCATCGGTTCGCTCATGATTCCTCCCTGGTCGAGATCAGACGGGTTCGGGTGGTGGGATCGCAGCCGGCGCGAGATGCTCGGCCGGCAGGTCTTTCGGCCAGCGTTTCCGCTGCTTCGCCGACAGCTTCTCCATCAAGGTGATCGCGGCTGGATCCTCGGAGCCCGGCCGCACCGTGACCCAGCCGGCGTCGACGAGCTCCTTCAGCCACTCGGAGCCGCGCTCGGTCCGAACGATCGTGAGCGTCCATCCGTCCGACTGGCCGAGGCCGCCGGTCGAGATGTCGGCGTGCTCCGCGGCGAAGTCCGGACAGAGCTTGCAGCCTTCCCGCGTGAACGCGTGCATCTCCTTCAGCGGGATGTCGACCTGCTCGCCGGTGCTCTTGCGCCACAGGATGAATTTCCCCTTCACGTTAACCTTCGAGACATCCTCGAGTGGGATCCCCAGCTCGTTCTGTATCTTGCCGACCATCGCGCCGTCGTAGGTGAACGACTTCGAGCACAGAAGCCCGATCGTGAGCCCGATCCGCCGCCGGTACTTCGCGACGTTGCGGGCGGACAGGGTTCCGTTGATCGACGCCTGGCAGGACATGCCGACGAGCGCGAGGTTGCGCAGGCCAAGTTTCTCGGCCTCTTTCATCGCGAGGGGGTTGGCTGCGTACGTGTAGCGTGATCCCGCCGTTGCGAGGACCTCTTCCCTCGTCCTGACCACGCACGGCTCGGCGTCCCAGATCCGTTCTTGCGACAGCTTCGACACGAGTGCGCCGTCGATCTTCCCTTGCTCCAGGCCCCAGATCAGCAGCGCCGAGACGAGGCCGCCGTCCTGACCGGCCTCGAAGATCTTCTCGTCGTTGGCGCGCACCAGCAGGACGTCGCGATAGATGCCGAACAGCTCCTCCGGCTGACGGGCTCGGCCGAACAGCGCCTCGTCGCACTCCACCTCCCACACGCGGAACCGGGGACAAGCTTTCGTGCAGATGTCGCACCCGCGCTGGCCATGGATACAGTCGTCGAACGGGGTCGTTTCCTCGACGTTGAACGGGTGGTAGGACGCCAGCTCGTACTCGAGGACGTCGCGCGGGCAGGCCATGATGCACGCGGCGCAGCCGGTACAAAGGTTCGTCTTCACGACCTCGTGGTAGAGCTCTTTCCACTGGCCGTAAGCACGGTCCCCGTCGGTTGGAGTCATCGCGGCGCCTATCCTACGGGGATGCGTACCCCGGCTCGAATCATCTCCCGGTTATGAGGTTCGGCCTCCACACCGGACAACATCAGGTGAGCTTCGCCGAGCTCCGGGATCTGTGGCGGGATGCTGCGACGTGGGGATTCGACGCCTGCTACCTGTTCGATCACATCGTGCCCTTGTACTCGAACGTCGAAGCATTCCTCCCGGAGGAGGCGCTCCGGCCCGAAGGTTCTTGTTTCGAGGGAGTTACCGCGCTCGCCGCCCTGGCCCGCTCGGTCACAGAGGTGAACGTCGGACTGATGGTCGCGGGGGTCGGCTACCGGACGGCCGGCTACCTCGCCCATGCCGTCGCGACGATCGCCCAGGCGGCGCCGGGGCGGATCGAGATCGGCATCGGCACGGGTTGGTTCGAGCCCGACTACCGGATCATGGGACTGCCGTTCCCGCCGGCCCGTGCGCGTCTCGACTCGCTCGAACGAGCGTTGGAGACGCTCACCGCGACGTTCCGGAGGATGGATCGATCCCCGCGGTTGTGGGTCGCCGGCATCGGCGAGCGTCGCACGATCCCGATGGCGGCGCGATACGCAGACTCATGGAACGCGATGTATCTGACGCCGGGGGAGTATGCGCGCAAAGTCGAAGTCCTCACGGCCGCCGCCGAAGCGGCCGGGCGCGACCCTCGCGACATCGAGCGCTCGATCGCGCTCCGAGCGTTCTGTGCGCGCAGACGATCGGACGCGGTGGGCGCTCTGGAAGCGTGGGCTCGCGCCCGCGAGCGCGACCCCGAGCGGCTCGAAGAGCGGTCGCTCGTCGGCACGCCCGAGGACTGCGCCGAGCAACTCTCCCGATACGAAGACGCGGGCGCGACGCACTGCGCCGTGATGGCGCACCAGCCGTACGACCGCGCGGGACTCGAGCTCCTCGCGACGGGATGCTTCCCACTGCTCCGGCCCGCCCCGTAAATCCCACGATGGCCGAGCCGGGCCTCGGCTAGCCTGAGCCGGCGATGGCGGGGGAGGCGGGTCCACCGGCTCACGGCCGGGCTCAGACCGCGCCGCTAGTCTGGGCGGCGCTCGCGGTCATATACGTCGTGTGGGGATCGACGTACCTCGCGATCCGTTTCACGATCGAGACCCTTCCTCCGATGCTCAGCGCGTCGTTTCGATTCCTCGTCGCCGGCGGTCTCCTGTATGCGTTCGCGATCCGCCGCGGCGACCGCGCGACGGACCGGCCCGGCTTGCCGCAGTGGCGCTCCGCGGCGCTCGTCGGCGGTCTGCTGTTCCTCGGCGGCAACGGCGGAGTGGTCTGGGCCGAGCAGCGGATCCCATCTGGGGTCGCCGCGCTCCTCGTCGCGACGGTGCCGCTATGGATGGCGCTGATCGGGTTCGTGGCGCTGCGTGAGCGGCTTCCGCGGATCGCCGTCGCCGGGCTGGTGGTCGGATTCGCCGGCACCGCTCTGCTGGTCAACCCCACGGGCGAGGGCGGCATCGACACGCTCGGCGCGCTCGTCGTCGTCGGAGGCTCGCTGTCGTGGGCGATCGGGTCGCTGTACTCGAGACGCGCACCGCTTCCGGCGCGACCGCTCGTGTCGGCCTCTATGCAGCTCCTGTGCGGCGGAGCGATCCTGGGCGTCGTCGGCGTGGCCGCCGGCGAGGTCGGTCGCATCGAGCCGTCGGCGTTCTCCCGCTCGTCGATCCTGGCGCTGGCCTACCTGATCGTGTTCGGAACCCTCGCGGCCTTCCCGTGTTACACGTGGCTCCTCCGCGCGGCGCCGACGTCGCTCGTGTCCACCTACGCGTACGTCAACCCGGTCGTGGCGGTCGCGCTCGGCTGGGGGTTCGCGGACGAGCGCGTCGAGCCGCTCACTATCCTCGCCGGCGCCATCGTCGTCACCGCCGTGGCGATGATCGTCACAGCGCGACGGATCACCGAGCCCGGCGAGGTCGCGGCCGGGGTGCCGCCCGTCGACGACGAAGAGCTCGAGGCGCCCGGGATGTCGGGTTCGCGCCCACGATGACCCGTTCTGACTACCGAGTTTGAGTAGTCCGGGCCTGCCGGGAGCTCCTCGTTCCTCCAGATAATCGCTTTCCGGCGAGAAAGGAGAGCTTCTTTGTCGCGAGACCTCTCCAAGCGTTGGGCGGAGCGTCGACGGGTGCGTCACCTCTCCAGCGCCCTCGATGCCGCAGGCCAACGGATCCGCGAGCACCTCGACACGGAGCGAGTCCTTCGGGCCGCCGTCGAGGCGTTGCATCGCACCCTCGAATGCCGAAGGACGAGCGCGTGGGTCGGGATCCGCGGCGACGTCCCGCGGCTCGCGTGGCTCATGGGCGAACCGATGGCCGGCCCGGCGCATCCGCCGGCGGCGGTCGCCGATGCGTCGGTGCGCGCGCGTGCCGCATCCAATCAGCTCGTCGGAGATCTCGCGCTTCCCATGGTCGCGACGACCGGCGTGATGGGTGTTCTCTATCTCGAGAGGAACCAGCATCCCGGCCTTGAGGGGTGGGAGTCGGAAGAGCGCGCCTTCGCCGAAGGCATCGCGCGCGAGACCGGTCTCGCGTTGCAAGCTGCGCATCTCTACGAGCGGGCGCTCTCCGAGAAGGAGAAATCGCAGGCCATCCTTGCCCGTGTCGCCGATGCCGTCGTCGTTACCGATTCAGCCGGGACTATCACACAATGGAACCCGGCAGCCGAGCGCACCTTCGACGGCGAGGCAGACGGCGCGCTCGGCCGGCGGTGCTCCACGGTGCTCGGCCTTCACCAGGGGGACGGCGAGCTCGCGTGTGACGGCATGTGCCCACTGATCGAGCTCGCTGGGTCCGACTCGACCCTCGGAGAGGAGCTCTGGCGACGCCGCTCGAACGGCGATCGTCAGCCGCTCCTGGGCACCGCCCAAGCGGTCCTCGATGCGGACGGAAGGATCTCCGAGGTCGTTCACTCGTTCCGCGACATAACGCGGCTCAAGGAAGCCGACGAAGCGAAGGCGCTGTTCCTCGCGACCGCGTCTCACGAGCTGAAGACCCCCCTCACGGTGATCCAGGGTTTCGCCGAAACGTTGCTTCGCACCGAGGCAACGAGTGACCTTCGCAAGGAAGCGCTCCGCGCCATCGAGCGTCGGGCGATCGAGCTCGACGAGATCGTGAACCGGCTGTTGCTGTCCAGCAGGATCGAAGCCGGTCGCATGACCCTCGACCTCTCCGACTTCGATCTTGGTCCGATCGTCGCCGAGCGGGTCGCCGCGTTCTCGCAAGCCACCGGGCGGCCGGTCCGCTTCCGAACCGGAGCCGACCTGCCGCGTGTCGTCGCCGACATCTCTGCGGTGTCGATCGTCGTCGATCACCTCCTCGACAACGCGATCAAGTATTCGCCCGGCGGAGAACCCGTGGAGGTAGCGATCGACGCAGCAGATCGCCTCGAGATCGTGGTCTCGGATCGAGGTATCGGCATGGATGCCGATCAGGTCGTCCACTGCTTCGACAAGTTCTGGCAAGGAGAGTCGTCGAACGATCGCCGGTTCGGCGGGACCGGGATCGGCCTGTTCATCGTCCGGTCGCTGGTGGAATCGATGGGCGGATCCGTTCGGGTCTGCAGCGCGCCCGGCGAGGGAAGTGCGTTCACCGTCTCGCTCGTGCCTGTCGGCGCCGCCGCGCCGCCGCCTCCTCCGCCGACTCCCGAGTCCGAACGGACGCCGCGGCCCGGCGTCGGGGAGACCTCGGTGATCCGCGAATTCATGCGTCAGATGGGGGTACCTGTGAGGAGGGAATCATGAGGATCGCGGTTGCGGTGACGAACCTGATCCTCGGCGCAGTCTACACGAGCTACGGGATCATGACGATCGAAGACATGCGCCGCGGATGGAAGACGATGGGCTTCTCACACTTCGGAGCAGCCTGGATCGCGATGGCGTTCACGTGCGG
>JBKKCR010000068.1:0-18370 GCA_046712825.1 Actinomycetota bacterium | reverse complement strand
TAGTCGGGCGAGCCCTCAAGGGGGGCAAGAAGGCCACGGAAGATCGGCGCCGGGAGCTGCGCCACAGCGCCGACGTCTACGGCGCGGTCGACGAACTTCGCCGGGATTTCGAGGAACCGTCCTGAGGCCGGGCGTCCAGTGACGCGAGTGGACGCCGCCCCACCCGGGGCGCTCGAAGAGCCCCCGGATCCACCGGATACCCTTCGGTTCGCGGGCGCGTACGCGTTCGTGGGCAGCGGATGTCTTCTCGTGCTCGAGCTCGTCGCCGGCCGGATCCTCGCACCGGCGATCGGGGTATCGCTGTACACGTGGACGTCGATCATCGGCGTCGTGCTGGCCGGGATCAGTCTCGGGAACTGGCTCGGAGGGCGAATCGCCGACCGTCGGCCAGGTCGCGGACCGCTATCGGCCGTTTATCTCTTCTCCGCGCTCGCGTCCGTGCTCATCGTCGTGCTGGCCCGGGACATCGACCGGATCAACGCCCCGAGCAGCTGGCCGGCGATCGTCCAGGTGATCTGGCTGACGACGCTCATGTTCTTCGTCCCGGCCACACTCCTCGGGATGGCGGCGCCCATGCTGGTCAAGCTATCGCTGCGATCCCTCGGCACGACGGGACGCGTCGTCGGCAGGATCCAGGCCGCCGCGACGCTCGGCAGCATCGTCGGTACCTTCGCGACCGGCTTCTTCCTCATCTCCTGGTTCGGCACCCGGGCGCTCGTCGTCGGCGTTGCGGGAGCATTGCTCGTACTCGGCATCCTCACGAATCCCAGATGGACGATCCGCAGCGGGACGAGCGTGCTGCTGGTGATCCTCTTCGTTACGGCACTGGCGCTCACCTCGACCACACCGTGCTTACGAGAGAGCAATTACTTCTGCATCCGCGTCCTCACGGGTGATCATCCGAGGGAGCGGATCCTGGTGCTCGATTTCCTGATCCACGGATACGTCGATCTCGATGATCCTGCGAAACCGATCTACTCTTATGAGCGGCTGTACGACGAGATGGTCCGTGCCGCTTTTCCGAGCCGTCGGGACCTCGACTCCTTCTCGATCGGCGGGGGCACCTATACCTTCCCGCGCTACATGGAGGCCCGGTCCGACGGTGCCGTGGTGGTCGCCGAGATCGATCCCGCCGTGACCGCGGTCGCGAAGGAGTATCTCGCCCTCGAGCCGGGACCTCGCATGTCGATCCATCACGACGACGCGCGGCGCGTGCTCGCCGGGCTGCCGGAGGAGGCGAAGTTCGAGGTCATAGCCGGAGATGCGTTCAACGATGCGGCGGTTCCCTTCCACCTCACGACCGCCGAGTTCAACCGTCTGGTCGCCGAACATCTGACCCCCGACGGGCTCTATCTGGTGAACGTCGTCGACGCGGTCGACTACGACTTCCTCCGCTCATACATGAGAACGCTGGAACGAACATTTCCGTACGTCCGCCTCATGGCGCTCGAGGATCACTGGCCCCCGAGCGGCGCTCGCGACGCCTTCGTCGTCGTAGCGGGCCGGCGTGAGATCCCCCGAACCCCCTCGATGATCACCGACTCGGAGCTGGGATCTTTCCGGGCCCGGCGCAACTGGGTGCTTTTGACGGACGATCATGTGCCCGTCGATCAGCTCCTTGCCCCTGTGTTCCGACAGCGTCTGGAGCGCTGATCGTGTCGGCGGGAAGCCGACGACTCATCTCTTCTCCGGTCGGCCCGATGATCGTCGCGCTCCTCGCGGCGAGCGTGTTCGTCCTCTTGCGCCTCGAGTCCTACGGATGGAACCCGACGGGCTTCGTCCATGCTGGGGATCGGTTCGTCAACACCGAGGACGCTCCCGAAGATCTGCTCGTGCGAAGACGAGCGGTCGGCTTCGACGGGACGGGGTTTTACCGATTGGCGTTGAACCCGCTGACGCGCGACGTCTACGAACATGGGATCGTCCTCGACCTTCCTGCGTTCCGGCATCAACGGATCCTGTACCCGGTCATCGTGTGGGCGGTGTCCGGAGGGGGGCGCTCTTCGGCGGTCGGATGGGGCTTGATCGCAGTCAACCTCGCTTCGTTCGCTGCGATCGGCTGGCTCGGGGGAGCACTCGCGAGGAGACTCGGACGATCACCGTGGTGGGGGCTCACCCTGGCCGCGTATCCGGGGTTCGCGGTGTCGCTGGGGCTCGACACGGCTGAGATAATGGCCGCCGCGCTCGGCCTTGCCGCGTTGCTCGCTCTCGAACGCGAGCGGTTCGTTTGGGCAAGCACGCTGATCACCGCCGCGATGCTCACCAGAGAGACCACACTTCTCTTCGTGATCGGGATCGCACTAGCGTGTTTAGTTTTCCGCCGCCCGGACGCCCGGCGGATCCCGGCGCACGTATTCATGACACCGCTGCTCGGCTACCTCGTGTGGCAACTCGTCCTGTGGTGGTGGTGGGGAACGTTGCCGCTTCGTCAAGGGAGCGGCGTGGACATAACGCTCCCGCTCCTCGGTGTCTTGCAGGCGGCGCCGGATTGGCCCTCGACCTCCGGCACCCAGGCGGCGTTCCAGTACATCCTGCTGGGTGCCATCGCGCTGTTCGTTTTCGACGCGGTGCGGAACCTTCCGTCCTCAACGGCGCCGGAGTATGTACGGATCTCGACGGGATGCGCCGTTCTCCTAGCCTTGCTCCTGAGCGACGATATCTGGCTGCATCACTGGGGTTTCCTGCGCGCCTTCACCGAGCTGTATCTGCTCGGTGCGATGGTGCTCATCGGAAAGGCCGGCTACCGGCTCGATCGGCTGATGATCGGCGCGGGAGGACTTTGGACCGCGATCGCGGTCAACCTCACGACGCATCCATGAGTGACGGAGACCCGCGTCCGTTCGTCGCGCGAGCGACCAACGCCATCACCAGGAACACCTGAAGGAACACGCCGAGTCGGACCCCATCGCCGATATAGCGCCACACGTCGGGCCCAGCCGTCGTAAGCAGCAGCGCACTAACCGCCGCGCACACGCCGAGGTCGCTGCGTCGCCACCAAAGCAGCGCGCAAACCGCCAAGGCGGCGTGCAAGGCGATGATCGCTACGGAGCGCGCCGGGAGCGTGGTGGCTGCGCGCCACACCGCGACGAGCGGAGGCCCTGCACCGTACGTCTCTTGCGTGAGGAACGGATCCGCGAGCGGGAAGAATCCGAAGCGGCTCGCGACGATCACGTGCCATGCGAGCGCCGGCAGGACCGCGGCCGACACGACGGCTGCCTCTCGGAAACGGCGGCCGAGAGCCAGCCACACGCACAACCCCCCCACGACGGCGAGAGCGTGCTCACGCGTCAGCACGGCGGCCGCGAGTAGGACCGCCGCGAACCGAAGGCTGCCGGAGCGAACCATGATCACGCCCCAAAGCGCGAGCGCAACGGCGATGGGTTCGGCGAACCCGCCTGCGATCGACGCGAGGAGACCGATGGAAAGGAAGGGAACGAAGGGCGCCACCGCGGATCGAGCCAAGAGGACCCGTGCGGCGGCGGCAACCGCGGCACCCGCCGCGACCATCAGTAGCGGCTGCACGTAGCTCATCGCCTCAGATCGGCCCGCCGAGGCCAGCCAAAGGAGCGCGGGCAGGCCGATGCGCCCGTAGCGAAGCGCCGTGCCGTGACCCGAGAGGTCGCCCGTTATCTGAGAGCCGGGCGCCGTCAAGTTCTCGGCGACGTAGCGATGGAGCACCCCGTCACCGAACGTCATCCGAGAGATCGTTCCGGCGCTCGAGACCAGGATGACGATCGCAGAGAGCGCGGCGCCGACCGCGGCGGCGGTCGCAATCTGTCGTCGCGCGGGCCCCAGGGCCCGTCCTTCATTCACCGCGCGGGATCGCAGGCACGGCCCCAGGGGAGGCCCACGCAGGACGACGCCACGTCACGATCGCCAAGATGACGAGCAACTGGAAGATCGAGGAGATTCGGGACGCGTCCCCTATGAAGCGCCATCCGAAGGGCGCCGCAGCCAACAGCTGAAGCGACGCCACAGCGCCGATGAGTGCGAAGAGCGACGTTCTCCATAACACCACGACCAGCACGCCCAACGCGACGTGGAGCCCGGCCCAGATGGCGGACTCCGCCGAATATGCGTCGGTGAAGCTCCGGATCAGAGAGATGACGGGAGCGCCGATGGTGGTCGTGGTTTCACGGAGATACGGATCCAGCGGCGGGATGTGACCGAACCGGTCGGCGATGAAGAGCCACCATGCGATCACCGGGACGAGGCCGAGCGCCAGCGTTGCGATGGGGCGCGGACGTCGCCGGAGCAAGAGCCAAAGAGCGAGGCCCCCGAGAACTGCACCGGCGTTCTCCTTGGTGAGTATCGCCAGGCTCAACATAAGGGCGCTCATCCCCCAGCGGTCACGTAAAGCGAAGACGACCCCCCACAACCCCAGAGCAACGGCCAGAACCTCCGCGTAGCCACCCGCGACGGATAACGCGAACCCTGGTGCCAGGAGCGGGATCGCTGCGGCGAACATGCCGGCTCCCGGGAGGAGAACGGCGGCGGCGGCGCTCGCCGCCCCCGCCGCGACGACGATCAGGAGTGGTTGCGTGAACTTCATAACGCCGGCTCGTCCGGCGCTGACCAGCCAGACGGCAGCGGGCAGCCCGATGCGCCCGTAGCGAAGCGACGGCCCCCGATCGATGACCACGCGATCCGGGTCGAACGTCGGAAGCTCCTCGGGCGACGCCCCGATGTGGGCGGCGACGAACCGATAGATCAGTCCGTCACCGTATGCGGTCCGGTGCGCCGGATCCGACACCCAGCTCGCGACGACGATCGCCGCTGCGAGGCTCGATCCGACGACGAACGCCGCGAAAACCCGACGGCGTTCCCCCACCACCAGGTCCCGAGCTATTCCGAGTAGATCCGCTCGTCGACGAGCTTCTCCGCGACCATGGCGCCTTCGGGCTCGAACCGGAAGTGGAGAAAGTCTTTCTTGAACTCCAGATCCATCAGGTTCGGACCGCCTCGGTTCTTCTCGACCGTGAAGATGACCCAGTCGCGGAACGTCTCCGCCCGCACCGGGTCGTACGCCAAGTGCACCTTGGACACGGTGTTGAACTTATCGTTGAGGATCACGGCGACGTCGCATTCGTACATGAGCGCCGACGATCCGCGGAGGTGATGCAGCCGTAGCCTTCGCGACTGGAGACCCTCCTTGTCGGCGGCCACGACGCACACGATGGGGATCCGGTACGTCAACGCCATGTCTTTGAGCGCCTCGGTCACACGCGTGATCTTCTCGGCCTCGACCTCGGGCTCGGGATGCATCGCGACTTTCTGGAGATAGTCGACCACCAACACGAACGGAGCGTCGGGGTCGTCATTCTGACGCTCGCGAACCATCTCCTCGATCTTCTGGACCGTCGTGTGTGCGCTCGACGCACGCTGCAGCCACAGCCGCGTTCCGTACGACTCGATGTGCTCGTACGCGCGTGAGATCATCCCCTCGGTCTGCAACACGTCGGAAAGACTGCGCTGACCGCCGGCGGCGATCTCTTGGATCCCGAGTCGCAACGTCTCGAGCTCGGTGTCGTAACCGTCGTTGTCGCCCGGCAGATCACCCATCTCAAGTGCGAGCAGACGTCCCAGCAACGCGGACTCCTCGTGCTCGTAGCACGCGTAGAGAACGGTGCCGCCGGAGAGCGCGATGTTGCGCGCCCACTGCAACGTGACGATCGTCTTGCCGACACCGGGCGAGCCACCAACGAGAACGAGATCGCCGGCGCGGATACCGCCGCCCAGGGTGTGATCCAAAGCTTGGAACCCAGTCGGGATGGGCATGAACGCTTTGCCTTGCCCGGTTCGCAGATCTTCGTCCAGCCCGGAAAGAACGCTGAACACCGATCGTGGCGCAACGCTGCCGCGACGCGCGATCTTCGATTGCTCGGTCTGCACTTCTGCCATATCTCTCACCTCGGTATTTTCTTCGGCTGACGATACGACACACTCGATACCCCCGCTATCGCTGTTCACAGAATGGGACCAGGGTCCCAAATCCAGGGGGCGCCCGTCTCGAAAAGATAGAGCGTGGGCCTCATTCACCAGCCACTTTGCGTGACTACCATCAACTTGCGTCATTGGAGACACTCAACCAGCCCACTGTGGCGGCCGAAATAAGCCATCGAAGCTGCTGAGCACCGCAACGACGCAAGGTTTCAAGGAATCTCACTGGATCGCGGCGGCTCGTCCGTCGCCAAGCTGTAAGGGGAGGTGAATGCACAAAATGGGCATCCTTCAGATGGCGCACTTCGCCAGCGCTTGGGTTACGACTCGTCTTAACCTCAAGAGCGAGCGCGGTGCCACCGCGGTCGAGTACGGGATCATGGTCGCGCTGATCGCCGCAGTGATCATCTTGGCGGTCGTGTTCCTCGGCCAGCGCACCAGCCAGACGTTCAGCTGTTCCGGTCAGGCGATTTCGGTCAAGTCGAGCGTCGCCGGCTGCTAAGTTACAAGCGAAGCAAGTGAGCTTCCGGGCGGGCGCTGAGCCCGCCCGGATCTCTTCTCCTGATCTTCTCGGGTACGTTGCCGGATCAACACCGAACGGAAAGGGTGACACGGATGCAGATGTTTGCCGCGGGACGGCTCTTGAGTGCTTGGGTGTCGGCCCGTCTTAACCTCAAGTCCGAGCGCGGTGCTACCGCGGTCGAGTACGGGATCATGGTCGCGCTGATCGCCGCAGTGATCATCCTGGCGGTCGTGTTCCTCGGCCAGCGCACCAGCAGCACGTTCAGCTGTAGTGCCGAAGCGATCTCCACGAAGTCCAGCGTCCCAGGCTGCTAACGGTCGCAAGTCACATCTTTCGAGGCGGACCCAATGGGTCCGCCTCGAGGCTTTTCTACAGCCGCTTCGCCCTCATGTTTTCCGCCCCATCTGCCGAAAATCTGGAACGCAGGCCCTTCGGGGCCGCAGCAGGGGAACGCTCGGGGAGTTAGCGGGCCGCAGCTGCTGGGGGAGTTCGAGGTCCGTCTCCACGTCTGATGGAGGCGGCGTGAGGCGAATCAAGGAAGAGCATGGCGCTTCGGCGGTCGAGTTCGCGATCATCGGTTCTCTTCTGCTCCTGATCCTTTTCGGAACGATCACGTTCGGGATCCTCTTCAACCGGTACCAGGGACTGCAGTCGGCCGCGCGCGAAGGCGCACGCGTCGGCGCACTCTCGGCGACGACCCGAACTCAGATCCTCGGCCGCGTGCGCGATTCCGTCAGCGTCATCGCCGGCTCGAGCATCGCCGCAACGTGCCCGGCGAACCTGAACACCCTTTCGACCGAGAGCGGGTGCGTCAAGGTGTCCACCAAGTCGGCGCCGGCAGCCGTTCCGACGGAGATCACCCCATCGAGCCCCTCACAAACCCCATGCGGCGGTGCCTACGCGGGAACCGACAAGTCGGTGGTCGTCGACGTCTACTACCGCCTCCGGGTCGACATCCCCGTATGGGCCTCTCCCCAGATGACGTTGAGCGGCGGTGCGGAATTCAAATGCGAGTCCTAGGAAGGAGCTGACCACGGTGCGTCGGAACCTATCGAAGCGAGACGAGCGCGGGATCTCGAGCGTGATCGTCGTGGTTTCCTTGCTGGGGGTTTTCTCCTCGGCGTTGCTCAGCCTCGACTTCGGAAGTATGTGGAGCACCAGGCGGAGGATCGTCGCAGGCACCGACTCGACCGCGCTCGACCAAGCGATATTCGCGGGCAAGACGGGAGCCACCGATTGCAACCGCATCGGGGGCGCCGGGTTCAACGGGGCTTACCAGGATTGGACGAACACGCTCATGGTCAACACAAGCGGATTCGTCGTCGGGTCGCAGAACTGCACGTTCACGAGCGTGAACGCCGGCGGGATCATCGGGTACGTCGCCGTAGAAGCGCGGAAGGAAGCCGACACGCGGTTCGGCGGCCTCTTCGGCTTGGGCAGCACCCAGCCCTACTCGTACTCCGCCGCCCGCGTCTATTACCCCGATGCCGTCCAGGGTCTCCGTCCGATCGGGATCTGCGTCCAGAACACGCACGTTCAGGAATGGCTCGCGTATCTGAACAGCGGGACACCCATGCCGTCGTCAGGGCCGGACCACCCGACCTACCAGGGCGCCGGAGCCGTGCACCGCATCACCTACTCGAAGGACTCGAACGACTCCTGCGGCGACGCGCCTGGAAACTGGGGGTTCCAGGACTTCGACGGGAACGATGGCGGTAACTCGGACGAGGAGTTCAAGGACTGGATGCTCGACGGCTACGACGGCCTCGTCAATGCGCCGTCCGACTGCGACAACGACGGCACGGGTACCGGCGACCAACCGGGAGGCGTCGGCGACGACTGTCCCGGCAATCCGGGAAGCGGCGCGGCGAACTCGAACCAGAGTTGTAGCAACGACAGCCTCGGATCCGTGCTGTCCTGCGTGCAAAGCATCCCGGGAAGCCCCCCGACTATCAAGGAATTCCCCATCGTGATCTTCGACCAGGCGACGTGCGCGACCGGTGGAGGCGGAGGCGGCAACAACTGCACTTTCAACGTCGTGCGGTACGTGGGTATCCGCCTCTGGGGTTTCAAGCTGACCGGGGCCCAGGACCAGCGCTACTTCGATCTCGAGTTCGTCCCGTACATCGCCTCAGGGCCGTGCTGCGCCACATCGCCGAACCAGACCGACGTCAAAGCCGTTCAGATCTGCGCGGTGGATCACGACAACTCGGGCCTCACCGAAGCCCAGCGGTGCGCGCAATAGGGATCTCAACCCGCCAGACGCTCAAAAGCTGAGACGAGCAGCCAACCACTAGCGGTGGCTAGCGAAACGCCCGTGCGGTACGCACACGGCGGCCTGCTCTTTCGCGTAGAGTCTGGCTAATCTCCGCCGGCTCGCCGCTCGTCCCCCTTCCCGACGATTCGACGCCACCCGTCCCTAAAGGCGGGAAAAAGGGCGTTACGGTACTTCCCCCGGACTTCCGACCCAGGCGGCAGGGGCCGAATGACACACTTGGAACGAAACATTCAGGGGAGTCGGTGAAAGTGCCGACCGAAGATGGGACGAATGCTCTAGCGGCAACACGGAGCGTGGTGTTCAATAATGCAAGGACCGAATCGCTGGGCCGCTCCGGTGTCGAGGAGACCGGTCCTTTTCGTCACATGCAGGGGGATGGTTTGAGGAAGCTCAGGGAAGAGCGCGGCGCTTCGGCGGTCGAGTTCGCCATCATCGCTTCGCTGCTGCTGATGATCTTGTTCGGAACGATCACGTTCGGGATCCTGCTCAACCGCTACCAAGGTTTGCAGTCGGCCGGCCGCGAAGGCGCGCGTATCGCCTCGCTGACCCAATCCAGCCTGGATCAGATCCGGGCGCGGACCAAGGAGTCGCTCAGCATCATCAACTCCGCGAACATCCAGGATCTTTGCGGCGCGCCCCTTACCACGCCCGAAACCGGATGCATCCTGATCCAGACCAAGCAGGACAACAACGACGACGGTGACACCAGTGACGGCAGCGAAACTCAAACGTGCGGCGCGAGTTCGTGTCCGGTCAATTCGAACTCTGCCCCATGCAACTCGGTTCCCGCGCAGGGACGATCGGTTTATGTCGAGGTTCGATACCGGCTACGCATCGATATCCCGTTGTGGGCCAGCCCACAGATGACGGTTTCGGGCGCCGGAGAGTTCGCGTGCGAATAGTGGCTGGGGAACTGGAGAGGGTGGTGCGTTGAACATGTTCAAGAACCTTCGGATGAAATCGAGCGACGAACGTGGCGTTTCGACCGTGATCGTGGTCGTTTCGCTGGTTGGCATCCTCGGAGCCGCCTTGCTCAGCCTCGACTTCGGCAGTATGTGGGCCTCACGTCGTCAGATCATCACCGCCACGGACTCGACTGTGCTGCGTCAGGCGACCTTGGCGGCGCTTGGCGAGACCGCGTGCAACCCGGATCCGCTGTCATCCGACTACTACGTGAACTGGCTGTACAAGAACGCCAACACGATCGTCCCGAACTCGTGGGATTGCGACGTTGTCCCCGATACTGCTCACCCGGGGACGGGTTACGTCGTGGTCGAGGCTCGGAAATACGCGGACACGCGGTTCGGCGGCCTCTTCGGGTTCGCCGGGGACACCGAACCCTATTCGCTGACGGCCGCCGAGTACGGCTACGTCAACCCCGCCGGGCTTCGTCCGATGTCGTTCTGTCTGCAGAACGCTCACGTTATGCAGTGGATCTGGTATCAGAACTGGCTCCGTGCGAACGACGGCGACTCGAGCACCGTGCCGGATCCGAACTACGGCCAGCTCGACGAAACGACCTACAACAACCAGAAGGGCGACCTCGACGCGGGAGCGCCTCCGGTCGTGCACGTTCCGACGCAGACCGGAGATTCGATCCTGTTCTCCGGAACGGATGCGCTGGCCCGTGTCGACTTCCCGCAGGGTAGCTTGCCGAACGGTACCGGCGGAACCTCGTACTCTTCGTACGGCGTCGTGCACCGCATGTTCTTCACGAAGGGCGACGTCAACGAGGCTGGCAACTGCGGCTCCACGACGCCGGGCAACTGGGGCTGGATCGACTTCAACGGCGGATCGAACAGCACGGCGGATCAATCCGACTGGGTCGAGAACGGCTACGACGGCTCCTCCGCGGCGAACGACTGCAACGCCGACGGCGTGACCGGAGACCCGTGCGAGGGCGACACAGGCTCGAGCGGTGGATCTCCGTCCCAAGAGCTGAACGAGCTCATCGCGAACCAGGCTGTCTTCTTCATCCCGATCTTCAGCAACGTTACCGGGGTCGGATCAAATGCGGACTTCACGATGTGGGGCTTCCTGCCGCTCGTCCTCCGCGGCTATCGGATCGTTGGCCAGGAGGCCGACCGCTACTTCGACTTTGAGTTCGTCGACGCGATCGCATCGTCGGCCGGCGACGTCAGCGAGACCGGCGGCCTGGGTACCCCGAAGGGCGTGAAGATCTGCGGAGTCGACCACGATGGGGACACGTCAGCGGCTACGATTGCGGCTCGGTGCGATTAGTAGCGAGATCTAGGGCGACATAGGGTATTGGCGAGGAAAGTCCGAACGCGCAAAGTGGTTGTCTAAAGGCGACTTATGTCGCGGTGCTTTCGCGCCGATAAGCCTGAAGAATAGGGCTCGTAAAAGAACGTCTTCTCTGGGGAGGTAGACAGTGGCATCGGTATCGATGAGCCGGCGTACCATCGCCCTCGTCCTGGCGGTCGCTCTGGCTGCCCTCGCGACGATCGCATTGATCTCGTACGTCAGAGGTCTTGAAGACAAGGCGTTCGAAGGAACGGAGATCGTCGAGGTCTTCGTCGCGAAGCAGGACATCCCCGCCGGCGTCAGCGGCGATACCGCGAGCCAGCAGGGCCTCATCGAGCGTGTGACCGTCCCCGCGAAGGTGAAGCCGGAAGGCTCGATCAACTCGCTCCAGGAGATCAGTGGTCGCATCGCTGCGGTCCAGATCTTCAAGGACGAGATCATCGTCGGCCAGCGTTTCGTCGTTCCGGGCGCCGCGACCAAGGGTGTCCTACCGATCCCTGAAGGCCGTCATGCCATCTCGGTTCAGGTTGCCTCTCCCCCAGGTGTCGCCGGCTTCATCCAGCCGGGCGACAGGATCTCGCTGATCATCCACATCGCTCGCCCGGGGAACACCGCGGCGACGAGCGGTCCGATCGCGCGCTATCTGCTCCAGAACATCGATGTTCTCGCCGTCGGCACCAGGATCGTCGGTGCCGGGCTTGCTCCGGGTACCGCAGGCGATGCGTCGGCCGCTCCGGCCGATCAGGGTTGCTGCCTCCTCACGGTTGCTCTGACACCAGGGCAAGCGGAGCAGCTCGTGTTCGCCATCAACAACGGCCAGCTTTACTTCACCCTGCTGCCGGAGAAGGCGCCGAACGTGAACACCCCCGGCCGGACCATCACGAACCTCTTCAACTAGTCGCCGGTAGAGTGAAGCCCCGATGATCGTTCTGGCCGATCCGGACCGGCGTTTCCAGACCCGCGTTGCAGACAGCGTCGGGCGGAAAGACGACGTCCACGTCGTCGACTCCGTCCTGATGCTCGACAAGGTCATGCACGACAAGTCTGGAGAGGTCTCGGTCGTGATCCTCGGTCCGAATCTCGGGATGGAAGAAGCGTTCGAGGTTTCGCGCCGGGTTCAGACGTCGATGTCGGACGTGAGCGTCATCCTCGTCGCCAACGCGCTGACCCCGGACGTCCTGCAACAGGCGATCCGGGCCGGCGTGCGCGACGTGCTACCCGCCGCGTTCACCGGGGCGCAGCTCCTCGATTCGCTCTCGCGGGCGGAAGCACTGGCCCTGCAACTGCGTGGGCGTGTCGGGATCTCAGTGCCCGACAAGGCCGCGGATCCCACCGACCACAAGGTGATCACCGTTTTTTCCTCGAAGGGCGGCTGCGGCAAAAGCTTCGTCTCGTCCAACCTCGCGGTGGCGCTCGCGCAGAAGACCGGAGAGCCCGTGGCGATGGTAGACCTCGACCTGCAGTTCGGGGATCTCGCGATCATGCTCCAGCTCTTCCCCGCCCGGACGATCTACGACGCCGCCCAGAACCTCGACCGGCTCGACGCCGATGCAATGAAGGGATACCTGACTCCGCACCGCGGCCAGGTGTTCTTGCTCGCCGCGCCGCTGGAGCCCGGATTGTCGGAGACGATCTCTGCGGAGTCGGTGGCGAAGATCATCCGTCTGATGAAGACGCTCTACAAGTACGTGATCATCGACACGCCGCCGTCCTTCACCGATCACGTGCTGGCGGCGCTCGACGAGAGCGATGAGAGCGTGCTCATAACGAGCATGGACGTCCCGAGCATCAAGAACCTCAAGCTCTCCTTGCAGACGCTCGAGCTCCTCGGCTTCGGGCGCGACCGGATCAGGCTGATCCTGAACCGCGCCGATAGCAAGGTAGGACTTCGGGTGCAGGAGGTTGAGAAGACGCTCGGGACCAGGATCGACGTTTCGATCCCCTCGAGTCGCGAGGTGCCGCTGTCGATCAACCGGGGCACCCCGCTCATCCTCGAGGATCCGAAGTCGCCGGTCGTTGCGTCGATCCAGAAGCTCGTCGAGATCATCGGGGCAGAGTCTTCGCCGGCAATGCTTGCCAAGCAGAACGCTGGGGGCGGCGGCCTCTTCAAGCGTGGGAGGAAGTCATGAGCCTTTATGAGCGCCTGTCCAAGGCGAGGACCGGTCAGGACGCGCCGGCGCCCGTCGACTCCGATTCACCGTTCGGAGAAGTAGCACCGCGCATCCTCGATCCGCTGGAGACACTGAAGCGCAAGATCCACCAGAGCCTCCTTCAGGCGCTGGGGCCGAAGCTGTACGACCTCAACATGACGTCGGAGCAGCTCGAGTTCCGCGTTCGCCAGAAGCTGCAGGAGGTGCTCGAGGAGGAGGAGACTCCGCTTTCGGCCGCCGACCGGGCGCGTCTGATCGCGGAGACGACCGACGACATCCTGGGCTACGGCCCGATCGAGCCGTTCCTGCGCGACGAGACCGTCACCGAGATCATGGTGAACCGTCACGACGTGGTCTACGTCGAGCGCGACGGCAAGATCTTCCGGGTCGACGCACGATTCCTCGACGATTCGCACTTGCGCCGCACGATCGACAAGATCGTCGGACAGGTCGGCCGGCGCATCGACGAGTCGTCGCCGTACGTGGACGCTCGCCTCCCAGACGGCTCACGTGTGAACGCGGCGATCCCGCCGATCTCCATCGACGGCCCGTGCCTGACGGTTCGTAAGTTCGCGCGCGATCCGTACCAGGCCGAGGACCTGATCTCGTTCGGCACGCTGTCGTCCAAGGTGGCGCGCTTCATGGAGGCGTGCGTTCGCGGACGGATCAACATCCTGGTGTCCG
The DNA here is from genome assembly GCA_046712825.1 of Actinomycetota bacterium. Lineage (GTDB taxonomy): Bacteria > Actinomycetota > AC-67 > AC-67 > AC-67 > DATFGK01. The sequence continues at coordinate 4,530 of JBKKCR010000068.1, read as the reverse complement.
GTGGAACCGGCGCCGGGAAGACGACCACGCTGAACGTCTTGTCCTCGTTCATCCCAGACGGCGAGCGCATCATCACGATCGAGGACTCCGCAGAGCTTCGTCTCCTCCAGCCGCACGTTGTTCGCATGGAGGCCCGCCCCCCGAACATCGAGGGCAAGGGCCAGGTCTCGATCCGCGACCTCGTCCGTAACTCCTTGCGTATGCGTCCCGACCGCATCGTCGTCGGTGAGGTCCGCGGCGGCGAGGCGCTGGACATGCTCCAGGCCATGAACACCGGCCACGACGGCTCGATCTCCACGGTCCACTCCAACTCGCCGCGCGACGTCCTGGCCCGTATCGAGACAATGTGCCTCATGGCCGGCATGGACCTGCCGGTTCGAGCGATCCGCGAGCAGGTCGCGAACGCCGTGCAACTGATCGTCCACCAGTCACGCCTCAAGGACGGGACCCGCCGCCTCACGCATGTCACGGAGGTCGTCGGCATGGAGGGTGACGTCATCACCCTTCAGGACCTGTTCTTGTTCGACTTCGGGATGGGCGTCGACGAGGCCGGCCGCTTCCGCGGTCACATCAAGTCGATGGGCCTCCGCCCCAAGTTCATCGAGCGACTCGAGGACCTCGGCCTCCAACTGGACCGTGAGATCTTCGAGCCCGAGCCCTTCGCGAGAACCGGGCGAGCAGCGGCGGCGGTATGACGCACGTACGTCGCGGTCTCCTCGGGGCGTCGGCGCTCCTGCTGACCCTTGCCATCGGCACGAGCGCTTTCGCGCAGGCGGCGCCCTTGGCGGTGTCGATCCGCGGAGCCGACCTGAAGGCCGACGGGACCACGAACCTGATCGTCGCCGTCACCGGTAGCGCTCTCACGGGCACGCTCACTCCCGCGAACTTCGCGGTGACCGAGGCCGGTCAAGCGGTCCCTGCCGTCACCGTGCAGACGCTCGCGCAGACCAACGTCCAACCGGTGACCGTCGCGCTCGTGATGGACATGAGCGTCACGGCCGGGCAGGCCATCAACGAGGCGAAGGGTGCGGCACGGGCGTTCGTTTCGGGGGTTCCCGCGAACGTGCGGATCGCGCTGATCTCGTTCAGCTCGACCCCCACAGTGCGGGTCCCCTTCACGACGGACAAGGCACGCTTGCTGGCGGCGATCAACGCTCTCCAGGCCGGCGGACGCACGGCTTTCTTCGACGCGTTGCTCCAAGCCTCGGACATCCTTCGCGGGGTGCCTGGAGCACAGCACAACATCGTGGCTCTCTCGGACGGCGAGGACAACAACAGCGGGCATTCGCTCGGTGAAGCCATCGAAGGCGCTCGCTCGGTGGAGGCTCCGATCACGGCTGTGGGACTCCAGACCACGGTGCTGAACCAGGACCGGCTCCAGCGACTCGCAACCGCCGTTGAAGGCGGCAGGTACATCCCCGTCAGCCAGCCGGCTCAACTCGCTGCCGCTTTCCAGCAAGTCGCTGCCGACATCGCGAGCCAGTACGTCGTGAGTTATGTCTCGGACCGCCAGGAGCCGCGCGACCTCGACATCGCGGTAGCGGTTCAGGTCGGCTCGGTTCGCGCCGCGGACACCAGCACAGTGCTGAACACACGCACGGCCGAGGCCGTGAACGGTCCGCAAGCCGGTGGTCCGAAGCCCTACAAGTCTCGCGCGCTCATCGGAGCGTTCGCATCGAAGACCGGCTATTACGTCGGCATCGGTGCGGTGTTCGCCGCGGCGCTGTTGTTCCTCGGGATCCTCCTCTACGCGCCGAGCCGTGGAAAGGCCGCGGGCGTCCTCCAACGGGGCCTGCGTCTGTACTCGCGCGCCGATCGTAAGCAGGAGAAGCAGCGCGCGGAAGGCTTCTTCGGCGGAACCGCGGTCGGTCGTCGCGCCGTCGAGCTGGTCGACAAGGTCCCTCGCTCCGAGGCGTTCGAGCAGCGGTTCCAGATGCTCCTCGACCGCGCCGCGTGGCCGTTGCGGGCCACTGAGTTCGTGGTCTTGCAGATCGCCGGAGCGGTCGCCGGAGCATTGATCGGGTTCGGCTTGTTGGCTCGCTGGTGGCTGGGGATCGTTCTGATGATCGGTGGAGCACTCATCCCTCGAGTCATCCTCGCGTCGCGCGTAGCCAAGCGCGAAGCGCAGTTCCTCGCGCAGCTCCCGGACACGCTCCAGCTGCTGTCGGGATCGCTCCAGGCAGGCTACGGCTTCATGCAAGCGATCGACACCGTGGCGAAGGAGGCGTCGCCTCCGGCCTCCAACGAGTTCTCTCGCGTGATCGCGGAGGCGCGGCTCGGCATGCCGGTCGACGATGCGCTCAATGGCATGGCCGACAGGGTCGGCGGAGAGGACTTCCGCTGGGTCGTGCTCGCGATCAACATCCAGCGCCAGGTCGGCGGTAACCTCGCGACCCTGTTGTCGACCGTGGCCGCCACCTTGCGGGAGCGCGAGATGGTGCGCCGCCAGATCAAGGTGCTTTCGGCGGAAGGCAAACTTTCGGCGTACATCCTGGTGGCTTTGCCGTTCGTACTCGCCGGCTACATCTCGGTCGTGAACCCCGGGTACATCAACAAGCTCTTCGAGGAGGCGGTCGGGAAGCTCATGATCGCTGGCGGAATCGTGCTCATGGTCTTGGGTTCATTGTGGATGCGCAAGATCATCAAGATCGACGTCTAGGGGCGAAATAATGGTTACTGTTGGCGTGCTTCTCGCTTTCGGAGCGATGCTCCTCGCGTTCGTCGCGTTGCAGGACTTCGTCCTCGAACGACGGCAGGTCTTCAAGGCGCTCCGCTCGGTGAGAGCGATCGAGCTCACTCCGACCGACGTGCGCAAGCGCGAGCTTGCGATCCCCTTCTACCAGCGCGTCTTGGTCCCGACGCTCAAAGGCGTCGGCTCGATCGGTCGACGGTTCACGCCGGCGTCGGTGACCGAACGGCTTCGGAAGGAGCTTGTCTACGCGGGGAGCCCGGTCGGCTGGGACGCCGAGCGCGTCCTCGCGATGAAGCTGTTGGGGACGGCCATCCTCGCCGGCCTCTCGCTCGTCGCGAGCCGGCTTGGTGGGCTGAGCCCGTTCCGCGGTCTCGTACTGATGGGCCTCTTGGGCGTCGTGGGTTACTACCTGCCCGAGTGGATCCTTCGTTCGAAGTCCGGCGCCCGGCAGAAGGCGATGCAGCGCGCGCTCCCGGACGCCCTGGACCTGCTCTCGATCACCGTCGAGGCCGGCCTCGGGTTCGACGCCGCGGTCGCGCGGGTCGCGCGCCAGGCAGGCGGCCCGCTCGGCGAGGAGTTCCACCGAGTCCTGCAGGAGATGCAGATCGGTAAGACGCGCGCCGATGCGTTGCGCGATCTGGCCGACCGTACCTCGATCCCGGAACTGAAGTCGTTCGTGCTCGCCATGGTGCAGGCGGACATCTTCGGTATCTCGATCGCCAAGGTTCTTTCCGTACAGGCGCGCGAGATGCGCATCAAGCGCCGTCAGCGCGCCGAGGAGCAGGCGCAAAAGGTTCCGGTGAAGATCGTCTTCCCGCTGATCCTGTGCATCTTCCCGTCGCTGTTCATCGTGCTCCTCGGCCCGGCGATGATCACCATCTATCAGAACATCCTCAAGTAGGGACGCCGATGCGCGTCCTGGCCGTCACAACGAACGCCTCCCTTGTCGTCGCCTTGGGATCCATGATGCGCGACTGGGAGGTCGTGACGGTGCGCGAGGTCGAGCGCGCGACCGACGAAGGGGCCGACTCGGCGGTGGCGCTGATCGATCTCGGGGAAACCGATGCCGGGATCGAGGCGGCCGGTCGGCTCTACACGCTCGGGATCCTGATCCCGTGCGTCGTCATAGGCGACAAGCCCGTGGACGACCTCCGCGCCGAGGTGCTGGTACGTCCGTTCTCGCTCGAGGACCTCGGTAACGCGGTCCGGGAAGCCGCCACGCGGCCAGCCCGGCCCGTCACTCCTGCCGAGCCGATGCTCCCGGCGCCTCCCGGAAACGGACAAGGCCGGGATGCGGCAGCGACGGCGCGTGAGCCCGAGCCGGAGATCGAGCTTTCTCCGACCGAGCCCCCCAGCCGCCGCGGTCTCGTGGCCGTGCCCTCGGAGGAACCCGCGGCCGAAGAGCCGATCGAGCCCGTCGAAGACGTATCGGTCCCCGAGCCCGAGCCTGCGGCCGTGTGGGCGGCCGAAGCGACTCCCGAGCCAGAGGTTGCGTGGGAACCGGAAGCGGCTCCAGAGCCCGAGCCGGCGGCAGACGTACCAGAGGCATGGGCCGAGCCGCAGAAACAGGAAGCCGTACGACCCGTTTTCCACGAACCGATCGCGAAGGAACCAGCAGAGCCGGGGCGGTGGCGGATGCGCAAGCGTGGGGCCCGCCCCGCTGCCGCCACTCAAGAGCCCGCCGACGCGCCGCTGATGCAGCGGCTCAAGCTGGCGGCGGCGCACGCGCGCGAGCTCGAAGGGCTGGTCGCCCAGCTCCCGTTCCTGGCCGACCTTCACGCCATGGCCGAGGGACTCGTCAGCGAGATCGACCGGCAGTTCGTTTGCGCCATCACCTC
>JBKKCR010000067.1:0-2657 GCA_046712825.1 Actinomycetota bacterium | reverse complement strand
GGTTCCGACCTCCTCGACGCCGTTCGAGTAGCTGATGCTACCGAAGTAGCGCACCCCGGCCGTGAGGCCCGACCACGTCAGCGTGAGGGTTGCCGTCTCGCCGACAACGGCCGCGGTGGGCCCGGTGACCGTCATGTTTCCGGCCGCCGCATCGCCGAGGACCCACTTGAACAGGGTGTAGTTCGAGTCGGGCCCATCGGTCTGCCAGCCGTGCACAAGCAAGGTGTAGTCGCCGGCCGGCGGGAATGCCACGTCGATGGTCTCCTCTGCGGTTCCGCCGGCGCTGAACGCGACCTCGTTGCCTTCGGCGTCCAACAGGTAGAGGTCGAGATCGTCCGCCCCGTCGGTCTCACCGTCGATCGTTCTCAGCCGCAGATGCCGGGTCCCGGCCGGAACCGACACGTCGTGGAACGTAACGCCCACCCCGGTGTCGAGCGCCGTCACGATGTCGTTCGCCGGGTCGTCCACCACGTGCCCGGCCTCGGTCGCTGCTGGGATCAAGCCGTGCGGGTCGGCCGAGAACGGTCCCGTGTAGCCGAACGTGATGTCGTAGTCGAGCGACCCCGAGGTTCCGGCGAGCGAGAGCTCGTCGGGCGCCGACAACGGCACGGGCCTGATCGCGATCGGGCTGCGAACGTCGTGCGTGCCGTTGCTCCAGGTCAGCGACCCGAAGGTCCAGGCGTCGAACGGAGCGCTCACGTTGGTGAACTTGACCGTGTAGGTCGCCGGCTTCCGCGCGCCCAAGGTCAAGGTCGAGGGACTGACTTCGACGTTGATCCCTGGAGGAGCCTCGACCGACACCGTGTAGGTACCGGAGGGACCGACGTTGGTCACCTTGCGGGTGACCGTCTGGATGCCGGCGAGCCCGTCGACGCCGATCGAGGCGAGGTTGAGGTCGCTCGGGTCGACGCTTCCTGCGCGTGTGCAGGTCGCGCCGTTCGGGTTCAACGCGCCGGCGCCGCACAAGAACCGCAAGTAGTCGACGAAGCCGGAGTTGTAGGTGAGCCCGGGATCGTTGGCCGGGGTGGGGTCGATGTGACCGGCTCCCATGTCGAACGGATCGGCGGGCGTCTCGCCGTCCTCCTTGTTGACCTCCTGATAGGCGGTCGTCATGAGCGCCGACTTGATCTGTGCCGGCGTCCACGTCGGGTGCGCCTGGCGGAGCAACGCGCCGGCCCCGGCCGTGTGCGGGCTCGACATCGACGTTCCGCTGATCGCCTGGAACAGCTGTCCCGGTGCGCCGAGGAGTGGCGTGGGGGAGTTGCCGGCCAGGATGACGACGCCCGGCGCCGTTACGTCGGGCTTGATCAGGTCCGGTGCCGCTCCATTCGGGCCCCGGGACGAGAACGCGGCCATGTCGGGGGCGTCCTGCGGCGTGAACGTGCCGGCGCTCAAAGCGGCGGTCGCCGCCTCGCCGGCCGACTCGATGTAGGCCTTGATCTCGAGACCGTCTTCGAACACGACGTGCGAGCTCGGCACGAAGTGGTTGTCGGTCACGATCTCCTGCGGGGACACCGCGTTGTAGAGGATCATGCCGACGCCGCCGGCCTCGTGTACCGCTTCACTCTTCTCCACACGCGCGTTCACGCCGCGTTTGCAGAGCACGACGTTGCCGGCGACCACCTCCGGATCGAGCTCACCGACGATGCAACGCTCCGAGCCTGCATCGACCGCGTCCACGAGCTTGGTGGCGGCGAGCGCATTGGTCACGCTTGCCCCGGAGTACGTCGCTCCGCTGCCGAGGGTGACCGTGTTCGCGAACGTCCGGTCCTGCGAGCTCGCGCCGACCGCGGTGACCCACGGAACCGAGGCAGGAGACCCGCCCGTGCCGGCCCCGGGCCCGGCGTTCCCGTTCGAAACCGAGGAGAAGACGCCGGCGTCGGCGGCGAACAGGAACGAGATGGCGTCGGGGGAGAGAAGGTCCGGCGTGTCGGAGCCGATGGAGTAGTTGATCACGTCGACGCCGTCGGCGACGGCCTGGTCGATCGCCGCCACGAGGTCCACGTTGGAGCAGCCCTCGTCGTTCCAGCACACCTTGTACATGGCAACGCGAGCACGCGGGGCGACGCCGGAGAGCGTCCCGGTTCCCAGGTCGCTGCCGAACAGCTCCGGCTCGACGCCGGCGTTCCCGGCGGCCGTGGACGCCGTGTGAGTGCCGTGTCCGTCCGCGTCGCGTGCGGACCGGTACTCCTCCGGGATGATGTCCTCGCCGCCGTCGAACCCTTCGAAGAAGTAGCGAGCGCCGATCAGCTTGTTGTTGCAGTCGCGGGCGGTCCACTTCTCGCCGGTTTGGCAGACGCCGTTCCATCCGGCCGGCGGAGCGTCGTAGCCCTCGTCGTCGAAGCTCGGGTGCTCGGGCCAGATCCCCGTGTCGATGACGCCGACGATGATGTCCTCACCGGCTGCGCCCTGCCCGCCGAGGTCGTCCCAGATGTTGCCGTTCCCGGAAAGACCGAGGAACTCGGGAGAGTTGTCCGTGGTCGGGAACTTGCGCTCGTCGGCGCGGATCGCGGCGACGCCGCTCATCTTGGAAAGCTTGTCGACCTGCTTGCGCGTGAGCTTCGCAGCGAACCCGTTGAAGCTGTAGTGATAGCCGTAGATCTTCTCGGCGCCGACCGCGGCGAGCGCGGACTTCTGCCGTCCGTCGAGATAGGAGA
>JBKKCR010000066.1:0-12380 GCA_046712825.1 Actinomycetota bacterium | reverse complement strand
CCGAGCAGCTTGTCGAGGAGCTCCTCCGCTTCCTCGATCCGGCCGGCGTGGGTCAGGCAGTCGACCAGCCAGAAGCTGCACAGCAGGAACGCGCCCTCTTCGCCGGTGAGGCCGTCGGGTGAGAGGTAGCGGTACACGAACCCGTTGCGTGAGAGCGACCGCATCACCGCGTCGATCGTGCCGATCGAGAGCGGATCGCTCGACGCGATCAGCCCGCTCGACGGGACGAGCAGCGTCGACGCGTCGGGGACGGGGTTGCCGACCGCTTGATGGAACCATCCGTCGGGTGCCGCTTGCTCGAGCAGGTAGTCCTTGATCGCGTCGCGCTGCTCCTCCCAGTCGTCAACGGCGCCCGGCAGGTTGAACGCGCGCGCTATCCGCACCGCACGATCCAGGGCGATCCAGCAGTTCAGCTTCGAGTGGACGAAGTGTCGCGGCGGGTCGCGGATCTCCCAGATGCCTTGATCGGGGTGCTGCCATCGCTCGCACGCGATGTCGGCGAGCCCGGCAAGGAACGTCCAGTTGCTCTCGGTCAGCTCCCCGCCGGCTTTGCCGTACAGGTACGCCGCCTCGAGGATCTGCCCGTACGCGTCGAGCTGCAGCTGCTTCACGGCGCCGTTGCCGACCCGGACCGGCGCCGACTCTCGATGACCCGTGAGATGCTCGAGCTCGCGTTCTGGGAGCGATCGCTCGCCGCCGACGCCGTACATGATCTGCAAATCTTCCGGGCGGCCGGCGCCGGTGCGCTCGAGCCAGGCCTTGAACTGATCGGCCTCGCGCGTGAACCCGAGCACGAATAGGGACGTCAGCGTCAGCGTGGCGTCGCGGATCCAGGTGTAGCGGTAGTCCCAGTTCCGTCCACCGCCGATCGCCTCGGGCAGCGAGGTTGTCGGCGCGGCAACGATCGCGCCGCTCGGCGCGTAGGTCAGCGCTTTGAGCGCGAGCGCGCTGCGGTGCACGGCTGCCTCGTGGATCCCCTCGTAGGTACAGCCGGCGAGCCAGCTTCGCCAGAAGTCTTCGGTTGCCGCGAGCCGTCGGGCGCCCTCGACGCGGTAGCGGAGCGCGTTGCCGTGCTGGCGCTTCGGCTGGTACGAGACGCGCCAGACCGCGTCGATCCAGGCTTCTTCGCCTGCGCGGAGCGGCCACGTCGCTTCGATCGCATCCTTGTTTGTCATGATCGGGTGCGTCGACTGGACGTAGAGCGCGTCGGCGCCGCCGACGATCTCGACCGCGTGATCGCCGGCCTGGCGGAAGCGCGGGCAGCACGAGGCGTACTCGAACCGCGGGTCGATCCGGACGGCGACGTCGACCGAGCCCTCGACGCAGCGCGCGCGGCGCATGATCGCGTGGTGGGGGATCATCCCGACCGGATGCTCGTCCTCGGCGCGCTCGACCGGCATGCAGTCGGTTAGCTCGAACACGCCGTCTTCGCAGGTGAACGTCGTCACGAGAACGTTCGTGCCGTCGACGTAGGTGCGGCGAACCTCGCGCACGCCGGCCGGCGTGATCGCGAAGGAGCCGCCTTGGGCTGAGTCGAGGATCTTCGAGAACGCCGCGGGGGAGTCGAACCGCGGGAAGCACGCCCAGTCGATCGATCCGTCGCGGCCGACCAGCGCGGCCGAGTGGCAGTCACCGATGAGCGCGTAGTCGCCGATGCGATTCACGAGGCCAAAGGATACGGCTCGCTCCCGGGGGTGTCAGACGCGTCTGACGTGTCTGACGTGTCAGACGCTCTCCCGAGGAGGCCCCGAACGTGTGCGCCTACTGCTCGACCCGGAAGACCGGATGATCGGCGGCCTCGGCGACGAACTCTTCAACGGGCGCGCTCCAACCCACGTCGAAGAACGGCGCCACCACCGGGTACTTCCGGAGATAGGCGCGCAGGACCGGTGCAGCCTCGCCCGCGGAGACCTCGGTTACGGCGACCTCCTCCGACCGGCCGCGTCGACTGAGCGTGACCCGGCCGGCGGCGCGGGCGTTGTAGACCCATCCCACCTTGCCGTAGGGCGCCACGAGCCACCGCGATCCGTCGCGCTTCACGATGCTCACCGGCGTGGAGTGGATCACGCCGCTCTTCCGTCCCCGTGTCGACAGGATGTAGCTCGAGGGCGGCGCGACACCGACGTTGATCGCCGTCCGCGCGACGACGTTGAACGCGCGGCGCGCCGGGCCCAGCCGATACTTCCAGGCCACGGCGGGCTAGGACGCGCGGACGCTGACGATCGTCGGCAGGTGCTCGGCGACCGCCGTCCACGTCGCGCCGGCGTCGGCCGACCCGTACACGGTCCCCGACTTGTCGCCGAAGTACAGGCCCAGCGGATCGCGTCCGTCGTGGCAGAACGCCTGTCTCAAAATGGTGAGATACGTGTTGCGCTGCGGCAGCCCCTTCGTGAGCCCGTTCCAGGTCGCTCCCTCGTCCCGCGTCTCGAACACGCGCAGCTTGCCGTCTGGCGTGACCCGGTCCACATCGGCCGTGAGCGGGATGACGAACGCCCGCGCGGGATCCGTGGGGTCGATCACCATCGGGAACCCGAAGTCGGACGGAAGCCCGCCATCCGACCCGACGTCGTTCCACGTCTCGCCTGCATCGTCGGAGCGGTACACGCCGCCGTGGAACTGCATCCACAGACGCTCGGGCTGCAGCGGCGCGCGGTACATGTTGTGCACGCAGAGGTCCGGCGCGTCTGCGGGTGCCTCCTCGGGAAGGTAACGCGCGACGATCCCCTGCACGCCGCGTCGCCACGATGCTCCGCCGTCCTCCGTAAGCCACACGCCGGCCGCGGAGATCCCGAGCGCGAGCTTGTCCGGCTCGCCCGGCCATGGGCAGATCGAGTGCAGACACATCCCGCCTGCTCCCGGTTGCCAGTCCTTGCGGCTGGGGTGGTCCCAGAGGCCGCGGTTGAGCTCCCAGGTCCGCCCGCCGTCGTCGCTGCGGAACAGGGCCGCCGGCGCAACGCCGGCCCAGACGACGCCTTCGCCTTCGCCGGGCACGATCACCCAGATGCGCTCGACCGCCTCGCCGGCGTCCGGCGGGAAAACGGGCCCGGCGGTCTGCTCCCACTCGCCCTCCAGGTCCTTCGTCATCCAGACGCGCGGACCGAAGTGCGGGTTCGTCACCGACGCGTAATAGACGCCCGTTCGGGGATCGCGCGTCGCGTACTCGACGGTGACTCCGGGGAACTGGCGCGCCGCGACCTCCATCGCGCCGCCGCGTTTCCCGCGCAGCACGAACAAGCCCTTGCTGGTTCCGACGAGAACTTCCGCTGGCTCAGACATACGCCCCTCCCGAGATCGCGTGTATGACGGTGATCTCCGTCTCGCTCTCTACCGTCGCATCGAGCTCGACGCGGTCGCCGCCGACGAAAATGTTGACGTGCCGGCGCAACGCGCCGGTCTCGTCGACCACCCAGCCGGCGATCCGCGGATACGTGCTCTCGAGCGAACGGATCGAATCCAGTACGGTCGCCCCTTCGACGGGAACGGATCCGTTCCCGTCCGCCATCTCCTTCAAAGGGGACCGCAACACGACCACCGCCACGACCCAAAGTGTATGCTGCGCGCTCGTTCGGCACGAAGGCGGCGAGGAGGCTTCATGGGGGCGACCAAGGTAGGACCCGCGTCCGATCTGAAACCCGGCGCGGTGACCGGCGCCGGCAAGTGGGCGGTTGGAAACGCGAAGGACGACGTGTTCGCGGTGTCGCGCCGCTGCCGCCACCTCTACGCGGACCTCGCGCAAGGCTCGATCGATGCGAAGGGATGTCTCGTCTGCCCGTGGCACGGCTCCAAATACGACGTGAAGACCGGACGCATGGTGCGCGGGCCACAAGGGATCTTCGCCAAGATCCCCGGCCTGAGCCAGGCGTTCATCGGGCTGACGAAGGTGCTGCCTCTCCGCCGGGGCAAGGTAGTGGACAAGGCGGGGACGATCTACGTCGAGTGATCCGCCTCGAGCTCGAGGACGTGGAACAGCGACGGTAGCGTCACGTCGCGGCGGATCCTGAGCCCGGCTCGCGCGAACAGCGATTCGAACTGCGCCTTCGACCGTTCCCGGCCGAGGCCCGACGTCACCAGCATCACCAGGTCGAACGACCTCGCGAACTGGTCCGCCGAGGACGGCGCCGGGCCGAGCACGTTCTCGATGACCAGGATCCGTGCGTCGGGAGTCATCGCCTTCCGGCAATTCGACAAGATCGCCACGCAGGACTCGTCGTCCCAGTCGTGGATGATCGCTTGCAGCATGTAAGCGTCGCAGCCCTCGGGAACCGAATCGAAGAAGCTTCCCGCGACGATCTCGACACGATCGAGCAGGCCTCGCTCGGCGACCGCCGGCCGTGCCTGCGCGACGACCTCGGGAAGATCGAAGAGCACGCCGCGCATCGTCGGGTGGCGTTCCAGCACCTCCGCGAGCATGCCGCCGGTGCCGCCGCCGACGTCGCACAACCGGCGCACCCCCGAGAAGTCGTAGCCCTTCGCGAGGATCGGCCCGGCGATGCGCGAGGTGCCGGCGAGCGCGCGGTTGAACGTCGCGCCGGCACCGGGGTTCTTCTCGCCGAGGTACTCCCAGAAGCCGGCGCCGAACGCCGGCTCGGCCGCGCTTCCGCCGGTCTCGAGCGAGTGGCCGGCATGATTCCACATCTCCCAATGCCATTCGCTCGCGAAGAAGCGAGCCCATTCGCGCATGGATTGCGGGTGATCCGAACGAAGTGTGTCCGAGAACGAGTTGTTCGCATACCGGCCATCCCGCGTCCGCCCGAGAAGCCCTCGGGAAACCATGAATGCCAGGGCCCGGTCGAGCGCGTCGGCGTCTAGGCCCGCCTCGCGTGCAAGGTCCGCGGCCGTGCGCGGCTCGCCGGCGAGAAGATCGGGGAGGGCAAGCTCGGCGATGAGCGAGATCACCTTGGCTTCGACCATCCCGTTCATGCGTTCCATCACCTGGAGCGGCGGCGGAACCATCCGGCCGTGCATCCGTCCGAGCGCGTTCCGGAACCTCATGCCGGGTCGGACGAGCCAGACCGGCGGGATCCAGGGGCCCTTCGCTCGAGGAGACATGGCCGCGGAAGTCTACGCACGCCGCGCCCGATCACCGCGAAAAGGATGTTATGGACTGGGACTTCCCAAGCGTGGTTCGCGACCTTACGATGTGGGTCGTCCGGTGACGAGGGGTGCGATCGAGCGTCCCGCCGGAGCCCCGCTTCCCCGCCACGAGTGCGGCCTGTACCCGGGCACAACCTTTGGAGGGGATGGCTGTGGGCATCAACCCGTCGGGCGCGCGCATCCTGATCGTCGACGATCAGGAGATCCACATCCGGTTGCTCCGTTACATCCTGACGGAAGCCGGCTTCACGAACATCACCGGCTACACCGACCCGCGCGAGGCGCTGGCCTCGTTCGAGCGCGTGTGCCCGGACATCGTCCTGCTCGATCTCATGATGTTCCCGATCGATGGGTTCACCGTCATGCGGAGGATGCACGAGCTGATGGCAGAGGACGACGTCGTGCCGATCGTGTTCCTCACCGCCGACGTGAACCCGGAGCATCGTCACCGCGCACTGGAGCTCGGCGCGAAGGACTTCCTCGAGAAGCCGTTCGATCACGACGAGGTCGTGCTCCGGATCCGTAACCTGCTCGAGACGCGGCTGCTGCACACGAAGCTGCGTGACTTGGCGGCCGGTCGGCGTCCCGCGGAGCAGCGTTCCGAAGCGGCGAACGCCTAGAGCTCCTCGCGATCCAAGCCGGTTTTCGCCGGGCCCTGCACGAGGTCGCCCTCTTTCGAGAAGCGCGAGCCGTGACAAGGGCAATCCCAGGTTGCGGCGGTCGCGTTCCAGTCGACCGTGCAACCGAGGTGGGCGCAACGCGAAGACAGCGCGACGATGTTCCCGTCCTCGGCCTTGTAGACGGCGAGCTTGCGGCCGTCGACATCGACGAGCCCGCCCGTCCCCGGCGCAAGGTCTTCCACCGTGCGATCCACGGTCTTGGCGATCAAGACGTCGGTCGGCGCGGAGTGGATCACCTTCGTCGGCACGGAACCGAGCAGGTGGCGGCGCACGCCGGTCATCCCGCGGTTGCCCACCACGATCAGGTCGCAGCCATCCTTCTCCGCGGTCTCGCAGATCGCCTCGGCCGGGTCGCCGTCGACCAGTTGCGTGTCGAGCCTGAGCGTGCGGTGCTTGGCCTTCTCCGCCTGCTCGAGAACGATCGCGCCGACGATCCGGTCGCCGGCGGCGTACATGACGCTCACCGCCGTCCTGAAGGTCACGCCGAGATCGAACGCCTTCCGCATCGCCTCGGTCGCGGTCGCGGAGCCGTCGGTGCCGACGAGGATACGGTGATAGAGCTGCCGTCCTTCCTCGGATTTCAGATCGGTCGTGTAGACGATGAGCACGTCGCACGGCGCAGAGCTTGCGACGCGCTCCGGGAGCGGACCCATCCGGAACCGCTTCGCCTTCCCGACGCCCACGTTGCCGATCACGATCAGGTCCGCATCCCGCTCGGCGGCGATGTCGAGCAGGACCTTGTCCGGGTGGCCTTCCCGGAACATCGTCTCGCCCTGGACGCCCCACGCCTCGAGCGCGTACGCGGCGTCGGTCAGGATCTCCTTCGCGCGGTAGTCGTGCAGGCCGACCGGCGCAGTCGCGCACACGACGAGGAGCTTGCCCTCCACCTGCTTGGCGAGTCGCGCGGCCTTCTCCATGGCGAGCATCGACGTGTCGGAGCCGTCCGTGCCCACGACGATCGTGCGGTAGCCCATGTGCTTATCCCACCGCGAGCGAGCCGGTCATGGTCGTCGCGTGCACGTCGCAGCGGAAGAAGTACGTACCGGCTTCGAGCGCCGGCACGGCGTAGTTCCGGGTCGCCGGTCCGGCGAACGTCGCCCCGACGAAGCGCGACTGCGACGCCGAGGCGTCGGTGAAGATCGCGACGTTGTGCGGGATGCCCGAATCCTTGTTCTCGAAGCGGAGCGAGAACGGCGTGCCCGCCGGCGCCGAGAGCGTCGCCGCTGCGAAGCGGCTGTCGACGGACGACAGAGTTACGACCGGCCCGGTCCCGCGCGGCGCCGGCTCGGCGTCGGGCGCCATGCCGAGCGTCGGCTTCACGACCATCAGGTACAGGAGGAACACGAGCCCGACGGCCCCGATCCAGGTCACCGTCAGCGGGCGCCGGTCCGACAGGACCTCGTCGTACTGCTCGGCGCTCACGGCTTGCGAGCCTTCGGCCATCGCGCGGGAGATGAACCGCACCCGTTGGTAGTAGGGGCGCGCCATGAAGATCATCGCCAGCGTCACGACCAGGAGCGTCACGATGGCCGCCCATATCCACCCGAACGACCACAAGTCGCCCACGAATGTCGCGACGACCCCGCCGACGAGGAGCAAAGCCAGCGAGATGTAGAACGCGGGAACCGTACGGGCCGAGAGCTCGAGCAGCGCCGCGACCCGCGCGGGGTCCCGTTCGGTCCGCAAACGCAGCGCGACGGCGACCGAAACGCCGTGTGCGGTGAGCAGCCCGAACACGCCGAGGAGATGAAGGAAGACCCACCACTGGTACGCCACGGCGGCCATATTGCCGTACGCGAGCGTTCCGAGCCCACGAAGGTGGCTTGCCGGTCCTTCCTCATGGAGGCATCCGTAGCCCGGGGCTCCCCGCGACGGTAACCTTCGTGTCCGTGGACGAACCCACCATCAACCCCACTCCGTCGGAGCTCCCGGAAGGGACCGTCACCGTCCTTTTCTCCGACGTAGAGGGCTCGACCGACCTGCGCACGCGCGAGGGCGACGACGTCGCGCAAGAGGTCATGCGCACCCACGAGAAGATGCTGCGGGAGCAGATCGACCTCTTCGGCGGACGCGAGGTCGTCTTCATGGGCGACGGGTTCATGGTCGCGTTCGGCTCGGCGCGGAAGGCGATCGAGTGTGCGGTCGGGATCCAGCGATGCTTCGAGGTCCACAACGCGGCTGGACCCGATCACATGATCAAGGTCCGTATCGGATTGAACACCGGCGAGGTGCTCCGCGAGTCGGGAACCTTGTACGGCACCTCCGTGAACGCGGCCGCGCGTATCTCGGCGAAGGCGAAGGGAGGGCAGATCCTCGTCTCTCAGGTGACCAAAGACCTCACCTCCGGCGTGCGCGACTTCAACTTCGTCGACCGCGGCCTGTTCAGCCTCAAGGGCTTCCCGACGCAGTGGCGGGTGTTCGAGGTCGGGTGGCGTCCCGAAACCGCGACGTCACCTGCGACCGCACCGACGGCACGTCCCGCGGAGACCGCCGCGGACGTGCGTCGCGGCGACATCGAAGAGACCTACGTCCGCCCCGACCACGCGCCGATCGTGGGGCGATCCTCCGAGCGCCTCGCGGTCGAGCAGGACCTCGAAGCGGTGACCCAAGGCAAGATCCGTGTCTTCGCCGTCGAAGGCGAAGCCGGGATCGGCAAGACGCGGCTCATCGAAGATGCCCTCGAGGGTGCGCTCGCGAGGGGCTTCGGAACCGTCATCGTCGGCGGCGACGAGGAGCTGCGCGGGCCGTTCTTCATCCTGCGCACGCTGCTCAGCTCGGGCTCGATCCAGGCTCTCGCGGATCGGGCGATGGCGCGAGAGGTGCTCGAACGCGCGCGCGACGTCGTGTCGGGACGCGGTCAGGTCGAGACCGGGCTTCAGCCGGCCGAGCAGATGCTCCGCGTCTACGACGTCGCCACGGTCGCCATCCGCACGATCGCCGAGTCGCAACCGATCGCACTGTTCTTCGACGACCTGCAATGGGCCGATGAGGACAGCTTGAAGCTGATCCGGTACGTCGTCCGAACGTCGTCGAACAGTCGGATCTTCATCATGCTGGCCCAACGGCCCGACTCCGGGCCCGGCGTGGGCGCGGCTACGTCGCTCGTCGCCGACCTCGAACGCATGGGGCTCGCGCGCAGGAAGAAGCTCGAGCGTCTGACCCGCGCCGAAACCGCCGAGCTCCTCGGCAACCTCCTCGGGACCCCGGTCAGCCAGGAGACGGCCGCAGCGCTGCACGCGCGTGGCGAGGGTGTGCCCTTCTTCATCGTCGAATTCGCGCGGTCGTTCCGCGACGCCGGGCTGATGCAGGTGGTCGCGGGGCACCTGGAGCTCTCTCAGGCGGCGCGATCCACCGTGGCGCCGAACGTGCAGATCCTTATCGAGCGGCGCCTCGCCCAACTCGCTCCCGACGCTCGTCAGATGGTCTCCGACGCGGCCGTGATCGGCCGCCGGTTCCGGCTCTCCGAGCTCCGGGAAGTTCTCACGGCGGTCAACGCGGAGGAGTGCCCGAGCGTGACGTTGCTGGCCGACGCCCTCGAACCGGCTATCGAAGCCAACCTGATCATCGAGCTTCCCGAAGGCGCGTCCAACGACTACGCCTTCACCCACGACGAGATCCGTTCCGCGCTGATCGCGCAGGTGGCTCGCCAGCGCCGGCGAAAGATCCACGGCGCGCTCGCGCGCAAGCTGGAGGGCACGCTCGACGAGGGCGCGATCTGTATCGCAACGCTGGCGTTCCACTTCCTCGAAGCGGGAGAGCAGGATCAGGGCGTTCGCTACTCGATCCAGACGGCGCGCGACGCGTTGAAGACGTTCGCACCCGAGGAGGCTTTGCGGGCGACGGACCTCGCGCGGGGAGCGGCCCAGTCCCCGGAGGATCGCGCCGAGCTGCTCCGGCTGCGGGATGAGGCGTTGGAGGCGCTCGGCCGGGCCGAGGAGCGGATCGCGACGCTCGCCGAGATGTCTGCGCTCGCCCGAGCGCTCGGGGACGACGCGCTCGAGCTCGAGGCGACGCTCCGCCGTGCGAGCGCGACGCGCCAAACGGAGGACTACGAGCGAGCCGAAGAGATCGCGCTCGCCGCGAAGGCGACCGCGGTGGAGCGCGGGGATCTGCGGGCGGAGCTCCGGGCCAGCCTCGAACTCGGGCAGGCCCAGATGCAGCGCGCGATGGGCGAATCGTTCAGCCCAGAAACCACTGCGGTGGACGTCGACGCGGCCGCGGAGACCTATGCGCGAGCGCTCGAGATCGCTACGCAGCTCGGGGACGAGTCGACCTGGGCGGCGGTGAGACGGGAACAGGGAGTGATCCGGTTCGGACAGGCACGAAAGTTCGCGCTCGGCATGCTCGAGCAGAACCCCGACCTGTTCGCCGATCCTATGGGGGACCCTCGCGAGGTACCGGAGATCGGCCTAGCCCTCGAAGAGACGCGCGCCATCCTGAGCGAAGCGATCGAGGCGTACGAGCGGCTCGGCGATCAGCGCGGTCTGATGTCGAGCCTGATCGCCCTCGCGTACGCGAACATCTTGGAAGAGACCCGGCACGGCCACGCCGGTCGCATCGAGCAGATCCGCCTGTTACGACGGAACCTCAAGCGGCTCACGAGCGAGAGCGAGCGGGCCGAAAGCGACGCGTACATGCTCTTCTCGATCCAGGTGTACGCGCGCTCGCACGGGCCGCTGGACCTCGCACTCCTGCGAGGCGCCGAGGCCTACGAAGCCGCCCGCGCGCTGGGAAATAGGTCCTTGGAGGTTTACGCGGCGGGCGGCGTTGCTCTCACCTATGCGATGCTCGGCCAGGTGCCCGAGGCGGAAACGTGGCTCGACAAGGCCGGCTCGGCGGCTCTCGTTGCGCAGGACGCGCTGCCGGACCGTCAGCTCGAGATGTGGCGCGGAGAGCTCAGAGCCGCCGCCGACGACGCCGCCGGGATGCGAAGGCATCTGGAGCGCGCGCTGTCGCTGGCGACCGATCGCGGCTCGCCGGCGGGGCGGTGCGAGGTACTCGCGCTCCTCGCGATACATGGTGCGCGTCTGGGGGCTCACCAGGACGACGCAGATCTCCTCGTGCGTGCGGAGGCATGGGCCGAAGAGACGATCCGCATGGCGAAGGCGCTCCCGACGTCCGATGCGTGGTTCGAGGCAGAGGGCTACGCCGCTCTGGCGCAGATCGCACTCGCACGCGGAGACGCCGAGAGAGCACTCGAACACGCGCTCGCTTCCATCGCCGAGTTCCGCCGGATCAGGCAGTTCTTCGCTTTCCTGCACGCCGACGCGCGCCTGCTCGTCGCTCGTGCAACGCGCGACATCGATGACCCGCACATCGCGGAGTTCCGGATGCAGATGCGTGGCGACGTGATCGTGGCGTTGTCGCAGACGGCCGACGATTCGGTCCGCGCGCGCTGGCTCAGCACGCGGTTGATGAGCGAGCTGATGACGCTGGTCGGAGCGAACGAGGCCATCCGGATGCTGCCATCCGGCGCTGCGGTCCCGGCAGGGCTGAGCACCGAAGAGGCCGATCTGTTGCGACGGGTGATGGCCGGTCAGACGAACAAGGACATCGCCGTCGCGGTCGGGCGCGACGAGCAAGACGTTGCCCGCGACGTCGCCAGGGTCTTCCAATCGATCGGCGCGACGACCCGCAGCGGAGCGGCCGCCGCGGCGCTCAGGGAAGGGATCGTGTGACGATCCGGGTGGTCGTCGACCGCCAGCGTTGCATCGGCGCCGGGACCTGTATCTTCCTTGCGCCGACGGCCTTCCGCTGGCGGGAACGCGAGTTCTTGAAGGCCGAGGTACTCGATCCCGAGACCGTCGAGGAGGAGATCCTCCGTCACGCGGCCGCCTCGTGCCCCACCGGCGCGATCATCGTCGAGGACTCGGGGGATCCGGCCCCCTGGGCGATCAACCCCAGGCGCCGCTGACAGGCCGGCCGCTCGGTCGGTACTCTGTTCCGTGCGGACCCGGCAAGCGAGGAGGACCATCGTGCGCACCTTCGACAAGCTTTTCATCGGCGGCAAGTGGGTCGACCCGGCCGGCACCGGAACCATCGACGTGATCTCGCCCCACACCGAGGAGGTCATGGCCCGGGTCCCCGAGGGCACCGAGGCCGACATCGACCGGGCCGTCGCCGCCGCGCGCGAGGCGTTCGACCACGGGCCCTGGCCGCGCATGACTCCCCAGGAGCGTTGCGCGATCGTCCAGAAGTTCACCGAGATCTACGCCTCGAAGATGGGCGAGCTGGCCGCGCTGATCACCGAGGAGATGGGCTCGCCGATCACATTCTCCGAGCTCGCGCAGGCGCCGTCGCCGTGGATGATGCTGACCACCTTCCTGCGCATCGCCGAGACGTTCGACTGGGAAGAGACCCGCGTCGGGATGCTCGGCGAGCCGGTCATCGTCCGCCGTGAGCCGGTCGGGGTTGTCGGCGCCGTCGCGCCGTGGAACGTCCCGCAGTTCAACGTGATGAACAAGCTCGCGCCCTCGCTCGTCACCGGCTGCACCATCGTGATCAAGCCGGCGCCGGAGACGCCGATCGACATGAACGTCGTCGCCGACTGGCTCGTCGAGGCCGGCGTCCCCGAGGGCGTCGTCTCGATCGTCCCCGGCGGCCCGG
>JBKKCR010000065.1:0-9083 GCA_046712825.1 Actinomycetota bacterium | reverse complement strand
CGGCGACCGGCGAGGTGCTGGTGTCGAGCACCGTCAAGGAGCTCGTCGCGGGATCTGGGATCGCGTTCACGGAACGCGGCACGCACACCCTCAAGGGCATCCCCGACGAGTGGCGTCTGTTCGCCGTCAAGGGCTAAAGGCCGGCTCTGGCGATTCCCGGCCCCACGGGCTAGCGTTTGAGGACCGTGACTGACGCCGCCGTCATCATCTCGGCCGTCCGGACCCCGATCGGCGAGGCCGGCCGCTCGCTCGCGACCGTGCCGGCTTGGGATCTCGGGATCATCGTCGCCCGGGAGGCGATCGCGCGTGCGGGCATCGACCCGTCGGTCTTCGACGACGTGATCTTCGGGGAGACGATCGGCGGCGGCGGAAACGTCGGCCGATTCGTCGGCCTCGCGGCAGGCGTCCCGCACGACGTCCCCGGCATGTCGGTGATCCGCGCGTGCGCCACCGGCCTCGAGGCCGTCACCCAGGCCGCCACCGCGATCTGGGCCGGCATCGGCGAGGCGTTCCTGACCGGGGGCGCGGAGAGCATGAGCCAGCAGCCCTGGCTCATGAAGAAGCCGTCGAGCGCGTACCCGCGCAGGCCGCCCGAGATCGTCGTCGCCCCGCCGTCCCATCCGCCGGCGATGGCGTCGTTGTCGGTCGGGATCAACGTGGGTGAGTCGTCGGCCGAGCGCTTCGGGATCACACGCGAGGACCAGGATCGCTGGGCTCTGCGCTCGCACCAGCGCGCGGTTCGCGCGATCGACGCCTGCACGTTCGAGCCGGAGATCGTAGCCGTCTCCGTGGCCCAGCGGAAGGGCGAACCGAGGATCTTCGACACCGACGAACGGCCACGCCGCGACACGTCGCTCGAGAAGCTCTCGGCGCTCCCGCCCGCCTACGTGGAAGGTGGAACGGTGACCGCCGGCAACTCCTCCGGCATCAACGACGGCGCAGCATCGCTGGTCGTGACGAGCGCGAAACGCGCCGAACAGCTCGGCCTTACGCCGCGCGCCGTCATCCGCGGATGGGCGTCGGCCGGCGTCGACCCCGCTTTCACCGGCACCGGCCCGATCGAGGCTGTGCCGAAGGCATTGAAACGGGCAGGACTCGCGATCGACGACCTGGACATCATCGAGATCAACGAGGCGTTCGCGGCCCAGACCATCGCGTGCGTGCGTGAGCTTGGCCTCGACCCGGAGAAGGTCAATCCAAACGGGGGGGCGATCGCGCTCGGGCATCCGGTCGGCGCGACCGGGGCGCGTCTCCTCGTGAGCCTGCTGCACGAGCTCGAGCGAACCGGCGGCCGGTACGGCTGCGCGACGATGTGCGCGGGCGGCGGCCTGGGCTCGGCGGCGATCATCGAGCGGGTCGGATGACGACGACCAAGCACTTCATCGCCGGCGACTGGCGCGCGGGCGAGGGCCCCACGATGACGGACCTCAACCCGTCGACCGGCAAGACCCTCGCTGAGTTCCCCGTCGGCACCGCCGAGGAGGTCGACGCCGCGGTTCGCGCCGCGCGCGACGCGTTCGACGGCGGCTGGCGAGACGCCACACCGACCGTTCGACGGAGACTGCTGCTCAAGCTCGCGGAGCTCGTCTCCGGTCAAGCGCAGGAGCTCGGACGGATCGCGACCGAGGACATGGGCATGCCGTGGGCGTTCACGCACGGCGAAGCGCTCTTCACCGCCGAATACGTCGAGTATTACGCCGGCTGGGCCGACAAGCTCGAAGGAGCGACGATCCCGCTGAGCGCGGCGAACACGCTGGACTACACGATCCACGAGCCGCGCGGCGTCGTCGCCGCGATCGTTCCGTGGAACTCCCCGCTGTCGCTTGCGCTGTGGCGCTTGGCGCCGGCGCTCGCCGCCGGCAACACCGTGGTCGTGAAGCCGTCGGAGCTCGCGCCCCTACCCGTGCTGAAACTGATGGACCTGATCGCCGAAGCCGGGTTCCCTCCCGGCGTCGTCAACTGCGTCACCGGCTCCGGCTCCGAGACCGGCGCGCCGCTCGTCGAGCACCCCGGCGTGAACGTCGTCGCGTTCACCGGCTCGACCGCTACCGGGCGCCGGGTCGCCGAAGCCGCCGGGCGCCGACTCGTGCCGGCCTCGCTCGAGCTCGGCGGCAAGTCGGCCAACATCGTGTTCGAAGACGCCGACCTCGACGCCGCCGCGGTTCAGGCGTGCGTCGGCTGTTTCGTGAACACCGGGCAGCAGTGCATCGCCGGCAGCCGCCTGCTCGTTCAGGACTCGATCCACGACGCTTTCATGGACAAAGTCACGGCTTTCGCGCGGACCTTCGCCGTGGGTGATCCGATGCAGCCGACGACCCAGATGGGTCCGCTGATCAGCGCGCCCCAGCTCGAACGCGTGCTGGGCTTCGTCGAGGAAGCCCGCACGACGACGACGGTGACACTCGGGGGCGAGCGGCTCGGCGGCGACCTCGCCGACGGCTACTTCGTCCCCCCGACCGTGGTCACCGGCGTGCGGAACGACATGCGGATCGCGCGGGAGGAGATCTTCGGCCCGGTGCTGAGCGTGATCCCGTTCCACGACGAGGCCGAGGCGATCGCGATCGCCAACGACACCGACTACGGGCTGGCGGGGGGCGTCTGGACCAACGACCTGAGCCGCGCCCACCGCGTCGCGCGAGCCATCCAAGCGGGCACCATATGGGTGAACGCCTGGCTGGCGGTGAACCCGCAGGCGCCGTTCGGCGGATACAAGTCGTCGGGCCTCGGGCGGGAAGGTGGGCGCGAGGCGCTCGACGTATATCTGCAGACGAAGAACGTGTACGTTCAGCTCCACTGAGGGAGGGTTCGGGGGATGGGCTACCGGGTTGGCATAGACGTCGGCGGAACCTTCACCGATTTCCTCGTCGTGGAGCCCGACGGCTCGTTCGCCCTCTGGAAGAGCCCGACGACGCCCTCGGACCAGTCGGTCGGCGTGATGGAAGGCATCGAGCAGCTGGCCGGTCAGCGCGACCTATCGTTGAAGGCGTTCCTCGGGAAGACCGATCTGATCATCCACGGCACCACGACGGCGGACAACACGATGATCGAGTCGACCGGCGCGAAGACCGGGCTGCTCGTCACCAAGGGCCGTCGCGACGAGATCGAACTGCGTCGCGGATACCGCGAGAACATCTGGGACCCGAGCGCGCCGGCGCCGTCGCAGCTGGTGCCGCGGCGCTACCGGCTGACGCTCGGCGAGCGGCTCGACTACCAGGGCAACGTGCTCTCACCGCTGGACGACGACGAGATCCGCGCCCAGGTGAAGCGGCTCAGGTCCGCGGGCGTCACCTCGGTGGCCGTGGTGCTGCTGTTCTCGTTCGTGAACCCCGCACACGAGCAGCGCGTCGGCGAGATCCTTGCCGAAGAGTTCCCCGAGCTCGAGATGGTCTCGCTGTCGCACCGCGTGCACCCGGCCGCGCCGGAGTTCGACCGTACCTCGACGACCGTGGTCAACGCTTACATCGGGCCGCGCGTGA
Organism: Actinomycetota bacterium; assembly: GCA_046712825.1. GTDB lineage: Bacteria > Actinomycetota > AC-67 > AC-67 > AC-67 > DATFGK01. The sequence goes on along the minus strand of JBKKCR010000065.1, from coordinate 5,607 downwards.
AGCGGTATCTCAACCACCTGATCGAGAAGCTCGCCGGAAACGGCTTCAAGCATCCGCTGCTCGTCATGCAGTCGAGCGGCGGCATCGCCGCAGCACCGTCCGTCGCCGACCGGCCGATCGTGACGCTCGCGTCCGGCCCGGCCGGCGGTGTGATGGGCGCATGCCGTGTCGCCGGCGAGGCCGGGATCGAGGACTTCATCTCCGTCGACATGGGCGGCACGTCGTACGACGTCTGCCTGGTCAAGGGCGGAGAGCCGACGATCAAGTCGTTCTGGAACTGGGTCCACCGGTACCTCATCTCGCTGCCGATGGTCGACGTGATCTCGATCGGCGCCGGCGGCGGCTCGATCGCGTCGGTCAAGGCCGGCGGCTTGTTCGTAGGCCCCGAGTCCGCCGGCGGTGACCCGGGCCCGATGTGCTACGGCCGCGGCGGCACGCGACCGACGGTGACCGACGCGAACCTCGTGCTCGGCTACCTGAATCCCGACGGCTTCGCCGGCGGCACCCTCCCGCTGAAGTCCGACGGGATCGCCGAGGCGATCGAGGAGCAGATCGGCGGGCCGCTCGACATGAACGCCGTCGAGGCGGCGTGGGGGATCCACCGGCTGACCAACGCCCACATGAATCAAGCGATCGTCCGCGTGTCGGCAGAACGCGGGAACGATCCCCGCACGTTCGCGCTCGTGGTATTCGGCGGCAACGGCGCGGTGCACGCGCTCGCTCAGGCCGACGATCTCGGCATCCGCAAGGTGTTGATCCCGCGCACGGCGCCGGCATTCTCGGCGCTGGGTCTGCTCGTCGCCGACTACCTGGTCGACAAGGTACGCGCGACGCTCGTCACCACGGGAACCGTCGACCCCGCCAAGCTCGAGGAGATCTACAAAGGGATCGAGGACGAAGCCGACGCGAGCGAAGCCGCGCATCTTGAAGACGTGTACGCCGCGCTCGAGAAGGAAGCCGACGAGGAGCTATGGCAGGCGGGTGTGCCGACGAAGCGCTTCAACCACCTGCGCTTCGCGCAGTGCCGCTACCCGGGACAGACCTGGGACATCGACGTGCCCGTGCTCGGCAAGATCACGCCGAAGGAGCTCGCGGCGATCGCGCAGCGGTTCCACGAGATGCACCTCGAGGAGCACACCTACGACCGTCGCGACGAGGACGTGATGATCTCGGCGCTGCGGGTCCGCTCGCGCGCGCTGCTGAGCAAGCCGGAGCTGCGCAAGGTTCCGGGCTCGGCGTCGACGCCGAAGTCGTCGGGAACGCGCCAGGCGTACTTCGGGAGCGGATTCGTCAAGGCCAAGCTGTACGACGGTCCTTCGATCCGTGCCGGCCAGAAGATCACAGGCCCCGCGATCATCGAGGAGCCGTTCACGACCGTGGTTGTGCCGCCGAAGTGGACCGTGAAGCTCGACAGGCTCGGCAACTACGTGGCTACGAAGTAGAAGGAGCGTTCATATGGCCGTCGCGACCAAGAAGAAGGCGCCGAAGAAACGCCCGGCCAAGAAGCGCGCGCCGGTCGATCCGATCACCGCCGAGGTGATCCGCGGCGGTCTCGAGACGATCGCGTTCGAGATGGCGATCCACGTCTCGCGCACCGCGACGACGCCGATCCTCAACCAGTCGAACGAGCGCAACGCGACGATCATGGACTGGAAGGGACGCCTGGCCGCGCTGTCCGTCGGCATCCCGCAGTTCATGCTCTCCTCGATGGGGCCGGTGCAGTTCGGCATCGAGTTCTTTGGCGCCGAAGGCTTCAAAGACGGCGACGTCGTCGCGTGCAACGACCCGTACCACGGCGGCGGTCATCTGCCCGACTGGAGCATATTCTCGCCGGTGTTCCACGAGGGTGAGCTCGTGCTCTTCGCGTCGATCCAGTGTCACCACGCCGACACCGCGGGCCAGACGCCCGGCGGCTATCCGGCCGACGCGATGGACATCTGGGCCGAGGGCTTCCGATGCCCGGTCGTGAAGCTCGTCGACGCCGGCGTCGAGCGCAAAGACGTCATCTACCTGTTCCACACCAACAACCGCGTGCCCACCTACGAGGGCGACCTGCGCGCGCAGATCGGCGCCGCGCAGCTCGGCGCGAAGCGCTGCAAGGAGCTGATCGCCCAGTACGGCGTCGACGCGGTCAAGGGCGCCGTCGACTGGCTGCTCGAGTTCTCGGAACGCCGGATGCGCGAGGAGATCGCCTCCTGGCCCGACGGCTCGTACGAGGCCGACGCGTACTTCGACCACGACGTCCGTGGGAACACCGACGTGAAGGTCCACGCCAAGGTCGACGTCAAGGGCGACGAGCTTGAGATCGACTTCACCGGCTCGGACGACCGGCCGTGGCTGCAGGCGTGGTCGACCCAGTGCAACACGCGCTCGATGACCTACGCGCAGCTGTGTTCGATGATCGACTCGACGATCCCGCGCAACCAGGGATTGTTCGCGCCGATCAAGATCCTGTATCCGGAGAACACGATCGTGAACCCGCCGGTCGGCAAGCCGGTGTCGATGGGGACGCACCATCCCGGCTGCGAGGTCTCCGAGGCGGTCGCGATGGCGCTGGCCGAGGCGATCCCCGAGAAGTCCTGCCCTCAGGTCTACAAGGCCGCGATGCCGACGGTGCTCTTCGGCATCAACCCGAAGACGCAGAAGCTGTTCATCGACCACTCGGTCGACACGCAGTCGACCGCCTCCGCGGCAGCGCACGGGACCGACGGCTGGGGTTGCGCGAACGCCGGCTTCGGGAACCTGATCATGGCGACCGCCGAGATCAACGAGGCGATCTTCCCGGCGCGCCACCTCTCGAACGACCTGACGACCGACACCGCCGGGCCCGGCAAATGGCGCGGCCAGCCCGGCTCGTTCTGGGTCAAGGAGTCGACCGCCGACTGCAGCCTCTACACCTTCGTCATGAGCATGAAGTACACGTCGCGCGGCGTCGCCGGCGGCGAGAACGGGCCGCCCGACAAGCTCGTCATCCGCGGGCCCAACGGGGAGGAGAAGCTCATCACCCATACCGCCCTGTACGAGCCGCTCGGCGCCGGAACCCGCATCGAGTACCAGCGCGGCGGCGGCGGAGGGTGGGGCGATCCGCTCGACCGCGAGCCGGAGAAGGTCCGAGACGACGTGCTCGACGAGTACGTGAGCCGGGAGTCCGCCGAGCGCGACTACGGAGTGATCATGACCGGCGAGGCCGACGACTACTCGCTCGAGGTCGACGCGACGGCCACCAAAGCGCTGCGCAAGAAGATGCGGGCGCGGCGCGCATGACCCGCTTCCGCGCGAGAGCGGCGTTCGCCGCGCTGCTCATCGTCCTCGCCTCGCAGGGGGCGGCTCCGGCCGCCGCGCCGGGACCGCTCCAGATCGGCTCGAAGCCGTGCACGCCTGAGGGCCCGCTCGACAGCGTCCGTCCGTCTTCGTGCCGCCGCATGCTGTTCCGCTACGGTCCGTTGCACGTCACGCCCGGCGACAACCTGATCCTGTTCGGGCCGGTCACGATCGAGCGGCCGCTCGAGGCCGGCTACATCGTCCGTTTCAAGCCCGACCTCGTGCGCGTGAACGGCACTGTTCCGCCGATCGATATCCTCCACCTCCACCACTCGGTCTGGATCTCGACCGCGTTCTCGCATCCGATGTTCGCCTCGGGAGAGGAGAAGACGATCTTCTCCACGCCCAACGGCTACGGCCTGCCGTTCCGTCCCTTCAACGAGCTGTGGCTCCTCAACTACATGATCCACAACCTCACTGCCGTGCCGGACAACGTCTTCATCACCTATGAGGTCGATCTGATCCCGGCGGCCTCGCCGGCGGCCTCGACGATCAAGCCGGTCGAGCCCTTCTGGCTCGACGTTGCCGGCTTCCAGGGCGCGAATCCCGTCTACAACACCCAGCGCGGCTTCGGATCCGTGCCCGGCGAGTGCGCGTTCCCGCGCGAGGAGTGCGCGGCGTTCGACCCGTACGGCAAGTCGGTCCCGGGCAACGGTGCTGCCGGCAACGGCGTCGGCTACACGGCCACGCCACCGCCCGGGACGGTGGTATGGGCGGTGGGGCACGTGCATCCCGGCGGGTTACGGACCGATGTGGAGCTCGTTCGGCCGGGCGTCGGCAGCCGGCGGGTCTTCACGTCCGACGCGATCTACTTCGACCCGAACGGGCCGGTGTCGTGGGACATGGTGATGGAGGTCACCCGCCCCGATTATCGATTACGGATCTCGCCCGGCGACCGGCTGGTGCTGAACAGCGTCTACGAGACCAGTCTGGCGTCGTGGTACGAGGGCATGGGGATCGTCATCCTGTTCATCTCACGGGACGATCCTTCCGGCCCGGACCCGTTCGAGACGACGGTCGATCCCGACAACACCGCCGTGTCGCACGGACACCTCCAAGAGGCGAGCAACTACGGAGGCGGGAGCGAGCAGCCGTTCGCGCCCGGACGGCCCGTCGACACGGGCGGCGTGCTGATCGCCGGATTCACCTACTTCCCCGGCGGGATGGGCTCGGGGGTCACGCCGACGGTGAAGCGCGGGGAGGCGCTCCCCTTCCTCAACGCCGACGCGCTGGCCCAGATCTTCCACACCGTCACCTCGTGCGCCGCGCCGTGCACCGGCGCCACGGGCATCAGCTATCCGCTGGCGAACGGGCCGGTCGACTTCGACTCGCTGGAGCTCGGCTTCGGCCCTCCCGGCGTGACGGCGGCAGCGAACCGGATGGACTACGCGCTCGACACGGGGAACATGACTCCGGGGGAGTACACGTACTTCTGCCGGATCCATCCCTCGATGCGGGGCTCGTTCATCGTGGAGGAATAGCCGCGACCAGGAAAGGTAGACTCCACGCCATGACCGAAGCGGTGATCGTCGGGGCCGTTCGCAGCCCGATCGGCAAGAAGAACGGCAAGCTCTCCGGCACGCATCCGACCGATCTGCTCGGCATGGTCCTGAAAGCCTTGATCGAACGGGCCGGCATCGACCCGTTGCAGATCGACGACGTGATCGGCGGCTGCGTCACGCAGACCGGAGAGCAGGGCGTCAACGTCACGCGTAACGCGTGGATCGCCGCGGGACTGCCGTGGGACGTGCCGGCGACCAGCGTCGACCGCCAGTGCGGCTCGTCGATGCAGTCGGTCGCGTTCGCGGCTCAGGGCGTCATGGCCGGCGTCTACGACCTCGCGATCGGGTGCGGCGTCGAAGCGATGTCGCGCGTGGGGCTGGGGTCGAACGCGATCCAGCCGGGCTTCGCGTTCTCCGACGATTGGTTCGCAGCGGTCGGCGGCAACCAGTACCTCTACACGCAGTTCCAGGCCGCGCAGGAGATCGCCAGAGAGTTCGGCATCTCGCGCACCGACATGGACACCCAAGCCGCCGAGTCACATCGCCGCGCCGCGCAGGCGACCGACGAGGGCCGTTTCCAGCGCGAGATCGTTCCGATCAAGGCGATGCAGGCCGACGGCAGCATCGAGGAGGTCACGGCCGACGAGTGCATCCGCCGCGGGACCACGGTCGAGCGCCTGGCGGCGCTGGCTCCGGTCCGCGAGGACTGCCCCGACATGACCCCGGGCAACTCGTCCCCCATCTCCGACGGCGCGGCGGCGATCCTGGTCGCCAGCCGCGAGAA
>JBKKCR010000064.1:0-2838 GCA_046712825.1 Actinomycetota bacterium | reverse complement strand
GCTATAAAGGAGCTCGAGCTCAACCGGCGGGCATACCACGATCAACGCCTCGGTGAGCGCCTCCCCCCAAGGCCTCGCGACCGCGGGCTTGCGAGCTACATGCCAGGCGCTTGTGTCGGCCAGGCGCAGGCCTATCGCGTCCGCCATTCCTTGGACGCGCGAAGCACGCTCGGGGAGAGATCGATGCCCTTGCCAGTCTTGATCCGTTGCGCCAGACGCCTGCGCAAGTGAGTGCGAACGACCTCATCGAGAGCCGCATCCACGGTGTCCTTGAGCCCGGTCGTTCCAAGGACTTCCTGTGCCTTGCCCAGCAGTTCGTCGTCGATCTCGATGGTCGTCCGCCTGATCGCCATGAGCCCAGTATAGCCGTCTGGGTCTCAGCGAGCTATACCGTCCGGCCTAGTCGATATATATGAGGGTGCCGGCCGTTATGCGCCGTTCAGCTGGAACACACGCGCGGCGTTCCGCCAGAGGATCTTCTCGCGGTCCTCCTGGGAGATGTCGCCCATCTGCTCCTTGATCACGCGCTGGGTGTCCGGCCACGACGAGTCGGTGTGCGGGTAGTCGGTACCGATCATGATGTTGTCGACGCCGATCAAGTGCCGGCCCTCAACTCCGGCGCGGTCGGAGATGAAGTTCGCGTAGATCGACTGCCGGAACAGGTCCGACGGCATCACATCGATGTTCGAGCCGGTCCAGAAGCGGTGCTTGCGGTGCGCGTAGTCGGCGCGCTCGATGAAGTAGGGGAGCCAGCCGATCCCGGACTCGGCCGAGATGAACTTGAGCTTCGGCCACTTCCGCAAGATGCCGCTGAACAGCAGCACGGCGACCGTCTGCATGTTCGTCGAGGGCGCGAGCGCGACGAAGATCTCCGCGCCGACCCCGAGCCCGCCGAGCGCCGACACGTCGGCCTTGCCGGAAACGATGTGGATCTCGGCTGGTAGGCCGGTCTCGCTCATCGCGTCCCAGACCGGCGCCCACGACGGGTCGTGGAAGCCCGGCACGCCCTCGACCGAACCCGGCGTCGACGGGAGCGAGATGCACTTGAGCCCCGCCGAGGCGATGCGTCGGATCTCAGCGGCGGACGCCTCCATGTCCCACAGCGGCAGGATCCCCGCGCCGAGGAGACGCTCGGGGTCCGGCGCGCACCATTCCTCGATCAGCCAGTCGTTGTACGCGCGCATCAGGGCCGACGCGTACGGCTTGTCGGCGATCTCGATGAACGTGATCCCCGCCAGTCCGGGCAGCGTCGGGAAGCAGACCTGGACGTCCACCCCGTCGATGTCCATGTCCTTGAGCCGCTCGGCCGGGTCGTAGCAACCCGCGCGCATGGCGTCGAAGGTCTTGGACTTTGGGCTGAACTCCTCGACCTTCTGGCCGGCGGCTGTGGAGAGGCCGCTCATCTCGATCGGCTTCTCGGAGCCGTCCGGGTTCAGCACGCCGGGGACGTGCCAGGCCGCCATCTCCTCGGTTTCGATCAGCTTGGGGGTGCGGTCGGCGAACTCCTTCGGCAGGCGTCCGTCGAACATCCCGTCGGGCTCGATGATGTGGTCGTCGGTGGAGATGACCTGATAGTCGCGGGCCATGACGCTCGCCTCCTCGCTCCGGATCCCGACGTCAGTCTACGCCGGGACCGCAAGACCTGACACATCCGTCACATCGGTGCGCGCCGGCCTTCGCGGGCGCTAGAGTCCGACGCCGTGGACTTCGATCTCTCGCCCGACGATGTCGCCTTCCGCGACGAGCTGCGCGCCTGGCTCACCGAGCACACGCCGCCGGACATCGACGTCGCCGCAACGTTCGACGAGGCGGAGAAGCTCCGCGACTGGCAACGCACGCTCCACTCGGGTCGCTGGGTCGGGATCCACTGGCCGAGCGAGTACGGCGGCCGCGGCGCGTCTCTGCTCCAGGTCGCGATCTACAACGCCGAGCTCGCCCGCGCTCGCGCGCCGCAGATCCTCGGCCGCGCCGGCGTCAACCTCGTCGGGCCGACGCTGATCTCGCACGGCACCGAGGAGCAGCGGAAGCGCTGGCTCCCGAAGATCCTTTCGGCCGAGGAGATCTGGTGCCAGCTCTTCTCCGAGCCCGGCGCCGGCAGCGACCTCGCCGGCCTGAGCACCAAAGCCGAGAAGCGCGGCGATACCTACGTCGTGAGCGGCCAGAAGGTGTGGACGTCCTACGCGCGCTTCGCCGACTTCGGGATCGGGCTCGTCCGCACCGACCCGACGGCGCCGAAGCACAAGGGCATCTCGATGCTCGCGATCCCGATGAAAACCGACGGGATCGACATCCGGCCGCTCCGGCAGATCACCGGCGAGAGCGAGTTCAACGAGGTGTTCTTCAGCGACGTGAACGTCCCGGTGGAGAACCTGATCGGCACGGAGAACGACGGGTGGCGAGTCGCCGGGACGACGCTGGCCAACGAGCGCGGCACGAGCTTCGTCTGGAAGGAGCAGGTGCTGCACGAGGTCGCGCGTGATCTGCTCTGGCGACGCGCGATCGAGCGCGGCGACACCGCGAGCCCGCTCGTCCGACAGAAGCTGGCGCAATCGTGGATGGACGTGGAGATCTTCCGGCTCCATAACGGCCGAACGTTGTCGCGGCTCGCGCGCGGCGAGCAGATCGGCCCCGAGTCCTCGCTCGTGAAGCTGTTCTGGTCGGAGATGAGCCAGCGCCTCTACGAGAACGCCGGCTCGATCCTCGGCTGGGACGGGCTGGTGATGCCGGAGGACGAGCACGCGGTCGATCGCGGCCGCTGGGCGCGAGGGATGCTGTGGTCGCGCGCCGCCTCGATCGCCGGAGGCACGAGCGAGATCCAGCGCAACATCATCGCGGAAC
>JBKKCR010000063.1:0-22010 GCA_046712825.1 Actinomycetota bacterium | reverse complement strand
GCCCCTGGCCGCGCATGACCCCCCAGGAGCGCTGCGCGATCGTTCAGAAGTTCACCGAGATCTACGCCTCGAAGATGGGCGAGCTGGCCGCGCAGATCACCGAGGAGATGGGCTCGCCGATCACGTTCTCCGAGCTCGCGCAGGCGCCGTCGCCCTGGATGATGCTGACGACGTTCCTCCGCATCGCCGAGACGTTCGACTGGGAAGAGACCCGCGTCGGGATGCTCGGCGAGCCGGTCATCGTCCGCCGCGAGCCGGTCGGCGTCGTCGGTGCGGTCGCGCCGTGGAACGTCCCGCAGTTCAACGTGATGAACAAGCTCGCCCCCTCGCTCGTCACCGGCTGCACCATCGTGATCAAGCCCGCGCCGGAGACGCCGATCGACATGAACGTCGTCGCCGACTGGCTCGTCGAGGCCGGCGTCCCCGAGGGCGTCGTCTCGATCGTCCCCGGCGGCCCGGCGGTGGGGGAGTACCTCGTCCGTCACGCGGGCGTGGATAAGATCTCGTTCACCGGCTCGACGGCGGTCGGCCGCAAGATCGGCGCCATCTGCGGCGAGCAGCTGAAGCGGTTCTCGCTCGAGCTCGGCGTGAAGTCTGCGTCGATCATCCTCGACGACGCCGACCTCGGCGCGATGATGGAGGACCTCAAGTTCGCCTCGCTGATGAACAACGGGCAGGCGTGCATCGCGCAGACGCGGCTGCTCGCCTCGAAGGGCCGTTACGACGAGGTCGTCGACGCCGTCGGCGGGATGATGTCCGCGCTGAACACCGGTGACCCGGCCGACCGCGCGACCGACATCGGTCCGCTCGTCGCGAAGCGCCAGCAGGAGCGGGTCGAGAAGTACATCGCGCTCGGCCAGGAAGAGGGCGCGCGCGTCGTCGTCGGCGGCAACGGCCGCCCGAGCGGGCTCGACAAGGGCTGGTACGTGCAGCCGACGCTGTTCGCCGGCGTCTCGAACGACATGCGGATCGCGCAGGAAGAGATCTTCGGGCCGGTGTTGGTCGTGATCCCCTACGAGAACGAAGAGGACGCGATCAGTATCGCCAACGACAGCGAGTACGGGCTGGCCGGCTCTGTTTGGACGAAGGACACCGACCACGGGGTCGACATCGCGCGGCGGATCCGCACCGGCACGCTGGCCGTGAACCGGTACCTGATGGACTTCATCGCGCCCTTCGGCGGGTTCAAGAACTCGGGCATGGGCCGCGAGTTCGGCCGCGAGGGGCTCGAGGAGTACACCGAAGCGAAGTCGATCATCCCGGCGTTCTAGACGGTTGAGCAGCGCGCCGATCGTTCTGGTTCCCGGGTTCTGGCTCGGCGCGTGGGCGTGGGATGAGGTCGTTGCCGCGTTGCGGGCCGACGGCCACGACGTCACCGCGCTGACGCTGCCCGGTCTCGAGTCGGCCGACGCCGACCGGTCCGCGATCACGATGTCGGACCACGTCGAGGCGATCTGCGACGCGGTCAGGGCGGCGGGGGCTCCCGTCGTGCTCGCCGTGCACAGCGGGGCCGGAGCTCCCGGCTACGCCGCGAGCGACCGCGTCCCCGAGCTGATCGCGGCCATGGTCTACGTGGACACCGGTCCGGCGAAGGGCGCGCTCGACCCCGACTTCGACGGCGTCGAGAAGCCGCTTCCCTCGGCCGAGGAGCTGGCGGCGGAAGAGAACCTCGACGGGCTCACTGAGGAGCACCTCGAGACGTTCCGGCGCCGGGCCGTTCCCGAGCCGGGCGCCGCACTGCGAGAGGCGGCCGAGCTGCGCAACGACGCGCGCCTCGACCTGCCGAGCACGGTCATCTGCACGGCATTCACGTCCGAGGGATACAAGAAGGCGATCGAGGAGGGCTATCCATTCCTCGCCGGCTTCAAAGAGTTGCGCGACGTCACCTGGATCGACCTGCCGACGAGCCACTGGCCGATGTGGTCGCGCCCGAAGGAGCTTGCCGCGATCATCGGCGACGTCGCGAAGGCGCACCCGCGGGGCTAGATCTGGGACTCGAGTAGCTTCTTCAGATTCTTGAGGTCGCGGCCGACGTTGCGCTTCACGCCGCGAGCGAGCAGGGGACCGGCCAGCCAGTAGAACCCGCCGGGGTTTCCGGCGACGCGGATGTAGGCACGCGTTCCGTTGTTGCGATCTTCGAACCCGTAGGTGACCTCCATCGGAAACGGGCCCTTGACCGTCTTCAGCACGATGCGCTTGCCCGGAACGTGCTCGACGACGTCCATCACGTACTCGATGCGCTTGCCGCGGAATGAGGCGATGCGCTCGACGCGGGTGCCGACGCCGGTGGGTGGCGGAGTGAGGCGCCGGGCGCTGGAGATCCCGCCGATCCAGCGTGGGTCGTTCTCGGCCTCCATCGCGTACTCAGCCACGATTTCGGGCGGCCGGGCGATGTCGATGTGGACGATTACGTCGATCACGGTCGAAGCCTATCTGCTGGCATGAATGGGCTTGGTCGACACAATTATTCAGTTTGGCGACGGCCTCAAGCTGAGTTCGAGGATAGGCTTGTCAGGCGTATGAGGCTGCCAGGACTGGCGGGACGACGAGTTGATGTCGGTGTTGCCATCCTGGTTGTGGTCGTCTTTGCGGTGATCAGCCTCCTCGTACTTGCTCGCGGGCCTGGTTCCGAATCCGCTACGGGCAGGGTCGTCTCCATCTCAACGGTGTCTACCGGAAAGGTCGTGTGCGTTCAAGACGACGAGAGCGGTCGAACCCGCTGCGGCGAAGTATCTCAATCGGATCTTCCAGAGCGGCTCGATTCAGTGGAGGTCGATGGCTGTGCCTTCATCAAGGTCTCGAGAGGCGCCGCGCTTGAGCTCGAACGTCGCACCTGCTCATGAGCTTCACTCGGGGAAAGCCTTCCAATCTTCGGAGGACGATTGACGATGGGCTGGGCTAGCGGAACGCTAAGAGTGGCGAGTGAAACAATGTCCCCCGCGGACATCACCATGAGGCTAGGCGTAGAACCCACAAGGACCTTCGAAAAAGGAAGCCTTGCCAGCGAGCGGAACCCCGCCTCGATGAGACGCGACCGTGCGCTCTGGTTACGAGAAAGCGGCTTGTCTCGCGATGCGAGACTCGAGGAGCATGTTGAGTCTCTGCTCCGAGTGCTGGAGGAGCACGGCGACGGCTTTAGTTCCATCCAATTGCAATGTACCTTCGACCTTTTTCTAGGTTATTCGAGTGATAAGGAGCAAGGGGGGATCGTGTTCGACAAAGACGTGCTCGCAAGGATTGCACGCGCCGGCCTCGACCTCGTCCTTGACATCTACTGTCATGAAGTGCAGGACTCAGTCTGAGGTTTCCCCCATGCCCGTCGGTCCCTTGACGGGTCAACTCCGACTTCGAACCGTTGTGGAATGTCCTGAGATCTACAAGCGCAGAGGCTTCGGCGCGCCGGCGATGACCGTGGGGTCTTCGCGCCAGCGCTCGGGCTGGACGTCAATGTAGAGCTCGATCTCGTTGCCGTCGGGGTCGGCGATGTAGAGGCTGTGCGTCACGTGGTGATCGGCGCTGCCGAGCACCGGAACGCCTTCGCGTTGCAGCGTCTCGTACGCCGCGCGGAGCTCGTCGTCGGTCGTGCCCACCTTGAGTCCGAAGTGGTACATGCCCACGCGCCGCCCCGAGGGGATCGGGGTCGCGTCCGCCCCAACCTCGATCAGCAGCAGCTCGTGATGCGTCCGTCCCGAGGAGAACATCGCTCCGAACCCGCCCAGCTCGGTGACCTCGTTCCAGCCGAGCACGTCGCGGTAGAAGTGGCGTGACCGCTCGAGGTCACGGACGTAGAGAACGATGTGGCCGAGCTCTTTGACTTCCACGGCGGACCTCCGGGACGGGTGCTGCCTGAATCAAGCCTAACGCTCTCGCGGTTACCCGTATTCCGGTCAGCTGAAGCGAACGCGCAGGACCTTCTTGTCGAACTTGCCGACACTGGTCTTCGGGACCGCCTCGATGACCTCGATGCGGTCGGGCAGCTGCCACTTCGCCCAGCCGCGTCCGGCCAGGTGGTCGCGCACTTCGTCGAGCGAGATCGTCTCGCCGGGACGCGGCACGACGCACGCCAGCGGCCGCTCCTGCCACTTCTCGTCGGGGATCGCGATCACGGCCGCCTCGAGAACGCCGGGCATCGCCATGATGTGACCTTCCATGTCCACCGAGGAGATCCACTCGCCGCCCGACTTGATCAGGTCCTTGGTGCGGTCGGCGATCACGAAGTAGCCCTCCGCCGATCGCACCGCGACGTCGCCGGTCCGGAACCATCCGTCTTCGGTGAACCGGTCGGCATCCTCGTCGTAGAGGTAGGAGTCGATCACCCACGGCCCGCGCACGAGCAGCTCGCCCATCGCCTCGCCGTCGGCCGGGACCTCGTTGCCTTCGTCGTCGCGGATCGAGATGTCGATCCCGGGGACCGGGATGCCGGCCTGCGTGCGGACCGCGTCGGTGACCTGACCCGCGGACCAGTCGCGCATCTTCTCCTTCGGCCACGCGACCGACGCGAGCGGGTTGGTCTCGGTCATCCCCCACGCCTGGATGATGTTGATCCCGAACTCGCGCTCGTAGCGTTCGATCAGCGCGCGCGGCGGCTGTGATCCGCCGCATACCACGTGCTTCAGGCCCGGCATCTCCGTGACGCCGCGCTTGCCGAGCTCGTCGCCGACCGCGAGCCAGATCGTCGGCACACCGCCCGCGATCGTGACGCGCTCGCCGGCCATCAGATCCACGATCGAGGCAGCGTCGAGGTGTCGCCCGGTGAAGACTTGCTTCGCGCCGGCCATCGTCGAGGCGTGCGGCATCCCCCAGGCGTTCGCGTGGAACATCGGGACGATCGGGAGCACGCACTCCTGCGGCCCGATCCCAACCCCACCCGTCGAGGCGGCGGCGAAGGAGTGCAGCACGGTCGAGCGGTGCGTGTACACGGCACCCTTCGGCCTGCCGGTCGTGCCCGACGTGTAGCAGATGCCGAGCGGGGTCGATTCCGGGATGTCCTTCGGCGCGTACGAGTCGGATTCGTCGGCGATCAGGTCCTCGTACGCGATCACGCCGGGGAGGGTGGTCTCCGGCACGCTGCCGTCGAGCACGATGATGTGCTTCACCTTGGACAGGCCGTCGCCGATCTTCTCGAGGATCGGGAGCATGTCCGGGTCGGCGAGGATCACGCGGTCGTCGGCGTGGCCGATGATGTAGGCGAGGTCCTCGACGTGCAAGCGCAGGTTCAGCGTGTGCAGCACGCGCGCGGTGCACGGGACCGCGAAGTAGCACTCGAGGTGGCGGTAGGTGTTCCACGCCAACGTCGCGACCCGCTCGCCTTCGTCCACGCCGAGCTTGTCCAGCGCGTGCATCAGCTGCTGCGCGCGCATCGCGAAGTCGGCGTACGTGTACCGGTGGAGCTCGTCGGGGGCGGTCTTGGTGACAACCTCGGTGTCGGCGTAGTGGGTCGGCGCGTGCGCGAACATCATCCAAGCGTTGAGCTGCGTCTCCATCATCGCCATCGCAGGAACCTCCCTCGGACCCCCGGGCGTCGAGGTACTTGTGTCGAATGGGGAGCCTATACGATGCGGAAATTACACAAGGTCGGCTACCGACTCAACGCACCACGGTCGCTCCCCACGTGTAGGGGTCGGACGTGGATCTCAGGCGACCGATCGGTATTTGCGAACCGCCAGCGGCACGAAGACCAGCAGGATGCCTCCGCACCACGCGAGAGCCTGCAGCACGAGCGTGGTGGCGGGGCGCCCGAGGACCAACGCCCGGACCGCCGAGATCACGACCGAGACCGGTTGGTTATTAGCCCACGCTTGGAGCCAGCCCGGCATCGAGTCAACGGGTACGAAAGCGGACGAGGCGAAGACGAGCGGGGCGATCACTGGGAAGGCCGCGGCCTGCGCGGACTCGGGGTCGCCGGTCGCCAGTCCCAGGGACGCGAAGACCCACGAGAGCACGTACCCGAACAGCAGCACGATCAGCATCCCGAGCACGAAGGCCGGAACGCCGCCGTGGATCCGGAACCCGACCGCGAAGCCGACCACGGCCATGAGGATCGCGACGAACACGTTGCGTCCGAGATCGGCGAGCGTGCGTCCGGTGAGGACCGCCGAGCGCGCCATCGGAAGCGACCGGAACCGTTCCAGGAGTCCGCTCTTGAGATCGGTTGCGAGGCCGACCGCGGCACCGATCGATCCGAACACCACGGTCTGGACGAAGATCCCCGGCATCAAGAAGTCCACGTAGGGGACGCCGGGGACCTGGATCGCACCGCCGAAAACGTAACGGAACATCAGAACGAAGATGACCGGCTGGATCGTCGCGAACACAAGAAGCTGGGGTGTGCGGAAGAGCCCGATCAGGTTGCGCTGAGCGACCGCGAGCGAGTCCGAGACGCCTTGCGCGATGCGCCCGAAGCCCGTGGGCTCCTCGCTCGCAAGGGACACGGCCGACGCGCTCACGCGGCACCTCCCGCCCGAGCGGCGCGCCGTCCATCCGTCGCGGCCGGTTCCTCTTCGGCGTGGTGCCCGGTCAGGGCGAGGAACACGTCGTCGAGGCTCGGATCGCGGACGGCCAGCGTCGCCGGTGACAGGTTCTCCGCGTCGAGGCGCCGCAGGACGTCCACCAGAACTTTCGGGCCCTCGCTCGAGCTGAGGCGCACGAGCGAATCTTCGAGCTCCGGGTTATGCGCGGCGAGGAGCGTCTTCGCGCGATGAGCGACCGCCGGGTCGGCGAAGCCGATCTCGACGACGGTGTCACCCAGGCGCCCCTTCAGCTCCGTGGGCGTGCCCTCGGCGATCACGCGGCCCTTGTCGATGACGGCGATGCGGTTCGCGAGCCGGTCGGCCTCGTCGAGGTACTGCGTGGTGAGGAGCACGGTGGTTCCTTCTGAGACGAGCTCGCGGATCATGTCCCACAGATCGGACCGGCTCAGTGGGTCGAGGCCGGTCGTCGGCTCGTCGAGGAAGAGAACCGGCGGCTTGTGGACGAGCGCGGCGGCGAGGTCGAGGCGTCTCCGCATCCCTCCGGAGTAGGTGCGCACCGGCCGGTCGGCTGCGTCCGCCAATCCGAAGCGCTCGAGCAGCTCGGCGGCGCGCACGCGGATCTGCTCGGGCGGAAGATGGGTGAGCTTGCCGATCAGACGCAGGTTCTCTCGGCCGGTGAGGTTCTCGTCCACGGCGGCGAACTGACCGGCGAGGCCGATCGACCTGCGCACCGCCCCGGCAGCTTTGACGACGTCGTGCCCGAGTACCGACGCGCGTCCCCGGTCGGGATGGATGAGCGTGGTGAGGACACGAACGGCGGTGGTCTTGCCGGCTCCGTTCGGGCCGAGGAGCCCGAAGACGGTGCCGGTCGGGACCTGCAGGCTGATCCCGTCGAGGGCGACGACGTCTCCGTACCGTTTGGCGAGATCTTCGACGACGATCGCGGTGGGTTCCATGGATGGGCACCCTAGCGGAGAAGCGTGGGGTGCGTTTCCGTGCTGAAGCTCAGCCGATCGTGCCGATGATCGACACGGCGGCTATCCGCCAGCCGCCGCCGCCGCGAACCAGCGAAAGCTCGATGAGATTCTGCTCCACTCTGGGGGTGGGGAGGTCCTTGTTCTTGGTCGTGACCTCGACGAGTGCCAGAGCCTCGGCGTCGTCCCCCTCGACCGACGTGATCGCGATCTTGACGACGCGGCCCTTCGAGTCGGCCTGACGCTCCTTCAACGCGGCGAGGAAGTCGGCGCCGGTCAGCGTGGTGTACTCGGTGCGGAACCGGCCGGCCGCGAGGCGGAGGATCTCCGCTCGCTGGGTCGCGAGCGTGTCGGCGTTGTAGGTCGTCAGCAACACGGCGAACCGCTGCGATGTCTGGAGCACCTCGGCGCGAGCGTCTTCCTTGGGATCCCCGCGAACGAGCAGGACCGCCTCGGCGAGGACCAGCGCGATGAGGATGATTGTCGCGAGGGTCTGCGGAGAACGCGGAAGCCGAAGCCTCCGCCGGGAGGGCGGGGCTTCGACGGGCGGAACGAATGTCTCGGCGTCTGTGTCCATCAGTATCCGAGCGTGAACAGCTTCAACCACGATATCCGGTCCAGCTGTGCCCGGAGCGCCGGCGAGATCGTCGAGCTCGACGCCGATGTGGAGCCGGCGCCGCTCGGCCGGCACTCGAAGTCGGTCTCGGGTTCCTCGGGCGGATCGGTGACGGAGCGGACCGGCCGGCTGCTCGGATCGTAGGTGCACGATGGCGCTTCGTCGTTGCTGAGGATGTTGAACACGAAGTACGGCGCGTCGTACGCGGCCACCGCGTCGGCGAGGAACGGCCCGAGGTAGGTGAGCGTCTTGTCGAGATCCCCCAGGTGCGCGTGGGAGATCCGCACGACGTCCCCGAGATCGGCGAGGATCTGATTGAGCTCCTGCTTGCGGTGATCGAGCAGCGCGATGATCTCCGTCCCGAGGTCGCGCGTCGCCTCGACCGTCCGCTGCACGTCGCCCTTGCGGGCGACCAGCGTCGCGAGGACGGCGCGCGCCGCCTCCTGTGCGCGCACGAAGTCCTCGCGCGTCGAGTTGAAGGAATCTTGGATGTCCGCGCCGTCACCGATTATGCCGGCGAGCTCCCCGCGCCGGTCGGCGCCGACCTGGGCGAAGGTGTCGAGTGCGAGGATCACGTTCTTGAGGTCGTCGCCGTGCCCCGTCAGGCCGGCGCCCAGCTCGTTGATGAGCGATCCCAGCGCTTGCGGATCGATCGAGCGCAGCACCGCGTCGAGATCGCGGAGGAGATCCTCGATCTGGATCGGGATCGAGGTGCGTTCGAGCGGGATCGTGTCTCCCGACGCGAAGAACGGCGCGCCCTCGTGGTCGGGCAACAGGTCGACGAACTGCTCACCGACCGCGCTCTTGAAGAGCACCCGCGCGCTGGTTCCGTCGCGCGGGATCCGGTGACCGGCCTCGATGATCAGCTCGATGCGCACGTTGCGGTCGGTCAGCGTCATGTCGCCCACCCGCCCGACCTGCACGCCGCGGTAGGTGACCTCCTGGTTGGTCGCGACGCCGCCGGCCGCGGTGAAGATCCCGTAGATCGAGTAGCTCCGTCCGAAGACGGTCGGCAGGACCTGGAACGCCATCACGACGATCAGCACGAGCGACAGCACGCCGAACGCGATCGTGTTGATGATGACCCGCCGCGTGAGCCTCACTTGACCGTCCCCCAGAGCAGCTCGGCGAGCTTCTGCAACCGCGTGATTTCCCGAATGCCGACGGCGTTGCTCGCGGCGCTCGCCCCCGACGGCCCTTCCTCGGCCAGCGTCATGACGATGTCGAGCTGGACGTAGTCGCCGGGGATCGCCCTCGGCCACAGGTCCGTGAACGAAGCGAGCGCCGTCAGCGCCAGCTCCAAGTCGTCGGTGGTCGTCATGACTTCGTCGAGGACGGTGCGCAGGTCCTTCAACGCCGCGTCCGATTCGTCGACGGTCGCCTTCGAGTAACGGGCCAGCACCGCCGCGGCGCGGTCGAGCGACCCGACGAGCCGTTCGAGGTTCCCCTGCTCGTCGGCGAGGATCGACACCGCGTCGGCCGAGGAGCCGATCACTCGGGTGATCACATCCGCGCCGGAAGCCAGCGACTTGAAGGCCGTATCCAGGTTGGTGATCGCGTCGGCGAGGTCCGGCGCGCGGACGGCCATGACCCCCGAGAGGTTCCGCAGCTCGGTGAAGATCTGGCCGAGCTGCTCCTCGCGGTCCCGCACGATCGTCGCCGTCGAGTGGATCACGCTCGCCAGCGCCGCAGCGTTGCCGCCGTCGAGCATGCGGCCGAGCTTGATGAACGCGTCGTCGACGCCGGGCAGCCGTCGCGTTCGCTCGACGGGGATCACGTCGCCGTCCTGAAGGGGTTCGGTCGACGCGGGTTCGGACTCCGGCGCGCGTAGGTCGACGAACTTCTCACCCAGCAGCGATGTCGAACGAACCAGCGCGATCGCGTTGCTCGGGATCTCCGCCTTGGGATCGATCTTGAGCGTGACCCTGGCGTGGTAGCCCTCGAGCCGGATGCCACTGACGATGCCGATCACCACGTCGGAGGACTGGACGTTGGAGAAGCGCGGCAGGTCTCCGATGTCCTTGAATAGGGCGTCGACCGAGATCCTTCCTCCGCCGCCGAGCACGCACGCGCCGAGCGAGGTGACGGCGAATGCCGCGGCGGCGAGGCCGAGCGCGAGCCGCTTCACAGCATCCACCCCAGCGCGCCGCTCAGCAGCCCGCCGACGCCGCCGGAAGTCTGTGCCGGCACGCCCGCGCCGAGTGACGGCACGTCGAGCTGCGGGAGAAGGTCGAGGAGGTTCAACGGATCCGGAGCGGTTGGAGGCGCTTCGGCCGCGTCCGCCGCGCCGGCAGGGGCGCCGCCCGGCGGCGTGACCGGTAGGTCGAGCCCCAGGACCGAACCGCCGGTCAGACCCAGCGCGAGGCACACCGCGGCCGGAAGCGGCGGGGGACAGGAGAACAGATGCTCGTCCCGGACGTCGATGTGGGCCGGCGCGCCCGGCTCGCGGTGGATCGCGCCGCCGTTGTGCGCGGCATCGGCGCCGTCGGCCAGCACGTGCACCCACTCGAGCGTCCGGATCAGCGAGTCCTGGTGCGCCATCACGATCTGGGTGGTCTTGGCCAGGACGGTCAGGTCGGCCTCCAGCGCCGGCCTGTGCTCCTTGACCAGTGAGCCGAGCTGCTCGGTCAGCAACGCCGCGTTGGCGAGCGCGCCGTTCAGCGCGTCGCGCTCCGAAGCGATCGCGCCGAGCGCCTGCGCCATCCGCGTGTTGAGCTGCGCGAGGTCGCCGCGTCGTTCGGCGAGCGCGGATGCGAGCCGTGCGAGATGGCCCACGATCGCGTCGACCTCGGTCGCGTTCTCCACCACCGAGCCGGCGAGCTCGCCGCCGCCGTCGAGGAGACGGGAGAAGTCGTCGCCGGATCCGGCCAGTGCCGCCGCAAGGTTCTGCACGGCTTCGCCGATCGACTCCGGGTTGTCGGCGGTCCCTGCCTCGACCGCGTTGAGCAGCTTCTTGAGCTGCGCCAGCACGTCGTCGAGCTCCGCGGGGATCGCGGTCCGCTCGATGCCGATCACGTCGCCGTTGACCAGCCTCGGGCCCGACTCGTACACGGGCGTCAGCTGGATGTAGCGGTCGGCGATCAGCGAGATCGGCACGATCACGGCCTTGGCGTCGGCCGGGATCTTGCGCCGCGCGTCGAGACGCATCACGACCGCGACCGTGTCGCCCTGCGGCTCCACCGACTCCACGCGCCCGATCGAAACGCCGAGCACCCGGACGTGGGACTGCACGAACAGCCCGATCGTCTTCGGGAAGATTGCCGTGACCCGGACCTGCTCGTTGCGCTCGCGGGGGAAGGCGATCGCGAGCGTCCCGCCGGCGAACGTGAGCGCGATCGCGAGGGCGAGGAACCGGATGCGCGTAGCCTGGATCACGGCCGCACTCCTCCCCGCATCGACGCGCCGCTCCCGGCGCGGCTTCTGGCACCCGTCGATCCCGAACCCGGCAGGTTGCCGCAGTCGACCGGTCCGTTCGAGCCTCCGGCCTCGCCGGTTCCGATGTCGATCTCGGCAGGGAGCGGCGGGGGGAGCACCGAACCGCGGAGCGCCATGGTGCAGATGCTCGCCCACCGGCCGTTCCAGGCGATGCGCGCAAAGGCTTCGGTCGAGGGCCCCAGGAGGCGCAAGGCCTCCTCGACCTGGCCCAGGCTCGCGTCGACGATCTTCAACGTTGCGTGGAGGTCGTTCAGGATCGAGTCCAGCTCCGGTCGCTTCTCCTTCAGCAGCCCACCGAGCTGGACGGCGAGAAGCTCGGTGTTCCGAAGCAGGCTCTGCACGGTCGACCGCCGGCGGGCGAGAACTTCCATCACCGCGTTGGTGTGCTGCAAGATCGCCTGGATCTCCGGCGCCGACCGATCCAACGTCTCCAGGACCTCGCGACCCTTCTGGATCACGGTGTCGATCGCTTCCCGCTTCCCGGCCAGCGTGCCGAGCACATCGGCCGCGCCCTCCACCGTGCGAGCCAGGTTCCGGTTCGGGTCGACCGTGAGATCGGCGAGCGCGTCGAACGCGTCGTTGAGCTGCCTGCCGTCGACGTCGGTGAGGAGATCCACCGCGGCGTTGGCGATCTGGTAGATCTCGAACGGGATCGACGTCAGCGCGAGCGGGATGCGGCCGCCGTCCTCGTACGGCTCGGCGTCGCCGCGCGCGTGGATGGTCACGTACTTCGTCCCGAGGATCGTCTTGAGCGAGATCTCTGCCTTGGAGTCCTGCGGGATGTCGACGCCGCCGTTGATTTCCATCGACACGATCACGCGGTCGGCCGCCAGCTTCACGTCGCTCACGCGGCCGACCTTGATGCCGGCGACGCGCACCTCGTTGTCGGGGCCGAGTCCGGCGGCGTCGGCGAACTCGGCCGTGAGCGCGTAGGTGTTGGAGACGAAAGGCAGCTTCTTCAGATAGAAGGTCAGCAAGAGCAACGCGCCGAGCACGGCGATCGACACGATGCCGATCCGGATGGGATTGCGCTCGCGGAACCCCTTCATCGCACGCCCCGCGTCGTACCGGCGAAGAGGGTGTCGATCCCTCGCTCCTCGGTCATCCGCGACGCACCGGCGACGCCGTTGTCGCAGGTGGGGGACAGCTCGCGCACGCACAGCGCGTAGACGTACAGGTTGCCCCACTCGCCGTAGGACATCGCTCGCAACGTCGCGCGGAGCTGGTCGTCGAGGTGGTTGAGGATCTGGGTCAGATCGACCCGATGCTCGAGCACGATCTGGAGCACCTCGGCGAGGTCGTCGATGTCCTGCTCGAGCGACGCACGGTTGTTCTTGATCAAGCGACCGAGATCTCCGGTCACCGTGTTCAGATTGGTCAGGACCCGGTCGAGCTCGCCGGAGTTGCCGGCGAGGGTCTCGCTCACGCTCGCGAGCGACGCCAGGAGCCGCTGGAGCTGTTCGCGCTCGCCGGCCGCCGCGGTGGCGACGGTGGCGACGTTCTCAATCAAGGAGCCGAGTTCCGCGCCCTTGCCCGAGAGCGCGCCGAAGAAGGTGGCGGTGTCCGCGAGCACGGCGTCGATGTCGTCCTTGTGGTTGGCGAAGCTGACGACGAGCGCCTTCGAGATCGTGTTCAGGTCCGAAGCGTTGAACCCCGTCAGCAAGGGCTTGAGGTTGTTGAACACCTTGTCGAGATCGAGCGGTCCCTGGGTCTGCTCGAGCGGGATCCGTTCGTTCTCCTTCAGGTAAGGGGGTTGCCCCTCGCCGGGGTCGAGGTTCACCACGCGCAGGCCGATCAGGTTCCGGTACCGCACTTCGACCGTCGTCGTTCTCGGCAGCTTGACGCCCGAGTCGATCGACAGCTCGACGACGGCGAGCCCCTTCTCGACCTTCGCTCCCTTGACCTTGCCGATCGTGACGCCGGCGAGCGTGACCGGGTCTGCCTTAAGGAGGCCGGTGACGTCGTCGAACACCGCAGCGACCGAGTACCGGGAGCGGAAGGGTGAGAAGTTCCCGATGACCGACGCGAGCATGATCGTCACGGCGCCGGTGAACGCGGCGAAGATGAAGAGCTTGACCGCGGCCGACCGGAACTTCACAGTAACGCCTCCGGGATCAGTCCGCGGGCGTCGCGGATCGGCCGGTGCAGCAGCGTCGCGAGCGGGCTCGGCGCCGTGCCGAAGGGCAGCCCGAGGAGCTGGCGGAGCTGCGCCGTGTACGCCGCGGCCGCGACGGCGGACCCGCCGCCCGGCATCGGCTGCTCGGGGCCGTACCCGCCGGGGACCCGGTTCTTCTCGGCGGACAGCGCCCAGACCTGCCAGCAGGTCGATCCGGCGAGTTCCGGGTGTGCTTCGCCGACGCTCACGCCGGCGGCGTTCTCGCACGGCGAGCTCAGATTGGTCACCCAGGACTGCGTGAAGTCCTTCAGCGCTTCGACGGCGAAAGGCAGCTCGGACGCGTGCGACGCGACGAGGTCCAAGATGTCGGCGCCCTTGACCGACAGGTCGACCAGGTCGGTGAACCGGTCCTCGACCAGGGCGGCGGCGACGTCGAGCCAGTCCGGCGCATCGTTGAGCACCGCACGGAGATCGTCGGCGTTCTCCACCAGCGCTCGCGCCAGGATGTCCAGGTCGGACAGCGACGCGAGGAAGTCCGGCGTCGCGCGCGCCAGCGCGTCCGATCCTTCGTCCACGCCCGCGAGCAGCCGGTCGAGGTCGTCACGGCTGGCACCCAGCGTGGTGAGCAGCACGAGCGTGTTGTCGATCGCGCGTCGGAGCTCGTCCTCCTGGCCGCTCAACCCCTCGGCGAGCGCGCCGATCGAGCCGCCCAGGGCGCCGGGATCGACGGCGTCGAGCAGCGGCTGCAGAGAGTCGAGGACCTCCTCGATCTCCAGCGGCGGGATCGTGCGGCTCTCCGGGATCACGTCACCGGGCTTGAGCAGCGCGCCGTTCGGGGCGGGCGGATCGATCAGCTCGACGTACTTCTCTCCGAAGAGCGTCTTGCCGCGGATCGAGGCCGACACGTCGCCGGGGATCCGATGTCGCGGCTGCAGCGTGAGCGTGACGACCGCGGCGCCGTTGATGTGCTTCTCGATCTCGTGGATCTGCCCGACGAGCACGCCGCGCAGCTTCACGTCTCCGGTGACGCGGAGAAGCTGCCCGACGTGGTCGAACGTGACCTCCACCTGGAAGGGCCCGCCGGTGCGGCCGCCCAGCCCGTTGATCGCGTACATCCCGAAGGCGCCCGTCGCCGCGAGGGTGATCAAGCCCAGGAGGATGTTCTTGCGGCGGCTCATCCGGCGATCCGGACGGTGTCGCGCACGCCCCACATCAAGGCCGACAGCGCGAAGTTGACGATGTTGATGGTGACGATGCTCGTGCGGATCGCGCGCCCGACGGCGACGCCGACCCCGACGGGGCCACCGCTCGCGTTGTATCCGTAGTAGCAGTGGATCATGGCCACGAGCCCGGCGAAGACCCACGCCTTGGTGAGCGAGTACAGCACGTCGATCGGCGGAAGGAAGAGGTTGAAGTAGTGGCTGAACGTCCCGGCGGACAGCCCTTGCAAGCGGACGACGGCGAGCTCGGTCGCGAGGTAGGACGCGAACAGTGAGATCAGGTAGAGGGGCGTGATCGCGATGAGCGCGGCCACGACCCGGCTCGAGACGAGGTAGCGCCGCGTCGGCATGGCCATGACCTCGAGGGCGTCGATCTCGTCGTTGATCCGCATGGCGCCGAGCTCCGCCGTGTAGCCCGCGCCGACCTGCGCGGCGAGGGTCACGCCGGCGATGATCGGCGTGATCTCGCGCGTGTTGCCGAACGCGGAGACGAATCCCGAGAACGACTCGGCGCCGATGAGTTCGAGTCCTTTGAATCCTTCGATGCCGACCAGGCCGCCGGTGATGAACGACATGAAGAAGATCACGCCGCCGGTCCCGGCCCCGACGATCAGCGCGCCCGACCCCCAGGTGATGTCGCCGACGAGACGCAGGACCTCGCCGGGGTGGCGGGGGACGACCAGGACGCAGTCGACGATCACGCGGCCGAAGAACGACATCTGCTTGCCGAGCGCCTCGAGGCCACCGGTGACGCGCCGAAGCAGGTACCTGCCGAAGGAAAGGGGGTTGGGGAGGGCGCGCTCCGCGACGGCCATCGCTCAGGCCAGCTTCTGCGGGATCAGCTGGAAGTAGAGAAGGGTGAAGATGATGTTCACGAAGAAGATGAGCATGAAGGTGAGGACGACGCCGCGGTTCACCGCGTCGCCGACGCCCTTCGGGCCGCCCTTGGCCGTGAGCCCCATGTGGACGGCGACCATCGCGGCGACGAGCCCGAACATCGCCGCCTTGATCAGCGCGAAGTACAGGTCCCACGGCTGGGCTAAGAGGTTGAACGAGTTGATGTAGGCGCCGGCCGTCCCGCCCTGCAGCATCACATTGAAGAGGAACCCACCCGCGATGCCGGCGACGCTCACGAACCCGTTCAGCAAGACGGCGACGAACATCATGGCCCAGATGCGCGGCACGACCAGCCGGTGAACGGTGTCGACGCCGAGGACCTCCATCGCGTCGATCTCCTCGCGGATCTTCCGCGACCCGAGGTCTGCGGTCATCGCCGAGCCGCCGGCGCCGGCGATCAGCAACGCGGTGGCGATCGGCGCCGCCTCGCGGACGACGGCGAGCACCATCGCCGCGCCGGTCTGCGAGTGCGCGCCGAGCTGACGGGCCACGCCGCCGACCTGGAGCGCCGTCACCATGCCGAAGGCGAGCGACACCAGGATGACGGGGATGATCGACACGCTCGCGATGAACCACGACACGCGCACGAACTCCTCGAAGGGGACCGGCCGGCGGAACATGACGCGGAACGCGTCCAGGGTCAGCGCGAACATGCGACCCGTCTCGGTCATGAAGCCTTGCAGCTTGCGGAAGCCGGGGATCCCCCCGCCCCCGCCGAACAAGCCCGTGGCGCGTGCCATCAGGAGCCGTCCCCGCCGCCGGCCTCGCCCGGGCGGTCCTTCTCTTCGCTCATACCGATCGGCCCTTCGGTCGCGCCGGCGAGGAACTGCTTCACGACCGGGTTCTTCGAGTCGAACATGTCCTGCGCCGGACCGAACGAGACCAGCTTGCGGCGGAACAGCAGCCCGATGTAGTCGGCGATCTGCCGCGCGCTCGGGATGTGATGGGTGACGATGATCATCGTCGCACCCAGCTTCTCCTTGAGGTCGAGCACGAGCTCGTTGAGGAACGCGGTGCGCACCGGGTCCAGGCCAGAGTCGGGCTCGTCGAACAGGATGATCTCCGGCTCGAGCACGAGCGCGCGCGCGAGACCGGCGCGCTTGCGCATCCCGCCGGAGATCTCGCCGGGAAGCTTCCGTTCCGCGCCGATGAGCCCGACGAGCTCGAGCTTGCCCATGACGATCTTGCGGATCTCGGCCTCGGATTTCTTGGTGTGCTCCCGGAGCGGGAACGCCGTGTTGTCGTAGAGCGACATCGAGCCGAAGAGCGCGCCGTCCTGGAACAGCACGCCGAACTTCTTGCGTACGTCGTAGAGGGCGCGCTCCCGGAGCGCCGGGATGTTCTGGCCGTCCACCCAGACCTCGCCGCGGTCGGGCCTCAGCAGACCCACGAGGTGTTTCAAGAAGACGCTCTTTCCCGTCCCCGAGGGCCCGAGCACGATCGTCACGAGGCCTTTGGGGATCTCCATCGACACGTCTTCGAAGATCGTCTGAGGGCCGAAGGACTTGGTGAGCCCTCGGATGCTGATCGCCGCCTCGATCTGTGCCGGTGCGGCTGCGACCTTCTTGACCCTGTGTTCCTCTACGGCTCGCGCCATCTCACCCCTGTCCAGACGTAGGGGATCCGTTGGAGATTTCCGCCACCCGGCGTGAGGTTCAGTCTCGTTCGTGGCGTTCCATACCGTCAAGGCATACCCATCCGGGGGGCTGGACGGCAGAGAGGAACCACGGTTATCGTCGGCCGGTGAGCTACCGACGCATCCTCGTCGGCACCGACGGCTCCGCGCCGTCGCTGAAGAGCGTCCGCGAGGCCGCTCGCCTTGCGAAGGCCTTCGGCGCCGAGCTCCTCGTCGTGTGCGCGTACGGCGCGCTCGACCAGGGGACGGTGAACCGCTGGAGGGAAGAAGCCCCGGAGGAGATCTCGTGGCGCTTCACGCCCTCGACGATCGCCGACGAGGCGATCGCCAAGGGGGAGGCCGCTGCCGCCGAGGAAGGCGTTACGGCGCGGATGCTCACCGAAAAGGGTGAGGCTGCCGAGGCGCTCATCCTGGTCGCCGAGCACGAGGACGCCGACCTCATCGTGGTCGGCAACCGTGGCATGACCGGGCCGACGCGCTTCTTGCTCGGCAGCGTCCCCAACAAGGTCTCGCACAACGCACCCTGCGACGTCCTGATCATCAAGACGTTCCCGTGAGGTGACATGACGACCGCATGGGTCGTGCTGATCGTGCTCTCGGCCGGCTACGTGGCGCTCGCCTTGTACGGCAAATATCGGAAGCTCAAGGACGACTACCAAGAGGCAGTCGAGGACGAGATCCGGCGACGCGAGCAGGGCTCACCCCCCGTTTGACCTGGGTTTGACCGGTACCATTACGAACTGTTACAGTCTACGATGATGAAGTCGTCAGAGTCCATCCTGCCGCCCGTCGGCCCCGCCGATCTCGAGCGCTTCCGCGACGTCCAGCAGCTGGCTTACCGGTGCGTCGGCGAGGTCGCTGCCGCGCTGCGTCCGGGGATAACCGAACGCCAGGCCGCGGGGCGGATCCGGCGGTGGCTCCTCGACAACGGGGTGGAGGACTGGTTCCACACTCCGTTCGCGTGGTTCGGCGATCGCACCACGCTGAAAGGCATGCGCAACCCCCTCAAGTTCTTCCCGAGCGCCCGAAGGCTCAAGGAGGGGATGCCCTACATCCTCGACGTCGCGCCGGTGATGGGCGGCTATACCTCCGACATCGGCTACGCGGGGTGTCTCGGCACCAACGCGATCTGGGACCGGATGATGGACGACCTCGCCGGGTACCGGACGCTGATCCTCGAGCAGGTTCGTGAACGCCGGCAGTTCTCCGAGATCTACGAGGCCGTCGACGTGCTCGCCGCCAAGCACGGCTACGAAGCGGCACACCACGTCTACCCCGGGAAGGTGCTCGCACATCAAGTGTGGCACGTCCAGAACCCGGGACCGAAGACGATGGTCGCCGGGTTCGGCAACCGGAGCTTGCGGTTGCTCGGACGCAGCCTCGCCGAAGGCGTGCGCGAAGGGTGGTCGCCGCTGTGGGCCGGCGGACGTCGCTCCGACCACGAGCCCGTCCCGGGCATGTGGGCCGTCGAACCGCACCTCGGCTTCCGCGGCGTCGGCGTGAAGTTCGAGGAGCTGATGGTGGTCACCGACGACGACGCGTTCTGGCTCGACGACGACCTGCCGCACGTGCGGCGCTGGATGGTGTCGACCTATGAGGAAACCGCAAGAGCTTGACCGCGAGGTAGAGCAGAGCGTCGCCGACAAGCGGTCGTATGAGCGACTCATCGATCGGCTCTCCGTCGCCTCCGTCGACAAGCACTACGAGCCCTACATCGATATCGACTGGGACGCGCCCGAGATGTCGATCGATCCGAACGACGAGCGGTGGGCACTGCCGCCGATCGACCCGCTGGGCGGACATCCCTGGTACCAGTCGCAGCCGCCGGAGATCCGGGCGCAGATCGGACTCTGGCGCGTCGCGACCGCGATGAAGATCGGCGTGCAGTTCGAGAATCTCCTGAAGCGTGGCTTGCTTTCGTACGCGCTGCCGCTGCCGAACGGCTCGAGCGAGTTCCGGTACGTGTACCACGAGGTGATCGAGGAAGGTCACCACGGGATGATGTTCCAGGAGTTCGTGAACCGGACCGGCATGCCGATCCCCGGCTTGCCGAAGGGATTGAGCCTGATCGCCCCCGCCGTCGTGCCGCTCGGCCGCTGGTTCCCCGGACTGTTCTTCTTCTTCGTTCTCGGCGGCGAGGACCCGATCGACCACGTGCAGCGCAAGATGATCGCTCGTGGCGACGCACTGCATCCGCTCGTCGAGCGCATCATCCGCATCCACGTGGCGGAGGAGGCCCGGCACCTGTCGTTCGCGCGTCACTACCTCCGCCGGAGGATCCCGCGCGTGGGCTGGGTCCGGAAGCAGATCGTCGGGATCGCGATCCCGATGATCCTCGGCATCATGGCGCGGCAGATGCTCGCGCCGTCGCCGTCGATGATCCGGCGCTTCAAGATCCCGAACGAGGTCATCGACGAGGTCTACCGCAACAACCCAGATGCCCGTGCCGAGGTGAGCGCGTCGCTCGACAAGGTGCGGAGCCTCGCGTACGAGCTGAAGCTCATGAACCGGCTCAACCGTCCGATCTGGAAAGCGTTCGACATCTGGAAGGCGCCGGCGTGACGACCGAGCGGAGGGTCGACTCCCGCGGCGTCTCGTTGCTCGTTCGCGAGCACGGGGACCCGGGCGCGCCGACCGTCCTGCTCGTACACGGCTGGCCCGATACCTCCCGCGTCTGGGACGAGGTCGTCGAACGGTTGCAGGGCCGGTACCACGTCGTCACGTACGACCTACGCGGATTCGGCGGGTCGACGGCGCCGCGCGGGCCGCGCGGCTACGCCCTTGAGCGCATGGCCGAAGACCTCGGCGCCGTCATCGAAGCGGTTTCACCGGGTAGGCCGGCGCACGTCGTCGGTCACGATTGGGGTTCCATCCAGTCGTGGGAAGCGGTCAAGACGCCGTCGATCGCTTCGAAGATCGCGTCCTATACGACGATCTCGGGGCCCAGCCTCGACCACGTCAGGCCGTGGATCGAGAAGCGTCTGCGGAGCGGGCGGTTCGGGGATCTGTTCGTGCAGGGGACCCGCTCGTGGTACGTCGGGTTCTTCCAATGGTCGTTCGCGCGGTTCGTCGTGAAACGGGTCCTTCCCAGGCGGTTCCCCGAGTTCCTGCGCCGCGTCGAAGGGATCGAGCCGCGTGAGGGCCACCCGGCCGCAACGCTCGGCGCCGATGCGGCGCGCGGCGTCGCGATGTACCGCACGAACATCCTCCCGCGGGCGCGACGTCCCCGCTCCGGCCGGACCGAGACGCCCGTCCAGCTGATCGTCGCGACCAAGGATGTGGCGCTCTCGCCGCGGCTGTTCGCAGACGTGGAGCGGTTCGCACCCAACCTGTGGCGCCGGCGCGTGCCGGCGAAGCACTGGGTGATCCGCTCGCAGCCGGACCTGATCGCTCGGATGATCGGCGAGTTCGTCGATCACATCGAGGGCGCCCCGGCGTCGCGATCGCTGCGGCGCGCGCGTTCGAGGCCCGGTCGGAAGCGCTTCGCCGACCACCTCGTGGTCGTGACCGGCGCAGGGAGCGGGATCGGCCGGGCGACAGCGCTGGCGTTCGCCGAGCGCGGCGCTGAGGTGATCGCCGCAGACATCGATCCGGCAGCCGCCGGGCGCACCGCCGAGCTCGCCGCGCTGATCGGTCCGGCCGCGCACCCGTTCGAGGTCGACGTCGCCGACCGTGACGCGATGGAGCGCTTCGCCAAGACCGTTCTCCACGACCACGGCGTCCCCGACGTCGTCGTCAACAACGCCGGGATCGGGCTCGCCGGGCCCTTCTTGAAGACCGAATTCGACGACTGGCGGCGCATCCTCGACGTCAATCTCTGGGGAGTGATCTACGGCTCGCTGCTGTTCGGTCGCGAGATGGCCGAGCGGCTGGAGGGCGGTCACATCGTCAACGTGGCGTCGGCCGCCGCGTTCTTCCCGTCGCGGAGCCTCCCCGCGTACTCGACCACGAAGGCCGCTGTTCTGATGCTTTCCGAGTGCATGCGCGGGGAGCTCGCCACGAGCGGGATCGGGGTCAGCGCGATCTGCCCGGGACTCATCAACACCTCGATAACTCGCACCTCGCGCTTCGTCGGTTCGTCGGAGGACGAGCAGGCGCGCAACCGGCGCGAGGCGGTTCGCGTGTACGGGCTCCGGAACTTCTCGCCCGACCGCGTGGCGCTCGAGATCATCCGGGCCGTGCGCGAGGATCAGGCGGTCGTCCCAGTAACGCCCGAAGCGAAGGCGCTGCGCGCGATCCATCGGATCTCGCCGGCCTTGTCACGCACGCTCGGACGCATCGATCCGACGCCGCGATGACGATGAGCGCCCAGCCCGCTTTCGCTGCCACGGCCGAAACGCCGGCGGGCATCAAGTCGCGCCGCGTCCGGTTCGACTGGGGCGCAACACCGATCCATTGGGTGCCCGGCGATCCACAGACGACGCACACCATCAACGTGCTGCATCTGCTGCTGCCGGCGGGGGAACGGTGGTTCGTTCAGGTCTATAAGCAGGCGCTTCACTTGGTCCGCGACGAACGTTTGCTCGACGACGTCAAGGGGTTCATGGCGCAGGAGTCGTGGCACAGCCGCGCCCACGCGTCGGTGCTCGACCATCTCGCCGCGCAGGGGATCGACAGCTCGCCGTACACGCGCGACGTCGAGTGGC
>JBKKCR010000062.1:0-25496 GCA_046712825.1 Actinomycetota bacterium | reverse complement strand
CGGTCGACCCCTCAACCTTCCTGGATATCCGCTGACCAAGCCCGGGCGCGGGCGGCATGCTATAAAAGCCCCTCGTGGCCAGCAAGAGGGAGACGAAACGCGAGCGTCGCGACGACGCCAAGCGCCGCCGTTTGGAAGAGTTGCGTCGCCGCCAACGGCAGGCGCGACTCCGCAAGATGGCGCTGACCGGCGTGGCGGGACTCGTGATCGCCGGGATCGTGGCGCTGTTCCTCCTCCTCGGCGGGGACGGCAACAGCGAAGCCTCCAACAAGCTCGCCGCGGCCGCGGGGTGTGAGCCGGTTGAGGACCCCAAGGTCCTTCCGTCCTCGCACATCAATCCGCCGGATCGGGAGACCTTTAACACCAACCCGCCGACCTCCGGCAGGCACTACAACGCGGCGGGTGTCGGTCCGATCACGACCGGGATCCATCGGGCGGCCGTCCAGTACGAGGGCGCGGTGCACAACCTCGAGCACGGCCACATCGTGATCTACTACAAGGAGTCGGTGGGGCAGACGATCGCGAACATCCTCGCGGAAGTGGTTCGCAGCGATCCAGAGTGGATCATGCTGGCGCCGAACCCCAACATGCCCTCCCAGGTCGCGTTCACCGCGTGGGGTCACTTGCAAGAGTGCAACGCACCGAACGAACAAGGACTGAAGGCCGCAGCCGAGGACTTCGTGAAGCAGTTCCGCGACAAGGCACCCGAGTCCGCCCAGACAACTCCCGAGCCCGGCACCGACACTGCGACGCCGCCGACGTCCGCGTCGCCGACGGGTTCCGCCTCGCCGAGCCCGTCGCCGAGCCCGTCGCCGACGAGCACCTGATCGGTCAGCCCGACAGCGCTCCGCCGGCCGGCTCGCCGAGCGTCACTCCGGAGTCGTCAACCTCTATCCCGCGCGCGCGCCAGCCCTGGGTTGCGAGCACGGTTCGCACGTCGTCGCGGTTGGCAGGAGGGCACGCGATCAGTATCGAGCCGGCGAGCCCTGCTCCTGCCAGCTTCCCGCCGTACGCGCCCGCCTGCTTCGCGAGAAGGAGGATCCGGTCGATCTCCGGCGTCGAAACCTGTGAGTGGAGCCGCCGCTTCGCTTTCCATCCGCGATCGAGCAGGCTGCCGAGCATCTCCATGTCGCCGAGCTCGAGGGCCGTCTTCACCTCGTAGGCGATCTCCTTCAACTCGGTCAGTGCCGCGATGGTCTCGACGTGATCCGCCGAGATGCGGCGGGCAAGCTCCGCCAGCGGCCACGCGGAGTTCCTGCGGCCACCGTTGGAGAAGAGCGTCAGGTTCTGGGCGAGGTCGTGGCGGGTCTGCTGCGTTATGCGTACCGGCGTGACGGCTACCGCGCCGTCGCGCGCGAACTCAAGCAGATTGAGGCCGCCGTACGCAGCGGTGTATTGATCCTGCTTTCCGCACGGTCGCCGCAGAACCGTCATCTCGATCCGCGCCGCGATCTCAGCGATCCCGTTGCGGTCGAGCGGCTCTCCGAGGTAGGCCGCGGAGGCGGCGACCAACGCTACGCAGATCGCCGCCGACGCGCCGAGCCCGCCGCCGGCCGGAAGCTCGCTGGTCGCGGCGAGACGAGCCCTGTCGAGCGCGAAGTGCCACGCGACGGCTTTCTGAAGCGTGAGGAACTCCTCTGCGAGGAAGGGGTAGCGGACGCGACGGGCGACCCGATCGGCGGGGATCAGCTCACGGGAGCCGTGATCCAGAGACACGAGCTCGAGACCGGTCGCGCACGGGCCTACGTGGGCGGAAGCGCTGATCCCGATCGCAGACGAGACGACCGCGCCACCGTGACGCTCGTAGTAGGCAGGGACGTCGGTGCCTCCGCCGGCGAGGGACACCCGGCCCGAGGCGCGCGCGTATACGGTCGTCATGAGGGAGTCCTTTGGGTGAAACGCGGGCGGCCGATCCGTCGCCGGTTCGTATCCGGCGGCGGACCGGCCGAAACGCCTTGGTTAGGCTCCGCGAGCTACGTTCGGAACGGGCTGGACCGGGGTGCGCTCGCCCTCGGGAAGGACCGCCGAAAGGGCCTCCCACACCGCGGACGCGAGGAAGCGGCGGTGGCCGCCTAGGGTCCGGATGTAGGGGAGCTTGCCTGCGTCCGCCCAGCAGCGCACGGCGCGGTGGCTGACGCGGAAGAGCATCGCGACCTCGCCGGTCGTGAGGAGCGCGTCCTCTCGACGGTGGCCGTTCTGGATAGCCATCGCCTGACGGCGAAGTCGATCGATGAGTCGCTCGCGCGTGCCGCTGGTGTACGGGGTCTTGGTCATTCTGCCTCGCCCTCCTTCAGGTCCGTCGCCCGGAGCCACTACAGCGCGGCATCCGTGCACCAAAGGAAACGAGCGAGCGAACGAAACCGCACGCACAAGTCGGAGGATCCTCACGTCGGCACCCTCCTCTGATCCCGGCGAACCGGGACGCACCGGACGGCGTTCGGGGCGCGCGAAGGAAAAATTGGGACGTTGGTCCCTGCGGAGCCGCTCGCGACGGCTAGCCGCGCATGAAGCCGGTGGCGCGCGCCTCCGGGGTCGGTGGCTCCAGCTCACGCGGGACGCCGAGCGCGGAGATCTCCCCCAGGAAAACCAGGGCGTAGGGGGAGGCCGCGCCGCCGGCACCGCCGGCCGCGACCTTCAGGAGGACCGCGTCATCGCGGCGCCACACGATCGATCCTTGAAGCCACCCCGCTCCGCCCCGCAACGCCACCGCGACCTCGTCGCCGTCCTTCAGCTGATCCAACAGATTCTTATCCATCCTATGCTCCTCCGAGTTCGAACCGGAACCACTCGATCGTGCGTTGCAAGCCTTCGCGCACGGGAACCCGCGGCTCCCACCCCAGCAATTCACGCGCGCGGCTGATGTCGGGGCGGCGAACGCTCGGATCGTCGATCGGTCTGGGCGCGAACGCGATCTCGGAGTTCGACCCCGTTAGCTCCTTGATCATCGACGCCAGCTCGAGGACCGTGTACTCCTCCGGGTTGCCGATGTTGACCGGCTCGTGTTCGCCGGACGCGAGAAGCCGGATGAACCCCTCGATCAAGTCGTCGACGTAGCAGAAGCTCCTGGTCTGCGACCCGTCCCCGTGGACGGTCATCGGTTCCCCCTTCAGCGCCTGCACGATGAACGTGCTCACGGCGCGTCCGTCCATCGGACGCATGCGAGGGCCGAAGGTGTTGAAGATCCGCACGATCCTCGTATCCAGTCCGTGGAACCGGTGGTACGCCATGGTCATCGCCTCGGCGTAGCGCTTCGCCTCGTCGTAGACGCCCCGAGGCCCGATCGGGTTCACGTGGCCCCAGTAGCTCTCGGGCTGCGGATGGATCTGCGGATCGCCGTAGACCTCCGACGTCGAGGCGATGAAGTAGGTCGCCTGCTTGGCTTTCGCGATCCCGAGGGTGTGCCACGTTCCGATGGCGCCCACCTTGAGCGTAGGGATCGGATGGGCGAGATAGTCGATCGGAGAGGCGGGGCTCGCGAAGTTCATTACCGCGTCGATCTCGCCGTCGGGGAACAGCGGCGTGGAGATGTTGTGCTCCACGAAGCTGAAGCGAGGGTTCGCGGACAGCTCTTCGATGTTTTCCCGCCGTCCGGTGATCAAGTTGTCCACGCAGACGACCTCATGCCCGTCGTCGAGCATGCGCGTACACAGGTGGTATCCGAGGAACCCGCCGCCGCCGGCGATCAACACTCGCATCGGTTGAGGAGGATACCCGAGGGAACCGGCGCCGACGCGAGAGCGTCTAGCGACCGACTCCCTCATAGGTGAATCCAAGCTGGCGGAGCATGTGGGGATCGAGGAAGTTCCGGGCGTCCACGACAACCGGGGTGGTCATGACGTCGCGGACACGCGCGAAGTCGAGCCAGCGGAACTCGTTCCATTCCGTCAGCAGCAGCAGCGCGTCTGCGCCCTCGACGGCTTCGACGGCTCCCGGAGCCCGCTCCACGCCGTCGAAGGTCCGGCCGGGATCGACGGCGGGGTCGTACGCGCGGATGCGCGCCCCGCGCGCCAGGATGTCCCGGATCACGGCCAGCGACGGAGAATCGCGTACGTCGTCTGTGTTCGGCTTGAACGCGAGACCCCATACCCCGATCGTCCTGCCGGCGAGGCCCCCGACGAGTCGCTCCAGCTTGCCGGTGATGACGCGGTGCTGCTCATCGTTGACTTCGAGCACACCACGGAGCAACCCGAAGTCGTACCCCTGGTTCTCGGCGACCTGGATCAGCGCGCGGCAGTCCTTGGGAAGACACGAGCCGCCGAACCCCGGGCCGGGCTTCAGGAATTCGAAGCCGATCCGGGCGTCGTAGCCCATCCCGAGCGCTACCTCCTTGACGTCGGCGCCGACCTGGTCGCAGATGTTCGCGATCGCGTTGATGTAGGAGATCTTCGTCGCCAGGAACGCGTTCGACGCGTACTTGATCATCTCCGCGGTCGCCGGATCGGTGACGATCAGCGGTGCCCCCAGCGGGCGGAACAACTCGGTCAACAGGCCCGCAGCCCGCTCGCTGTGCGTGCCGATGACGACCCGGTCGGGGTGCATGAAGTCGAACACCGCCGAGCCTTCGCGCAGGAATTCGGGGTTCGACGCCACGTCGAACTCGATCTGGGCGGGGAGCCGCTCTCGGACGATCCGCTCGACCAGACGCGAGGAGCCGATCGGCACCGTGCTCTTGTTGACGATGATCTTGTAGTCGCCGATGTGCTGCGCGATGTCCACGGCCGCCTGCTGGACGTGCGACAGGTCCGCGCTCCCATCCTCGGCCGGCGGCGTCGGCACACAGATGAAAACGAACTGCGAGTGACGGACGCCCTCACCGAGGTCGGTGGTGAACCGCAGCCGTCCGGCATCGAGGCCGCGCTGGACGACCTCCTCGAGACCCGGCTCGTGGATCGGGATCTGACCGCCCCGGAGCTTCTCGACCTTCTCCGCCACGACGTCGACACAAGTCACTTCGTGACCGAGGTCGGCGAAGCATGAGCCGGTGACAAGCCCCACGTACCCCGTGCCGACGATCGTGATCTTCATGTTCGCTCCCCTACCCGGTCTCGCCAGTACTCCAACGTGTCCCACAAGGTCTGCTCGAATGGGATGCTCGGCTCCCATCCGGTGGATTCTCGGAACTTGGTCGTGTCGGCTTGAAGCACGAGCACGTCGGAGGGACGCATCCGCGTCGGATCCTGACGGATCTCGATCGGGACCTTCGCCATCCCGATCAGCATGTCGGCGACGTCGGCGATCTTCCACGCGCGACCAGAGCCGATGTTGTAGACATCGCCCGGCGCGCACCGTTCGAGCGCGAGCCAGTACGCCTTGACGACGTCGCGCACGTCGCTGAAGTCCCGTTGGGCATCGAGGTTGCCGACGTTCAGCACCGGCTCCCCTCGCCCGGCTTCCGCAAGCGCGATCTGTTGTGCGAAGCTCGAGATGACGAACACCTCTCCGCGGCGCGGGCCTTCGTGATTGAAGGCGCGCGTGCGGACTATGTGCATGCCGTAGGACTTGAAGTACTGGAACCCCATGAGGTCCTGCGCGACTTTGGAAACGGCGTATGGCGACATCGGCCGGAGCGGGTTCGTCTCGCGGATCGGAAGCTCGGAGTCGAGCACCTCACCGTATTCCTCGGACGATCCGGCGATCTGCACGCGAGCGTCGGGAAGGTCGGCGCCTCGGATCGCCTCGAGCAGGTGGACCTGGCATTGCACGTTCGTCGTCAGCGTCTCGGCCGGCGCCGACCAGGACGCGGCGACATAGGACTGGGCGGCGAGGTGGAAGATCCGGTCGGGACTGAACGTTGCGATCACGTGGCGGGCGGCCGTTCCGTCGCGAAGGTCGGCCTCGAACAGGGTCACTCGGTCGCGCACCTCGGCGAGGTTCTCTTGCTGCGATCGCCACCGCATCGTGCCCGCGACCTCGTGTCCCAGGCTCAGACAGTACTCGGCGAGGTGACTGCCGACGAAGCCGGTGACACCGGTTATGAGGACGCGCAAACCACTCTCCAGATCGGGGCTCGGGCTGCGGGGCGCTGCGAAATTAGAGGTTAGCATGGGCCCCCGTGGCCCACCACCAGCTGCCGAAACGCATCCTGATCGTCTCGCACTCGTATTTCATGCGGGATACGAGGCCCCGGCGCCACGCGCAGGCGTTCGTGGACGCCGGCTGGGAGGTCGACGTCCTGTGCGCGCGTGACGAGGGGGAGCCCAAGCGCGACCACGTCGCCGGCGTCGCGGTTCACCGGCTCCCCGCAAGGCGCCGGCGCGGATCGAAGGGACGCTACGCGTTCGAGTACACGTCGTTCGGTGCGATGGCCCTCGCCGCGATCGGCGCGATGCATCTCCGGCATCGATACGACGTCGTGTACGTCTTCGGGATCCCGAACATCATCGTCCGGAGCACGCTGGTGCCACACCTTGCGGGGGCGCGGATCATCCTCGACATGCGCGATCCGTTGCCGGAGTTCTTCCAGTCACGCTACGGGTTCGCCGACGATCATCGGGCGGTTCGCGCGCTGCTGCTCGAAGAACGGCTCAGCTGTCGATACGCGACGCATGTCCTCACCGTCATCGACGCAATGCGCGACCTGTTCCTGCGCAGTGTCGCACCGGAGAAGATCACCGTCGTCCGCAACGCCCCCGACCCCCGCCTGTTCTCGCGGAGCGCCGAGCTGCCGGCGCGCGACCCCGCCGACCGGACCATCTTGTACGCAGGTACGGTCGCCGATCGGTACGGCGTCGACCTGATCGTCGAAGCGGTCGCCAGGCTCAAGGATGCGGTCCCGGGCATCCGCGCGCGGATCGTGGGCGACGGCGACCTCGTGCCTCGGTTGCGAGAGATCGCGAGGGCCAACGGGATCGTAGACCGAGTGTCGCTCGACGGACCGGTGCCGCTGGACGCGATGCCGGGCATCATCTCCGGCTCCTGGCTGGGCGCTCAGCCACATCGGGCCGATCCGTTGATGCGCTACAGCTTCTCGACCAAGCTGCTCGAGTGGGGTGCCCTCGGCCTGCCGGTGATCTGCTCGGCGACCGAAGCCGTCGTCCGCGAGTTCTCGGATGAAGAGATGATGTTCATCCCGCCCGGGGACATCGACACGCTGTGCGAGCGGATCTTCGAAGCGCATCGAGACCCCGAGGGGCTTGCGCGCAGGATCGAGCTAGGTCGCGAAGCGGCGGGACGGTTCGACTGGAACGTGGAGCGCGAACGGCTTCTCGCGGCCGTATCCGGCGTCGAGGCGTCGCGCCGGGCCGGTCGAGCGGGACTATAATCTGCCGCCGGAAGTGGCATCCTCCTCGATCCGCACCGACCCCAAGCGCCGCCCATGAAGACTGCCCAGAACCCCCACGACGCCGTCACGCGCATAAGCGCAGGACAGATGGCCTCCCCGCGTCGCTACATCCGGGAGGCTTGGGAGCGGCGCAGCCTTGTCCGGGTGCTCGCCAGCAGAGAGCTGAAGAGCACGTACGAGATGAATGCCGTCGGGTTCGCGTGGTGGATCCTCGAGCCCCTCTCGCTCACGCTCGTCTACGTCGTGCTCGTCAGCTTCATCCTCAAGGCAGCCGAGCCTGCCTTCCCTCTGTACGTCCTGACGGCGCTCCTTCCTTTCAAATGGATGACCTCGTCGCTCACCGGGGCCATGGCCGTCGTGCGCAGCAACACCAACCTCATCCAGGACCTCTACTTCCCGCGGGCGTTGCTCCCGATCGCTGAGGTCGTCACCTCGCTGGCACACTTCGCGGTCGGCCTTCTGATCGTGCCGATCTTCATGGCGGTGTATGGGATCGCGCCGTCCTGGCATCTGGTCTTCCTTCCGGCGATCATCGCGGCTCAGTTCATCCTGAGCCTCGGCCTGGCGTACCCGCTGGCGGTATGGGGGCTCAATTACCGAAACCTGCCGGGCCTGATCGGAAACCTCTTCCGGCTGTGGCTATATCTCTCGCCCGCGTTGTGGGCGCTCGAGACGAGGGTGAAGAATCCGAACTTCCGCAACCTCGTTCGATTGAACCCCCTGACGGGCTTGTTCGAGGCCTATCACGGCGCGATCGGCGTGCTCCCCGTTCCCGGATCCGACACCCTGACGAAGAACGTCATGCCGGGGTGGAGCCTCGCGTACTCGGCGGGCTTCGGGATCGTCGCACTACTGCTCGGCGGATGGTATTTCATCCGCCGCGAGGCGCAGTTCGGAAAGATGCTTTGAGCGACTACGCGATCCAGGTCCGCGACCTCGGCATCCGATTCTTGCTCCGCCATCAAAAGGCTCCGACGGTTCACTCCGGCTTGGTGCGGTTCCTCAAGCGGGGCGGAAAGCCCGAGGAGTTCTGGGCTCTGCGTAACATCACGCTCGACATCCCCTCGGCCAGCGTGTTCGGCATCATCGGCCAGAACGGGTCGGGGAAGTCGACCCTCCTTCGTGTGCTCTCGCGGATCCTCGCGCCGGACGAGGGCGAGGTCGAGCTTCGCGGACAGGTCTCGAGCTTGCTCTCGCTCGGCGCCGGCTTCCACGCGGAGCTGACCGGACTCGAAAACATCACCTACAACGGCATCCTGCTCGGTCTCAGCCGCCAGGAGATCGAGCAACGCAAAGACAAGATCATCGAGTTCTCGGGCCTCGGCGACCGGATCGACACACCGGTTCGGACGTATTCGACGGGCATGCGCGCGCGCTTGGGATTCAGCGTCGCCGTCCACGTCGATCCCGAGATCCTTGTGGTCGACGAAGTCCTCGTCGTCGGGGACGCGAACTTCCGCCAGCGATGCGCAAACAAGATGCGGGAGCTCTTCTCCGCCGGCGCCACCGTGGTGATGGTGCAGCACAACCTCGAAGCCGTCCTTCAGATGTGCCACGAGTGCCTGTGGCTCCAGAACGGCAGGATCCGACAGCTGGGCGAACCGCTCGAGGTCGTGAACGCCTACCTCGACAGCCAGGGGATAGCGCCGATGGTGATGCCGCAGGACCCGCTCACCGGCATCGTGAGCGAGACGATGCAGGGGACACGGGCCGCCGGACGCGACTGAGCAAGGTCGCCATCAGGCTTCTGACCAGGCCTTTCGGCTCCGGCTCAAGGCCACCCCGCCACAGGACGAACTAACCCAAGAAGGGGGGTTTCGTCCGTTGCCGTCTCATCGATCACCACTTCGTCGCCTGATGCTGGCCGGCGTGTTCGCCGCGACGTCGCTCGTCGTCGCCGCTCCTGCGCGCGCGGCGGGAACGCCCCTGCCCTCCAACGCGGTGTTGGTGACCGAGGGGCACGGCTGGGGCCACGGCCGCGGCATGGGGCAGTGGGGTGCGAAGGGCCAGGCCGACGCCGGCAAGACGTGGTCGCAGATCGTCCTCTCCTATTACTCCGGCGTAACGATCGGGGATCGTCCCGCCGACGAGGACATTCGGGTGCTGGTCGAGACCTCCGCAGAGGTCCTCGTCTCGAGCGACTCGCCGTTCACGGTCAAGTGGATCGGCGCCGGCACGCTCGCCGCAAGCGACGGCACCTTCAAGTTCTTCCGTGCGCGACACGACGGCACGAACTACATCATCGAGAAGTCGCCGGCGCACACGGGGCCGTGGACCGTCGTAGGGACGAACACGATCCCGGCGCGCTTCGTTCCCGGTTCGTCGTTGATCCAACACATCGAGAACACCGGGATCGTTCGCTACTACCGCGGCTCGATGGACGCCATCCGTACGGGCACGACGTCGATGCGATCGATCAACGTCTTGACGATGACCGAGTACCTCTACGGCGCCGTGCCGCGAGAGATGCCGGCGACGTGGGCGCCGGAAGCCGTCAAGTCGCAGGCCGTCGCCGCGCGATCCTACGCCACGTACAAGCGCGACAGCGCGCGCGCGGCCGGTCAGAACTACGACATCTGTGCGACCACCTCGTGCCAGGTCTACCTCGGCGTCGCGTACCGCACATCGGTGGGCTCGAGCACCGTGACCCAGCTCGAGCACTCCGCGTCGAACTCGGCGGTGGGACTCACGGCCGGCAAAGTGCTCTTCTCCTCGGGGAAGCCGATCCTCGCCGAGTACTCGTCCTCGACCGGCGGTTACACCGCCGCCGGCAGCGTCTCATATCTCTCCCCGGTCCCGGACCCGTGGGACTCGATCTCGCCGCACCACGATTGGTCGACGGAGGTCAGCGCCAACGCGATCGAGGCGGAGTGGCCCGAGATCGGCCAGCTCGTCGGCGCCAACGTCACCAAGCGCAACGGCTACGGCGAGTGGGGCGGCCGCGTGCTCGAGATGCAGCTCGTCGGGACGACGAAGACCCTGACCATCAGCGGGGACGCGTTCCGCTCCGCGTTCTCCTGGCCCTCGAGCGGCGGCGTGAAGAGCAACTGGTTCCGCATCGCGACGTTCCAGGGCGTACTCGCCGCGACGCCGGCGAAGATCGCCGTTGTCGCCGGGAGCTACGCCACCCTTCCGATCTTGATGAAGAACACCGGGACGGCGGCGTGGCCACTCGGCGGCGCGGTGCGGCTCGCGACCCCGGCGGAGAGTCTGTTCGCCGGACCGGGCTGGATCTCCCCGACCCGGCCTGCGGCCGTTACCTCGAACGCGAGCGTGCCCGGGAAGACGTACATCGGCGTCGGCGAAGTGGGCCGCTTCAACGTCCAGCTGAACGCGTTCGTCCTGGCGCCGGGCAAGTACACCGAGCAGCTCCAGCTGGTGA
This sequence comes from Actinomycetota bacterium, assembly GCA_046712825.1. GTDB lineage: Bacteria > Actinomycetota > AC-67 > AC-67 > AC-67 > DATFGK01. The sequence continues at coordinate 14,832 of JBKKCR010000062.1, read as the reverse complement.
ACGACGATCTCGGAACCTCGATGAGCGCATGGTTCACGATCGAGGTGTCGGTGATCCCGGCGATCGCCGGCGTGGTACGCGGGTCGACCTGGTATCTGCTGACCGGTGGCGCGGGGAGCAGCTTCACGTTCGGCGGCTCCGGCGACCGCAAGCTCGCCGGGGACTGGGACGGCGACGGCGACGACACCCCGGGCGTGGTCTCGGGGAACACCTGGAAGCTCAACAACGGCTTCGACTCCACTGCCGAGAAGACGTTCGGCTTCGGGTCCTCGACGGACCGTCCGATAACCGGCGACTGGGACGGCGACGGCATCGACACGCCGGGCGTCGTGCGCGGGAACACCTGGTACCTGGCGACCAAACCGGACAATGTCGTCGACCTGGTGTTCTCGTTCGGCTCGGCGTCCGACCGGCCGATCGCCGGTGACTTCGACGGCGACGGCATCGACACGCCCGGCGTGGTGCGCGGCAGCACCTGGTACTTGGCGAGCAAGCCCGATCGGATCGTCGACATCACGTTCACCTACGGGTTGTCCACCGACGTGCCGCTGGTCGGCGACTGGGACGGCGACGGCGACGAGACGCCGGGCGCCTTCCGCGGCAACCTGTGGCTCGTGTCGAACGCGTTCGATTCGACCGCGGACATGACGTTCGCACACGGCTCGAGCGGGGACATCCCCATCGTCGGCGACTGGAACGGGCCGGCGCCGGTGACGCCGGCGCTCGTCGATGGCAACGTCTGGAAGGTGAACACCGGCTTCGACCCGACGGCCGAGGCGGAGTTCGGGTTCGGCGTCGCGAGCGACGTGCCTGTGGCAGGTGACTGGGACGGCGACGGTGTCGAGACGCCGGGCGTCTACCGCGATGGAACGTGGTACCTGGCCAGCGACCCCGACCGCGTCGTCGACATCGTCGTCGAGTTCGGATCGAGCGGTGACGTGCCGGTCGTCGGCGACTGGGACGGGGACGGGGACGAGACGCCGGGACTGGTCTCCGGGAGCACCTGGAAGCTCATCAACGGCTTCGACGGAACCGCCGAGAAGACGTTCAGCTTCGGCACGACCGGGGACCGGCCGATCGTCGGCGACTGGAACGGCGACGGGACGGACACGCCGGGCGTCGTGCGCGAGAACACCTGGTACCTTGCCACCGGTACCGACTACGAGGTGGACCTTCAGTTCGCGTTCGGTTCGGCCTCGGACACCCCGGTGGCCGGCGACTTCGACGGAGACGGCATCGACACACCCGGCGTCTTCCGCGTCGGCACCTGGTACCTCGCCAGCGACCCCGACAGGGTGGTCGACATCGTCTTCTCCTACGGGGACGGATCCGAGCGGCCGATCATGGGACGCTGGACCGCCTGACCCTCAGTGGGCTACCTCACCCTTCTAGGGCACGCACGCCGATGCAGGGCGTCGACGAGTCTCCGACGAACCGCTCCGAAGAAGTCGGGGTAGGCGGGTGCGGGTCGTACAAATAGGCTGCGGCCTCCGTGGCTACGAAGGCGGAGACCGGCCGGGCCACCACCTCGATGAACGATCGGACGACCGCGCGTTCGTTGACCGGCCTCGTCGACAAGTTGTACGCGAACACCAGCCATACGCGAGTTGCTCGCTTCAGAGCGGAGAGCGTCTTCGCCGGATCGCATGGAAAGTCGTTCCGCCGGACGATATAGCCGACGGCTTTCACATCGACGAACGGTCCGTAGTAAAGGTAAGCGGCGCGGGCGACCTCATGAACATACAGCTGATCTCCCGGCCGCCAGTTGCGGGCCACATGCTGGAACACGGGTCGAGCCATGTTGGCGTCGGGCGGACGGACGAAGGTCCTCCCTGCGATCCCCACGGGTCCGACCGCGACGACCGCAAGGGGCACAAGGAGGAGGGTGAGCGCGATCCGCGGACGACGGCGTACGTCCCAGTCGATCGACGCCGCGAGGAGGAGGAGGAAGATCGGAGCGAGGAAAAGCACCAGCCTCCATCTGATCGGGTACTGACGAAGGAAGGCGGCGCCGAGGAGGAACGGCAGCGGGGAGAGAAGCAAGAGGAGATCCGTTCCTCGCTTCCTTCGGATGAATGACGCCGCACCCACGGCGCAAAGAGCCAAGCCGAGGCCGGTGAAGGTCAAGCCGACGGGTGACGCCATCACGTCCAGCGCCCGCCCGCCGAGCCATCGGGCGATGTCCGGCAACGATCCCCCTTCGGGAGGGAACCCCGCGGCCCAGTACGCGAAGAACGCCGGGTGAGCGTCGACGGATCGCCTGGCGAAGCTCCACGCGAACGCGAAGGTCGTCCCCCACGCGACGTATGCGGCGCCGAGCCGGGCAACGTTCCCCCACCTGCGTTGCGACATGTGCGCCAGCATGACGGTCGAGCCGACGCCGCCGAGCACAAGAACGACGGGACTGGAAAACCACAAGAGCACGGCCCCAAGCAGCCCCAAGCCGGCCGCACCGCGCGCCGTGATGCGCGTGGCTCGCATCAAGCCGTACCCCGCATTCATGAGGAGCAATGCGGCCAGGACATCGCCCGAGTATTGCTTTGCCTCGTTCGAGTAGTAGGCAACGAGCGGCGAAAGAGCGAACAGGATGTTCGCGACCGGCACGACGCGGGGAGACAGCATGCGCCGTGCTAGGCGATGGAAGAGGAACAACGAGCCCAAACCGCAGAGCAGCGGGAACAACCGGAGCGCATACTCGTTGTTGCCGAGCACATCGATCAAGAAGCGCTGAACCCACAGGAAACCGACCGGCGCCGATTGCTGGATGTCGAGCGGCTCCAATAGGCCGGCGTATGAGCGGCCGACGATGTTGACGGCCATGGCTGCCTCGTCGAGCCACAAGGATCGCCGGAACGCGAACTGCTGGATCCGCAGCGTCGCGCCGAATACGAGCGCGATGACGGAGACCTGATGCAGGTAGAAGGCCCTGGCCGCCCTCATGCGACGGCTCGCAGGCGAGCCAGCCGCTCCCTCGCTGGTTGGGGCGTGGGCCGTGTCCGGCTTCCCGGTCAGGGAAAGAGATCTCATCGGTGATGAGAATAACTCTCTGGAACCGCTAGACTGCCGCGCGTAGTGGCATCCTCCGGCAGCACGCTAGACCGCACCGATCCCGGGGAGATCCTCCCGGAACCGCCCGCCTCGGCGCCGATCGGATCGAGCCGCGTTCTTCGGGTCGCGTACGTCATTTCGTTCGCGGCCGGCCTCGCGTGGACGGCGTGGCTCATGTCCTCATCCCCCGGCGTCCCCATCCACGACGAGCTCGGACACGTCCGCCTCGCCGCCGAGTCGTGGCAGCATCCGAGCTACTTGCTCGACCCATGGGGCAGGCCGGCGAACACGCTGACGTACGCGATCCCGGCACGGTGGGGCCTCGACGGCGCACGGATGATGTCGCTGCTGATCGCGGGCGCCACGGTCTTGCTCGCCACGCGGGTCGCGCAGAGGCTCGGCCTGCGCTTGCTGTTCCTCGTGCCGCTGGTGCTGTGGTTCCAGCCCTGGTTCAACGATCTGTCGTACACCGCGCTGACCGAAGTACCTTTCTCGCTCGCATTCGTCGCCGGCGTCGCAGCGGCGGTCGACCGCCGGGATCACTTGGCTTCGGTTGCGTTCGGGCTGCTGCCGCTGTTGCGCCACGAGGGAATCGTCATCCTCGGCGCCTGGGGACTCGTGTGCTTGGTGCGCCGGGCGTGGCGCCCGGCGGTGATCGCGGCCGTGCCGCTCGTCGTCTACGAGGTCGCGTTCGCGATCGCCGAGGGCCGCTCCGCGTTCGCCGAGGTCTACCTCGAGCCGCGAGAGACCACGTTCTACGGTTCCGGTGGCCTATCGCACTTCCTCTCCCCCGTCGGCGCTGGGGCGGGTTGGGCCGTTCTGGCGCTCGCCGTTCTGGCGCTTCCGCGGCTTCGGACGCTCCGCTGGCGCGCGCTCGCCCTGGCGCCCTTCGTGCTGTACTTCGCGACGCACACGATCCTCTACCGCTTCGGGCTGTACGCGTCGGGCGGATACGGCCTCTTCCTGTTGCCGCTCGCGCCGGGGCTCGCGATCGCTGCGGCGCTCGGAACCGAGTGGATCGCCGGGGCTTCTTCGGTCGTACGGCCGAGGATCCCGCGAGCCATTGGGGTGGTAATCGCGGCGGCAGTGCTCGGGATCGTCGGGTATCTCGGACTGCAAACGGATCCACGGCCGCTCGACCGTGAGGGCGTCGCGATGCGAGCGGCCGCAGCCTGGCTCGATGCGCGCGACGTTCCCCCCGAGCGCGTCTACACGACGCACGCCTGGCTGAACACCTTCTATGAGGTGCCGTTCCGGCCGATCCCATCGAACCGTACGACCGCCACACCGCTGGGCGAGGTGCCGGCCGGGTCGTATCTCGTCTGGGACCGGCATTATTCGAACCGATTGGGATGGCCGATCGAGTATCTGACCGATCCGGTCAATGGGTGGACGCGATCGACATCGTTCGGCGATAACGTCGCGGTCGTGTTCGTGAAGCAGCGGAGCGCGAGGTAGAGATGTCGGGCTACACGGTCGCCGGGATCGCCGGAGCAGTAGCCGGGTCGGCGATCGCCTGGGCCGCCCTCAAAGGTCGCGGCTCCATCCGAAGGATCGCCCTCCGCGACATCCCCCCGGTCGTTGCCGTGATCGTTTCGATCGCGCTGGCCGGCTCGATGCTCGTCACGATCGGACACGAGACGAAGGAGTTCGTCGACGCCGGACAGTCCGAGGTCGGCCGCCTGCCCCCGCCGATGCCCGAGGCGATGGTCGCGGCCGCCCGCAAGAATCTCCGCCCCGGTGAAACCTGGACGCTGTTCACGCCCGACGGCCGCTGCCGCGACGACGCGACGCGCTTCTACCTGCTCGCTTTCCGGCTCCTGCCGAACGTTGCCGAGTGCACCGAGGTCCCGACCGTCGTCGTCACCTATCGCGTGGCAGACCCGCAGGACTTCGGCACGGTCGTCGCCCAAGGCGTTCGCTGGGCGGTGGTCCGGCCCTGAGACTGATCGTCGCGTCGCTCGCCACGACGGCCGTCCCGACGATGGTCGGGATGCGGTGGATCGACGGCACGCTTCCGCTCCGGGTCGGGGTAGGCGGACTCCTCGGCTTCGTCTTCCTCGGATGGGGCGCGATGATCGGCGGGCTGCTCGGCGCCGTGCTCCCCGGCGCTGCCGTCGTCCTGATCGGGGCATGGTTCCTGGGGCCGCGTCTGCGCGCGCGGTTCACCGACGACCGGACGCCGTGGGCAGCTACGGCCGTGATCGCGATAGCCGGCGTCGTGCTTCTGGTCTTGTCTTTCTCGCGTCCGGTCGCCGCGTACGACGGCTGGGCGATCTGGTCGCTCAAGGCGAAAGCGCTGGCGCAGTTCGACACGTTCGACAACCCCGTGTTCACCGCGCCGATCTACGACTACTCCCATCAGTTCTATCCGCCGCTGCTGCCGGGCTGGCAAGCGGTCGTATACCGGCTCTCCGGGAACTACCAGCGAAGCTTCCCGACGCAGTTCCAGCTCGCATGGCTGTGGGCCGCGGGGGCGCTCGCGATAGCGGGGCTCGGCTGGCGGCGGCGGCCCGCCGGACTCTTCCTGCTCGCGTGGGTCGCGGCACCTGTGGTGCTGCACGAGGCGATGAAAGGATACGCCGACGTCCCCGCCGCCTTGTTCGGCGTCGCCGGCGCAGCGCTGTACCTGATCGGCCGCGACGAAGGCGTCCGTCTCGCGCCGGCCGCGATCCTGCTCGCGGGCGCCGCCGCCACCAAGCTCGAGGGCGCGATCCTGGCGGCGGTTTTCGCCGGCTCGCTGTTCCTCTGGGATCGTCGGCGCCGCGCCGGCCTGGGGATCGGTGTGCTGACCGTCGCGGCCTTGCTCCCGTGGGTCGCCTTCGCCGTGTCGCACAAGCTTTCGGGCTATCTCACGCTGGACCGCGTGCCGGACGAGACACCGTTCGGACGCGTGGGCACGATCGCCGACGGGATGTCGGGCAAGATCTTCGATCCGGCGCTGTGGGGGGTGCTGGTCCCGGCGATCCTCGTGATGCTCGTGGTGTCCAAGCCGCGTGCGTCGGTAACGATGGCGGCGTTCGGCGTGCTGGCTGCCACCTTCCTCGTGTACATGACCACGCCGTTTGCGATCGAGTGGCTCCTCTCCCGAAGCGTCACGCGGGTGGTCATAGGTCCGGTCGGCATGCTCGCGCTCGTCGCCGCGACGACGCGATCGTGGCGCAGTCCTCCCCCCGCCGCGGTCACCGACGGAGGTGCGTCGGCGCCTCAGGAGGGGGATACTGCACCGGCGCAACCCCCGGACGCCCTCGATGCACGGCTCGTCGGTGAGACCGCACGTCAGGCCCCAGGAGGATCAGATGACGTCTCATGACTCCAACTACCGGCTCGAGGTGGTCGTAGAGCTGCTGAAGAACCTGAAACCCGGACGGCTGCTGGATCTCGCGTGCGGCCACGGAAGCGTCTCGATCATGGCCGCTAAGCTGGGCTGGGACGTGACCGCGGTCGACGTACGCACCCAGCGGATGCCCAAGGTCGAGGGGATCCGTTGGCTGCAGGGCGACGTTCGGGAGTTCCCCATCGGCCCCGGCGAATACGACTGCATCGCGCTCCTCGGCCTCCTGTACCACCTCGAGCTGAAGGACGTGGTCGAGCTGATGCGCAGATGCGCATCGACGCCGACCATCGTCGACACGCACGTGTCGCTCAACCCGACCCACGAGGAGATGGGCTACCGCGGGGAGCTCTTCGATGAGCTCGCCGGACGCACGCCCGAGCAGCACGCGGCGAGCAACACCGCGTCGTGGGGCAACTTCGTGTCGTTCTGGCCCGACGAGGAATCGCTGATCCGCATCTTCACCGACGTCGGCTTCGCATCCGTGCTCAAGCTCAGCCCGAGCTACCGGGCCGACCGCACCTTCTATCTCTGCCTCCCGCCTTCCGGCGTGGAGCTCGACGTTTCGGTGCCGCCGCCGAGCGCCAAACCGAAACGGAAGTCGCTCCTGCCGAAACGGACCAAGAAGAGCTAGCCGCGTGGCTTCTCCAGGCCGTCGTACACCTCGAGCAACGTCCGCGCCTGTGCTTCCCACGTGAACCGCTGGGCGGCGGCCGAGGCGCTCGCGCGAAGCTTGCGCAGCCGGTCGGGGAACGCCGTCAGGCGCCGGACCGCCGCAGCGATGGACTGCGGATCCGCCGCGTCGAAGAGCTCACCGACCTCGTTCTCGTCGACGATGCGGCGGATGTCGGGGAGATCGCTCGCGGCGACGGGTAGTCCCGCGTGCAGATACTCGAAGAGCTTGTTCGGCGCCGCGAGGACGTTGTTGAGCCCGATCGGGAGGTAGGGCGCGAGGCCGACGTCGCCGCCGGCCGCGACTGCCACGACGTCGTCGGGGTCGACCGCACCGAAGAAGGACACACGCTCGGTCATGTTCCACTTCTGTGTGAGCGCGCGAAGCTCGCCCTCGAGCGGGCCCCAGCCGAGCATGACGAGGCGCGTGACCCGGAGCATCCGCGTGGCGGCGATCAGGTTCTCCAGGCCCCGGCCGGCGATGAAGCCTCCGGCGTAGACGAGGAGGATCTCCCCGCCGCGACGCAGACCCGCCAGCGGACTCGCTTCCGGATCGGGGACCGGGCCGCGCGGCGGACAGTTCATGACGACGGCCGGCGGCGCGATCCCGTAGCGCTCCACCAACGCGTCACCGCGCGACGGCGACGGCACGATCACCGCGTCGGCCGCGCCGATCAGCCGCCGCTCCACGCCCGCCCAGCGTTTGCGCTCCCCCGCACCGAGACCGGACAGCTCGGTGTACAGCTCGTGCGCGTCGTAAACCAGGCGCGCGCCGCTCGCGCGTGCGGCGCGGAGCGCCGGAGCAAGCGTGGTCAGGTCGTGCGCGTGGTACACGTCGGCAGGGTTCGCCATCGCGCCGAGAAGCATCCTGCGCTCGAGCAGCGTGTCGCGCAGCCATACCGCCGCGGCCGGCCGTCGCGACGCGCGGGCCGTGGACTCGGATACGGCGCCTCCTGCAGCACCGAGGATCGTCGGGCCCGCCAGTCGGCCGGCCCGCACCGCGCGGTGGACGCGGAACCCGTCGCGGTCCTCGCGTTCGGGAATCTCGCCCGCCTGCAGCGCGACGACGGTCACGTCGTGCCCGGCTCGTGCGAGCTCACGGGCCTCCCGGAGCACGCGCGCATCTCGCACGAAGAGGTTCCGGAGCAGCATGGTGACGCGCACGGACCCGACTACCGACCTTGCTTCGCCCGGTCCTCGCCCCAGCCGGCGACGACGTCGGCGATCCGTTCTCCCGCCTTCCCATCCCAAAGCGGCGGCCGTCCTGTCTCGGGGCGCGGGCCTTTGATGGCGGCGAGCGCCTCGCTGCGGATCCGCTCCGGATCCGAGCCGACAAGGCGGTTGGTGCCCATCTCGATCGTGATGGGCCGTTCGGTGTTGTCGCGGATCGTGAGGCACGGAACTCCGAGGACCGTGGTCTCCTCCTGGATCCCGCCGGAGTCGGTCAGCACCAGCCGAGCGTCCGCCATCAAGCGGAGGAAGTCGAGGTAGCCGACCGGCTCGATCGTGGTGATGCCTTCGAGGCCTGACAGACCGAAGCGCTCCATCATCTTCACGGTGCGCGGGTGAGCCGGGAAGACCAGCGGGATCTCGCGAGCCACGTCGGCGAGCGCGCCGAGCACGCCGGCGAGCACGTCCGGGTCGTCCACGTTGGACGGCCGGTGCAGAGTCACGAGGCCGTACGGCCGTCCGACGAGCCCGAGCCGCTTCGTGACGTCGGATGCGCGGGCTCGCTCGAGGTGACGCTCGAGCGAGTCGATCATCGGGTTGCCGACGAAATGGATGCGCTCGGCGGGTACGCCTTCGCGCAGCAGATTCGTCTCGGCCTCGGGCGATGTAGTGAAGAGCAGGTCCGACACCTGATCGGTGAGCACCCGGTTGATCTCTTCGGGCATGGCGCGGTCGAAGCTGCGGAGGCCGGCCTCGACATGCGCTACCGCGACGCCGAGCTTCGCGCACACCAGCGCGCCGGCGAGCGTGGAGTTCACGTCGCCGACCACGACGACGAGATCCGGCTCGCGCTCCTCGATCACCGGCTCCAGCCGTTCCATCACCCGGGCCGTCTGCACCGCGTGCGAGGCGGATCCCACCTCGAGGTGGACGTCGGGCTCGCGGAGGCCGAGATCGGAGAAGAACGCGGCAGACATCGCCGGATCGTAGTGCTGTCCCGTATGAACCAGGGAAGCTTCGATCCCACGCTCGAAGAGCGCGCGCAAAACGGGCGCGACCTTCATGAAGTTCGGGCGCGCGCCGGCGATGGTGAGCACCTTCATCGGATCGAGAGGACTCCTGCTAGGGATCGGAGTACCCGAGCCCGGGAACACATAAAGTGTACCGTCGAAGCACCAAAGGACCCGGACGCACATGAGCGACGACTCGAAGATCATCCAGGCCCTCGAGAGCTGGTCGTGGGACGCGGCTGTGCTGGGCCTCGGCTATGTCGGCCTCCCGCTCGTCGTCACGATGGCGCGCGCCGGGATCGACGTCACCGGCTTCGACGTCGACGACGAAGCCATCGCCCGGCTCCGCACCGGCCGGTCGCACATAGACGACGTGAGCGACGAAGAGCTCGCCGAGGTCGCCACCCGGACACGATTCACCGTTTCGCCCGAGGATCTTCGGGAACGAGAAGTCCTGTTCATCTGCGTGCCGACCCCGCTGGCCGTCGGCAAGCAGCCCGACATGACCTTCATCGAGGAGGCCGCGCGGATCATCGCCGGCGTGCTCCGACCCGGCCACACCGTGATCCTCGAGTCGACGACCTATCCGGGGACCACCCAGGACGTCGTGCTTCCCATCCTCGAGACGAGCGGTCTGCGGCTAGGCGAGGACTTCCTGCTCGCGTACTCTCCGGAACGCGTCGATCCGGGGAACGCGTCGTTCCGAACCGCGAACATCCCGAGAGTCGTCGGCGGCGCGACACCGGCGGGCACAGAGGCCGCCGCCATGATCTACCGCCGTTTCGTCGAGAAGGTCCATCCGGTCTCCGACGCCCGCACCGCCGAGATGGCGAAGCTCGTCGAGAACACTTTCCGTTGGGTGAACATCGCGCTCGCGAACGAGCTGTCGTCGGTGGCGCGCGCGATCGGGGTCAACATCTGGGAAGTGATCGAGGCTGCCGCGACGAAACCGTTCGGGTTCATGCCGTTCTTCCCGGGCCCCGGCGTCGGCGGTCACTGCATCCCCTTGGACCCCTTCTATCTGCAATGGGCGGCGCGCCTCACCGGAGAGGGAACGCGCTTCATCGAGCTGGCAGAAGTGGTCAACGCCCGCATGCCGCAGGTCGTCGTGACCCACGTGATCCATGCCCTCAACGATCGCGGAATCGCCGTGCGAGGCTCGAAGGTCGTCGTGGTGGGCGTCTCGTACAAGCCCAACGTGCGCGACTATCGTGAATCGCCGGCGCTCGAGGTGATCCGCCATCTGCAGTCGTGGGGCGCCGACGTCTCCTACATCGATCCGTTGGTGCCCGAGTTGCCGCTCGACCCCGCGCTGACGGCGGTCCCGTTGACCGAAGAGCTCGTATCGACGTCGGACGCACTGCTGATCATCTGCGATCACGACGCGCTCGACTACGAGCTGATCGCCCGGAGCGCTCGCCTCGTCGTGGACACGCGCAACGCGCTCGGCCGGCGCGGCATCCGGTCGCCGAACGTCGTGCTGCCCTGACGTTGAGGGCCCTCTCCGGGACTGGGTGGTAGCATCTGCGCATCCGCTGGGACTGGCGCGGCGGCCTGCAGATTCTTCGATCGCAGGATGTGTGTGGGGAGGTGCGCATGAGGGCGGGTACACGTCGTGCAGCGTGGTCTGCGGTTCTCATCTCGTTGATGGTGCTGGTTGCGGGCTCCGCGACGTCGTACATCGACGGAAATTCCGGCAGCTACATCATCCAGCTCGTCGTCGGAGGTGCCGTCGGCGCGGCACTTGCCCTCAAAGTTTTCTGGCGCCGCATCTGGTCGTTCGTCGGCGCAAAGCTGTCGCGTAAGGCTTGATGCCGGTCGAACGTCTCGGGGGATCGTTCCGAGACCCCAGCGGCTTCGTCTTCACACGAGACGGCGTTCTCCTTCGCCAGATCACCGAGATCCACCGCGACCATTGGGACCGATTCACCTCGTCCGGACTGTACGACGCACTCATCGAACGCGGTCTGATGGTTCCCGCGGAAGAGGTCTCTCTCGACCTCGCCGCGGAGGCCGGCGCCTACAAAGTGGTGCAGCCCGAGCCGATCCCATTCATCTCCTATCCGTATGAGTGGAGCTTCGGCCAGCTGAAAGCCGCTGCGCTCGCGACCCTCGAGATCCAGAGTCTCGCCCTCGATCACGGGATGTCGCTCCGCGACGCGAGCGCGTACAACATCCAGTGGCTCCGCGGGAAACCCGTGCTCATCGACACGCTCTCGTTCGAGATCCTGCGCGAAGGCCAGCCGTGGATCGCCTACAGCCAATTCTGCAAGCATTTCCTCGCCCCGCTCTCGCTCGTCGCGTACACCGACGTCCGCCTTCAGCAGCTTTCCCGGATCCACATCGACGGCATCCCGCTCGATCTCGCGAGCGAGCTCCTTCCCCGGCGCTCCCGCATGAAGCCATCGCTCATGCTCCACATCCACGCGCATGCGAAGAGCCAGCAACGTCACGAGAGCGACGACCCGAAGGCCTCCGCGAAAGGCCGCTCGTTCAGCATGCGGGCCTTCCGAGGGATCATCGAGAACCTCGGATCCTGCATCCGGGGACTGGACTGGGAACCTCCGCGTTCGGTGTGGACGGAGTACTACTCGGATGCGGGCAGCTACTCGCAGGAAGGCACCGAGCACAAGCGCATGCTCGTGTCGAAGCTCATCGACGAGGCCGGCCCGTCGACGGTCTGGGATCTCGGCGGCAACGTGGGAACGTTCGCGCGCATCGCGTCCGAGAAGGGCATCCCAACCGTGTGCCTGGAGGTCGACCCCGGATGCGTCGAGCAGGCGTACCGCGACGGCGTCGTCGGTGCCGGCGACGCCAACTTCCTGCCGCTCCTCCAGGATCTCACCAACCCCAGCCCACGGATCGGCTGGGAGAACACCGAGCGGTTCTCACTCGCCGACCGCGGCCCGGCCGACCTCGCGATGGCGCTCGCGGTCGTCCATCACCTCGCGATCGGCAACAACGTTCCGCTCGAGCGCGTCGCCGGCTTCTTCGCCGAACTCTGCCGGTCGCTGATCGTCGAATTCGTTCCGAAGAGCGATCCCAAGGTGAAGATACTGCTGACCTCCCGCGATGACATCTTCCCGAACTACACACAAGAAGGTTTCGAGCGCGCCTTCGCCGGGCGCTTCACCGTCGAGCGGCGGGAGAGCATCGCCTCGTCCGAGCGAACGCTGTATCTCATGCGGAGGAAGGCGTGACCGAAGGAGCGGCGGAGCCCGCCCCCAGCGAGCCCACCGAGAAGAAGCGCCGCCTGCCGCTCCCTTTCTACCCGATCCTGTTCGCGGCTTTCCCCGTCCTCCACCTGTTCCGTACGAACATCGACGAGGTGTCGACCGGAGAGGCACTCCAGCCGCTCGGCCTGGTCGTCGCAGCGGCTGCCGTTCTGCTCCTGATCGCGTGGCTGGTCCTCCGGGACGTCCGGCGAGCCGCGCTGCTCGTCTCGCTGGTCGTCTTCCTCTTCTTCTCGTACGGGTACGTCGCCGACGCGATCGAGGACGTGGAAGTCGCCGGCGTCACGGTGGGCCGGGACCGGTACGTGCTGGCCCTCTTCGCGCTGCTGGCACTCGGCGGAGGATGGCTCCTGCTGCGGGTGCGCAGATCGCTGCCCGAGGTCACGAAGATCCTCAACGGTGTCGCCGCCGTTCTGGTTCTCACCACCGCCGTCCCGATCGTGGCCGACAAGCTCACCGGCCCGGCGGATGTCGAGGCGGTCTCTCACCCGTCACCGATCCCAACCGCAGGTGAGGTCCTCAACGGCAAGCGCGACATCTACTACGTGAACTTCGACCGCTACGGGGGCGAGGACTCACTAGGCCCCTACTTCGACTACGACAACCGGCCGTTCCTCAGCTCGCTCGAGGCGAAGGGTTTCGTCGTCGCGCACCATGCGCGCGCGAACTACCCGAACACGGGACACTCCATCTCGTCGATGCTGAACATGAACTACTTGGACGAGGTCGCGAAGCAGGTGGGAACGTCGGGAGACTGGGGCCCGCTCTACGGCTTGATCAAGGACCACGAGGTCGGGCGCTTCCTCAAGGAGCAGGACTACCGGTACGTGCACTTGGGGTCGTGGTTCGAGGGGACCCGCACGAGCGTGCTCGCGGACGAGACCATCAGCTACGACCCGCTGTCGGAATTCTCGCGCACCCTCCTCGACACGACGCCGCTCGGCCCGCTCTCGAAGAGCTTCGGCTTCGGCAAGGACACCCTCGATCCGAGGCGCGTCTCCTGGGCGAGGGTGCTGTTCCAGATCGAGCAGCTCGTTCGGGTCGGGAACGACGGCAAGCCAACCTTCGTGTTCGCGCACATCATCCTTCCGCACGAGCCCTACGTGTTCGAACGGGACGGGAGCTTCCTCGAGGCCGACGTGATGAAGCGGCGGCACTGGCATCGCAACTACCTCGAGGCGCTCATGTTCGCCAACACGATGCTGACGAAGACCGCCGACCGCCTCCTCGCCGGCCCCGACGAGTCCGACCCGATCATCATCTTCGCCTCGGACGAGGGGCCGCCGCCCGGCAACGACTCCGCGAACAAGAACCCGGATCCCGACGCGTGGACCTCGAAGACCACCCGTCAGCTCCTGCAGAAGTTCCCGATCCTGACCGCCATGTACCTGCCCGGCGTAACCGACCCGGGGATCCCGCAGACGATCACGCCGGTGAACTTCTTCCGGAAGATCTTCTCGCTGTACTTCGGCGCCAACCTTCCCTTGCTTCCCGACGATAGCTTCGTGTGGGCGGACAAGGATCATCTCTACGAATTCACCGAAGTGACCGATCGGGTCGCGGGCGGCTGATCATTCCCGGACGATGAGCGAAGCGAAGCGACGACTCAAAGCCGCGGCTCAGCGCGTGCCGAAGCTCGGCGACCTGTTGCGCGAGCGCGACCGGCTGCGAGCGCAAACGCAGCGCCTGAAAGAGCAGCGGGAGCGCTCGAACGCCGAGATCGACCGGCTCAAGGGCGAGCTCGAGCGGTTCCGGACGTGGGTGCCGCCCGGCCACTTCTACTCCCCCGTGCCGGCGGCCGACGAAGTGCAGGCGCGCGCACGCGAGATCTTCGATCGTTCCAAGCGCGCCCTCCCCGGGATCGACCTGCGCGAGGACGAGCAGCTCGCCCTTCTCGAGCAGCTGAAGGCCTTCTACCCTGAGTTGCCGTTCACAGCCGACGGCGGGCCGGAGATGCGCTACCGCTTCGAGAACCGCTACTACAGCTACTCGGACGCGATCTTCCTGTACTCCGTGATCCGTCATCTGCACCCGAAGCGGATCATCGAGGTCGGCTCGGGCTACTCCTCGTGCGTGATCCTGGATACCAACGAGCGGTTCTTCGACGGCGCAATCGCGTGCACGTTCATCGAGCCGTATCCCGACGTGCTGCGCTCGCTGCTGAAGCCGGGCGACGAGGACGCGAACGAGATCATCCAGTCGCCCGTGCAGGACGTGGACCCGGAGCGATTCGGCGAGCTCGAGGCCGGCGACATCCTGCTCATCGATTCCACCCACGTCTCCAAGACCGGGAGCGACGTGAACCGGCTCTTCTTCGAGGTCCTCCCGCGCCTTCGCCCCGGCGTGTGGGTTCACGTTCACGACA
>JBKKCR010000061.1:0-11700 GCA_046712825.1 Actinomycetota bacterium | reverse complement strand
GGGGCGGGCCGCCCGGCCCCCGCCCGCCCCCCGTTCCTCCCGCCGCATCCCCCCCCGGGGGCCCCCCCCCCACGTCTCGCGCGATCTCAGGTAACGATCGCCGTCCCCGTCATGTTCGCGTGCACGTCGCACTTGAACGCGTACGTGCCGGGCGTGGCAGGAGCCGTGAAGACGTACTTCCGTTCGGCCGGTCCGCTGAAGATCTCCCCCGTGAAGAGTGCGGGGGGCGTGAACGACTGGTCGGTGTAGAGCGACCAGTTGTGAGGCAGCGGGTCGTCGTTGCGGAGGTTGATCGTCACTTGCGCGCCGTGGGGAAAGGTGAGCTCGGCCTTATCGAACGCCGTGCTCTTGGCGATGAGGTCGATCGGTGCGGCCGGGCTGGCAGCCCCCGGCGACGGGCTGCCGGTCGGTTGCGGTGGCGGCGTCCCGCCCGGCGGGGGCTCGCCGACGATCGCCTTCCCCTTCATGGAAGGGTGGACGTCGCACAGGAAGTCGTAGCTGCCGGTCGGGATGCCGTCTTCGTCCGACTCGAACTGGCGCGTCGCCGACCCGACGAAGGGCGGGAAGGTGAACAGCTTCTCTCCGGGCGCGGTGCCCAAGATCGAGATGTTATGCGGCTGGGTGTCGCGGTTCACGAGCTCCAGCGCGAACGGCTCGTCGGCGGGAAGGATGAACTCGGCCTTGTCGAACGTGAGATCTTGGGCGGTGAGGGTCGCGGCAACCTCGACGTGATGCTCCACCTCGCGCGGGCCGAGCGACGCCTCGACGGCGATCCCGCCCCCGAAGAGCAGGAGCGTGAAGGCGATGAGCGAGATCTTCTGGATCTTCTTCAGGGTGCCGCCCTTGGCGACCGCGGCCGCCGCGAACAGGATGCAGGCCGCCATGACCGTGGCTACGACGACCGAGCCCTCGGTCGTGACGGCGAGGAGGATGCGGGACACGGCATAGGCGAGCGCGCCGATGAAGGCGAACGCCACGAAAGGGATCAACGCGGGCTCGAGTACTCGCTTGCGGAACTCGCTCACGACTTCGCCACCTGCGCGCGGTTCAAGGCGCGATCGACGTCACCGAAGGCCAGAACGTCCACCCCTTCCTTGTTCTCGAGCGACCACCAGCGGAACCAGATCACGGCTATGACGCCCCACAAGATGAAGCCGCCGACGATCTTCATGATCAGTCCCGCTACCAGCTGGTCGGTGTGCGCCGAGATACCCCAGAGTCGCGGGAAGGTCTCGTAGACGTGATAGAGGGGCTCGGCGCCGAAGGTGAGGAACGACGCCGGGATCGTCGGGACCAGCGATTGCAGGAACAGATACAGCATGCGTCCCGGGTCGGTCAGCCGTGGGAGCTCCAGGAGGGGCGACAGCACCGGCGTCCACATGATGAGCGCTGATGCGAACAGCAGCACGTGCAGAGAGAAATGGACCCCCTCGGTTCGGACGCTCGCCGTCACGATCAGCGGCCAGTGGGTGAATACCAGGACCACGTTGAACACGATGAGGGCGATGAGCGGCCGGGTGACGGCTCGGACCGCCGCCAATACCCGTGGAGCGCTCAGCAGGAGCCTCCACAGCCACGCCGGGGTTCCCATCATCAGCAGCGGGGCGGCGGCGAAGGTCAAGGTCATGTGCTGGATCATGTGGGCGCTGTACAGGTAGCTCTCGGACAGCTCGTGCATCGGCCAGTCGGCCGCGGCGAGGATCGCCCCGCACCCGAGCACGAAGAAGATCTTCTGGCGGCGGGTCGCGGCGAACTCGATGGGCTCGACGTGCTTCGGCCCAAGAACGCGCAGCGCCCAGAAGTACCCGCCGAGGAGTGCGGCGACCAGGATCCACACCTCGAAGTGCGGGTGCCAGCTCCACGGGAAGGAAACCGCCTCGCCGGGCATCTCGCTACCGGAGGATCCCGAAGGTGAGCAGCACGATGATGTACACGCTCAACGCGAGGACGATCCCGGTCATCATCAAGCGTCGGAAGATGATCGCGTCGAACTTTAGGTGCATGAAGTACATCACGACCAGGGTGAACTTGAGGATCGCGAAGAACAGCAGCAGGCCGATCATCAGCCCATCGGGCATCTCGAGGTAGTAGAGGGCCACCTCGATCGCGGTCGCGATCGCCAGCCAGACAGCAACGATCACATACGTCCGCGGTTCGGGATGGGGATGCTCGACCGTGGCGCCCGTGTGCTCGGGGTGGCCGGCCGGTGCGTGCGTGACGTCAGACTCCACGACCGCTCCTTAGCTCGGTACGAGATAGATGACGGTGAAGATGATGATCCAGATGATGTCGACGAAGTGCCAGTACAGGCCGACATACTCCACGGTCGTGTGACGCGATTGCGGAAGAGCGCCGCGGAGCGACATCGCGACGAGCGACAACAGCATCAGGATGCCGATGGTGACGTGGGCTCCGTGGAAGCTGGTCAGGACGAAGAACGCGCTCCCGGCGGGGCTGGATCGGACGGTGAAACCCTCCTGCACGAAGATCGTGAACTCGTAGATCTGGCCCGCGATGAACGTCATGCCGAGCAGGGCGGTTGCCAGCAGCCATACGCGGGTCTTGTGGTGGTCACCGCGCTGGATCGCGGCGAGGGCCAGGACCATCGTCAGCGAGCTCATCAGGAGCACGAAGGACGAGACCGAGGTGAACGGGATGTCGTAGACCTCGGCCGGCTTGGGCCCGGTCACCGCGCGGTTCCGGTAGAGGAGGTAGGTGGAGATCATCGCGCCGAACAGCAGGAACTCTGAGCCGAGGAAGGCCCACATCGCGATCTTGACGTTGTCGAGGCCGGTGGAGGTCGCGTGGCCGCCTGCTTCCGCTGGAGGAGCGTGCTCGACGGCCATCAGTGCCCTTCCTCGGTCGAAGGCTCCAGCGCCCACGCGTACAGGCCGGCGAAGGTCACGATGCCTCCGATGATCGCCAGCCAGTACTGCTCGAAGGTGATCCCCCAGCCGACGATCGGAAGACCGACGGCGGCGATCAGCGGCATGTAGGACTGCGACGGCATGTGGATGCCGTGGTCGTCCCCGTGCGCGCCTCCTCCGTAACCGCCAGGCGGGTCGTCCGAGGCTCCTTGGCCTCCCGCCGGCACGGGCACGAGGCGTCCTTCCTTGTCCTCGACGTACTTGCGGTGCCAGAAGTCATCGAGCGCGTGCACGACCGGGATCTCCGCGAAGTTGTACTCGGGCGGCGGCGAAGGGATCGTCCACTCGAGCGTGCGGCCGTCCCATGGGTCGGCGCCGGCCGTCTTGCCGCGCTTCCGCGTCCTGATCACGTTCCAGAAGAACGTCAGTATCGAGAGCGCGATCACGAAAGCGCCGACCGTCGAGATCAGGTTCCAGAAATCGAATCCGTAGTTCTTCGGATATTGGTACGTGCGCCGGGTCATCCCCTGTAGCCCGAGGATGTGCATCGGGGCGAAGGTCAGGTTGAAGCCGATCAGCATCAACCAGAAATGCAGCTTTCCCACGCGCTCGTCGAGCAGCTTCCCGGTGATCTTCGGCCACCAGTAGTAGATGCCGGCGAACAGCCCGAAGATCGCTCCGCCGAACAGCACGTAGTGGAAGTGCGCCACGATGTAGTACGTGTCCGTCTGCTGGTAATCGTGCGGCACGATCGCGTGCGTGACGCCGGACAGGCCTCCGATGATGAACATCGCGATGAAGCCGAGCGAGAACAGCATCGGCGTCTTGAAGCGGATCGACCCGCCCCATAACGTGCCTATCCAGTTGAAGATCTTCACGCCGGTCGGGACCGCGATGAACATCGTCGATAAGGCGAACGCCGTGTTGGCGACCGGCCCGAGCCCGACGGCGAACATGTGGTGCGCCCAGACGCCCCACCCCATGAAGCCGATCGCGATGCCCGAGAACACGACCACCGGGTAGCCGAACAGCGGCTTCTTGGAGAACACCGGAAGGATCTCCGAGACGATCCCCATCGCCGGCAGGATCAGGATGTAGACCTCGGGATGGCCGAACAGCCAGAACAGGTGCTGCCATAAGACCGGATTGCTCGTCGAATCGCCGAAGAACTGCGTCCCGAGCGTCCGGTCGAACAGGAGCTGGAACAGCGCGACCGTCAGCACCGGGAGAGCGAACACCAGCAGGAACTGCACGACGAACGTCATCCACACGAAGACGGGCATGCGCATCAGGCTCATGCCCGGCGCGCGCATGTTCACGATCGTCGTCAGGAAGTTCACTGCGGCGACCGTCGAGGAGATGCCGAGGATGATCAGGCCGAGCGCGTAGACCGTCATCCCGTGACCCGGAAGCTTGACCGACAGCGGCGCGTAGCCGAACCACCCGCCGTCCGGAGCCTGGTTGATGAAGAACGACGAGTACATGAAGATCCCGCCGCCGAGGAACGCCCAGTACGAGAAGGCGTTCAGGCGGGGGAAGGCGACGTCTCGGGCGCCGATCATGATCGGCATCATGTAGTTGAAGAACGCGGCGCCGAGCGGCATCACGACGAGGAAGATCATCGTTATGCCGTGCATCGTGAAGAGCTGGTTGTATTGGTCGGCCGAAAGGACCTGACCTTCGGGCGTGGCGAGTTGCAGCCGGATCAGGAGCGCCTCGATCCCCCCGAGGACGAAGAACGCCATCGCGGTGACGCCGTACATGATCCCGATGCGTTTGTGGTCGACGGTGGTCATCCAGCTCCACACGCCCGTCTTGGCGGTCGGGCGCGCGAAGGCGCTGCGATTGGCGACGCTCGCCGTTGTCATCTCTTCTCGTTCCTCACTCGAGGCTCATTAGATACGCGACCAGGGCGTCGATCTCCGACTGGGAAAGGTCGTAGTCCCGCATCGTCGGGCCCGCGGGAAGGTCTGCGAGCGGCTTCAGGCTCGACGGGTTGTCGAGCCACGCGGCGAGGTTCCGGGCGTTCGTTTCGAGCATCGACCCGGCGAACATGCTCCGGCTCGCGAAGTGCGTGAGGTCCGGGCCGGTGGTTGCGCCACCGCCGCTCGCGATGCCCCGGAGCGTGTGGCACTGGAAGCACGTGTTGAGGAAGCGGTCGACGATCTGCGCGTCGGGCGGTTGGGGAGCGGGTGCGACCTGGCCCCGGACCCAGTTGTCGAAGTCCGCGGAGGGCTGGGCGATCACCCGCAAACGCATGTTCGCGTGGGACAGAGCGCAGTATTCGGCGCACTGGCCCTCGTATACCCCCGGCTGGTCCGCGCGGAGCTTGATGAAGTTGTCCTTGCCGGGGATCGCGTCCTGCTTCCCGGCGAGCTTCGGAACCCAGAAGCTGTGGATCACGTCCACCGAGGTGACCGTCAGGTCGACCCAGCGGCCGGTGGGGATGACGAGCTCGTTGGCGGTTTTCAGATTTCCGCCGCCGGGGAGCTCCACGTCGAGGTACTCGTACTCCCACCACCACTGATGGCCGATGACCTTCACGTGGACGACGTTCGCGCCGACGGGCTTCTCGGCGACATCGAAGATAGCGATCACGGTGGGGACCCCGATCGCGGCGAGCAGCACCGCGGGGATGATCGTCCAGAGGATCTCGAGGCGGGTGTTGCCGTGGACCTGCTTGGGCGCGTCGGCGTCGGAGCGGCGGCGGAACCGCCACATCGCGTAGACGAGCATCCCTTCGACGAGGAAGAAGACGACGACCGCGATCCAGAACACCGGCCGGAACAGGTTGTCGGCCTGCTCGGCGACCGGACCGACCGGCGCGAGCGTGTCTTGGGGCGCGTTCTTGGCGCAGGCGACCAGGAAAAGTCCCAGAACGGCAAGGAGGGCGGTCCAGACGCCGCGAAGGTTCCGGCGCGCGTTCCGACCCGTCAATCTCCCTCCCCGTGAGACGAATGGTGGTGGAGCCGGCTCCCGGCACCGCAATAACTACCACAGAGCGGTCGGGCTCTCCAACGCGCGGGAGCGACGCTCGTGCGCTTGTTCCCGCAGGTAGGAGGGGGTAGGGCTAGAGGACGAGCGCGTCGACGGCCATGGAGGCGAAGAGGAGCGCAAGATACAGGATCGAGAACTTGAACAGGCTCATCGCGGCGCGCATCGTCCCGGAGCGCCAGAGTGCCGCGGCGTACCAGATGAACGTGGCTCCGAGGATCGTCGCGGCGACCAGATAGATGGCTCCCATCCTTCCGATCGGAGCGAAGGCCAGGGTCGTGGCGACGAGGGCGAGAGAGTAGAGCAGGATCTGCCGTAGCGTGGCTCGCACCCCGGCGACCACCGGCAGCATGGGGACCCCGGCCTCTTGGTAGTCGTCTGCGAACTTCAGAGCCAAAGCCCAGAAGTGCGGCGGCGTCCAGATGAAGATGATCGCGAAGAGCATGAGCGCCGGAACCTCGACGCGACCGGTGACCGCGGCCCAGCCGACCAGGACGGGTACCGCGCCGGCGGCGCCCCCGATCACGATGTTCTGCGGCGTCGTCCGCTTGAGGCCCATCGTGTAGACGAACACGTAGAAGAGGATCGCCGAGAGCGCCAGCAGCGCGGCGAGGACGTTGACCGCCCGCGCCAGGAAGACGAACGACACGATCCCGAGCACCACGCCGAACTCGAGCGCGAGATCCGGCGAGACCTTGTGCGAGGGAAGCGGCCGGCGCCGGGTGCGGGCCATGCGCTCGTCGATGTCGCGGTCGTAGTAGCAGTTGATCGCGTTCGCGCTCCCGGCCGCCGCGGTGCCGCCCAAGAGCGTGGCGAGGATGAGCCAGCCGGACGGGATCCCTCGCGCGGCGATGATCATCGCCGGCACGGTGGTGATGAGCAGCAGCACGATGATCCGGGGCTTCGTGAGCTGGAAATAGACCGCGGTGCGCTCGCGCATCCGACGGAGCGACCGGGCCGGCCGCTCGGCGCCGAGGGCCTCCTCGGCGGACCTAGATAGGTTTCGGGTGACGAAAGCGAGCGTCGCCGCGGCGCCCCAGGTGAGCGCGCCGAGCGAAACGTGGGCGACCACTGCCGGCTCGGAGAGTCGCGACCAGACGTTCGCGGCTCCGACCAGCACCTGCGCGATGTACAGGCCGCCCAGCGCCCCGGCGATCGCACGGACGGCCGGCTCGCGCGGCTCACGCTTCCACGCTTTCCAGACGAGCGCGGCGATCAGAACGCCGGCGCCGAGGGCGATGAGGCGATGGAGGAAGTGCGGCGTGGCGTGCTCGCCGAGCTGAGGGATCAGGCGGCCGCCCATCAACGGCCAGTCGGGGAACGCGAGGCCGGCGTTGGCGCCTCGCACGTACGCTCCGACCAGAAGAAGCGCGAAGGTCACGACGGCGCCCCAGGTCGCCAGACGCGCGTACGGCTTGCCGATCACAGGATCGGTCACGCCCTTCTCCCTGCGCTGCGCGCAGAAGGTGTTGACCACCGCGTACAAGAGCGTTGCGAACAGGATCATCGCGACGGCGAGGTGCGCGGTGACGTAGACCGGGCGGAGCCGCTGACCGACGACGACGGCGCCGAGCCCCGCCTGTACGAACACGAGTACGAGCGCTGCGACCGATGGCCAGAAGATGCGCCGCGATTCCCGGTACCCCCGCCACGCGGCCACCAGCATCACGCCGATCAGCAGGACCACGATCACCGCCGCGGCGCGGTGAGAGAACTCGATCGCCGTCGTGAGGCTCTCGATGCGTGGGAGGAGCCGGCCGTTGCAGTGCGGCCAGTCTTCCCCGCAGCCGAGACCGGATTTGGTCGCGCGGACGAGGCCGCCGACGGCGATGAGGACGAACGTCGCCACGGTGGTCGCGATCGCGAGTCTTTGGAAGCGGGTCACGTTCCCCCCGGGTGCCCCGGTAATGGGTCCGGCAGGATGATACCGGAGCGCCGAAAAGGCCGATAACGCGGCTCCCCCGGGTGGCGTGCGGCGATACGATGCAGCGGTGAAACAGGTCTCCGGGGCGGGGGTCGACGCGATGCGCATGCGCGTCGACGGCGTGTTGGAGTCGTTCCTTGCCGAGCAGCGGGCGCTCCTCGACGACCTCGGCTCGGAGGCGGCCGAGCCGCTGGACGAGCTCGGGCGCGTGATCGGCGCGGGGGGCAAGCGCCTGCGTCCGCTCTTCTGTTACTGGGGGTATCTGGCGGCCGGCCGGGAGGAAGACTCCGCGATCGTGAGGGCCGCCGCCAGCCTCGAGCTCCTCCACACCTTCGCGATCATCCACGACGACGTGATGGACCGTTCGCCGCTGCGTCGCGGTCAGCCGGCGACGTATCTGGCGATGGCGCGCGGCGGCGACGCGCACCTCGGAGTTTCGTCGGCGATCCTCGTCGGCGACCTCGCGCTCGCGCTCGCCGACGTCCTCTTCTCGGACGCCGGCTTTGCGCCCGAGACGTTCGTCGAGGGGTTCCGTTGGTACAACCGGATGCGCACCGAGGTCGTGACCGGCCAGTACCTGGACGTCGTCGCGACGCGGATGCCGACGATCGAGGAGGAGACCGTCCGGCGGATCGCGTCGCTGAAGTCGGGGGGCTACACGGTCGAGAAGCCGTTGCTGATCGGCGCGGCCCTCGGCGGCGCGTCGCAAGAGATCATGGCGGTCCTCAGCGCGTACGGGATGTTGCTCGGCGAGGCGTTCCAGCTTCGCGACGACGTGCTCGGCGTGTTCGGCGACCCCGGCGTCACCGGCAAGGACGCCGACGGCGACCTCCGGGAAGGGAAACGGACGCTGCTCATCGCGCGGGCGCTCGAGGCGGCGGCGCCTGACGAGCAGGAGTTCCTCGCGGCCTGGCTGGGAAGCGAGAACCTCTCGGCCGGCGACGCCGAACGGATCCGATCCATCATCCGGACGTCGGGGGCGCTCGCGTCGACCCAAGCCTTGATCGAGGCGCATCGGAGCGTCGCGCTTGCCACGCTCGACGCCACGAAAGCGTTGCCGTCCACCGTCACGTCGGCGCTGACCGAGCTCGCAGACCTGGCGGTCGTGCGCGAGTCGTAGGATGGGTGCGATGACTCCGGCCACGAAGCTCGCGCGCCTCCGCGACATCCTGGGCGCGTTGGACGGCGCGGTGATCGCCTACTCCGGCGGCGCGGATTCCGCGTTCCTGGCCGACGTTTCGCACGAGGTGCTCGGCTCGCGTTCGGAGGCCGTCACCGCCGTGTCACCTTCGCTGGCGCCGGATGAGCGGGACGCAGCTCGCGCGCTGGCCGTCGAACGCGGCTGGCTTCACCGGGAGATCCTCACGCACGAGATCGAGCGTCCCGAGTACGTCCGCAACGAGGCCGATCGCTGCTACCACTGCAAGAGCGAGCTCTTCGACGTACTGACGGCGATGTTCCCAGAGGGTTCGATCCTCGTCGGAACGAACCTCGATGACACGAGCGACCATCGGCCCGGCAGGGTGGCCGCGGCCGAGCGCGGCGTTCGGGCCCCGCTCCTCGAAGCGGAGATGACGAAGGAGGAGATCCGCGCGCTGTCGCGGGAGCGCGGGCTGGCGACGTGGGACAAGCCGGCGTCGGCGTGCCTGGCATCGCGGATCGCGTACGGGATCGAGGCCACGGCGGAACGCCTCGACCGCGTCGGCCGGGCCGAGTCGTTCTTGCGATCGCTGGGACTGAGGGAGCTGCGGGTCCGGGACCACGGCGATCTCGCGCGTATCGAGGTCCCCACGGCCGAGGTCGACCGTCTGGTGTCCGACCCGGTCCGAGGGCAAGTTGCCGGGTTCCTCCGTGACCTCGGGTTCGCGTACGTGACCCTGGACCTGGAAGGGTTCCGCAGTGGGTCGATGAACGCCGTCCTTCAGATCCGACGGAATGGGAGCTAACGATGCCGAAACAGCGTCTGCATCTGACCTTCCCCGAGGACCAGGTCCAGGAGCCCGTGATCTACACGCTCGGCAAGCAGTTCGACATCGTGACGAACATCCGCCGGGCCAACGTCGAGGAGAAGCTCGGGTGGGTCATCCTCGAGGTCGAAGGAACCGAGGAAGCTTTGGCCAAGGCGGTCGCATATCTGGAGGAACGCGGCGTCCAGGTGGACCGCATCGACGGAGACGTCGTCGAGGGCTAGTTCTCAACCTGAGTCCTCGCTCCCTGCGACCGGCCCGCCCTTTTCGCACGGTTCGGCCGGCCCATTTTCCCTGGTTGGGACCATTGTTTTGCTCAACCCCCGCCTCACGAACGCCGAAAGTGAAAGTGGATTCTCCCTCGGCCGTGCGTACCGAATGGTGCTCGGCTCGCTCGCCGGCGGAGGACGGCGCGCCGATCTAGAGGTGGAGACGAAGTGGCCCGGGGACCGATCTGCAATTACTGCGAGGAGAAGCTCGCACCCAAACAAGCCTTCTGCGGAAAGTGCGGTCACCCGACCGAGCACGCGAACCACGACGAGCGCGTCCTGTGGGATCTCGGTCAGTGGGAGACGTCGCGGCGGCGCAAGGTCTCTGCCGAGCCGAAGGACACCCGCAAGGCCGCCCAGTCCGCCGATCGCACCCGGGATATCCGCGCGGCGCAGGCCAAGTCTCCCGGCGGCGTCGCGCCGGCGCCCACCGGTGTGAACGGTAACGGTGGGAAGCCCGACGCCGAGACTCCCAAACGATCGTTCATCGGCCGTCCGTCGCGTCAGCCGGCACCCCAGGCGCCGGCCGCTTCGAAGCCCGCCACGAAACCGGTCCAGGCTCCGGCAGCGCGCCCGACCGGCGCCGCTCGGCCCGCCGCATCGACCGGCAACCGTCCCGCCCCGTCCGCGCGCAAAGCTCCGACCATGACGTCAGAACGTCCCGCCGCCGCTTCGGCTGCGCCCGCGCCGACCGCGCGGCCCGTCGAGCGGCGCGGATACGTCGCGCAGCCGACGAAGGCTCCGGCGGAAGCGCCTCCGCTGATCATGATCCGCAAGTCCGCCGAGGAGACGCAGGCACCTGCAGCGTCGACGACGCAGGCTCCGGAACAACAGGCTCCCGCGAAACCCTCGCCGCGCGCGCTGCGCAAAGCCGCCGAGGAGAAGAAGCAGGAGGCGGAGCGTGCGCGCAAGCTCGCGCAGAAAGAGGCCGAGCGGGTCCGCGCCGAACAGAAGAAGGAAGCCGACCGGCTCCGCGCCGAGCAGGCGAAGGAAGAGGAGCGACGGCGCAAGGAGGAAGCGAAGGACGCTCAGAAGCGCCAGCGAAAGCACAAGCGTCACTCGAAGCGTGTCAACCGCCGCGCCGCCGAGCTGGACCTCCGCGACGGCGAGCGCGTGAGTCTCAGCATCGAAGGCTGGTCTCGGTTCCGGCGCGCGACGATGGTCGTCACGAACTATCGGGTCGCGTTGATCACGCAGCTCCCGCCCCAGGTGCGCTGGATCCCGCTCGAGGAGGTCAACGGCGTCCACCATCGCTGGCGCGGCTCGCAGTCGCTCGTGGTCACGAGCACGATCGAGATCCTCACGCTTCAGAAATCGAAGAAAGAGATGCTGGCCTCGTTCGAGCAGATACTCGAGTCCGAAGTCGCCGAGGCGCGACGGCCGGGCGCGACGCAACGACACCACGGCGACATCACCCAGGAATGGGCCGAGCGGTCGACCGAGATCTGGGACTCGCATCTGCGCCGGCTCCGGCTGTGGATCCGAAGGCATCCCGCCATAACGCTCGGGTCGTTGACGGTCTGCGTGATCGCCGCCTTCATGCTGAGCGGCATCCTCACGTCGTTCTTCAGTCCCGTCCGCTGACGGGTCCGGCTTGACGCGCTACGGCGCTCCCGGTCAACCTGTGCACCGCCATGCCACGGATAGCGATCGTCGGAGCGTTCTCAACGGGCAAGACC
>JBKKCR010000060.1:0-3949 GCA_046712825.1 Actinomycetota bacterium | reverse complement strand
CTGCGAGCTCTGGGTGGTCCCCGAGTACGAGGTCACCACGCAACGCATCACGATCCGAGCGAGCGTCGAGGCGTACGACGGCGAGCGGCTCGTCGAGACCACCGAGACGGCGCTTCCGGTGAGGATGGTGTACCGCTACGAGATGGAGCACCTCCTCGCGCGCTCCGGATTCGAGGTGGAGGCCCTATATGGTGACTTCGACGAGCGTCCGCTGACCGAGGACTGCCGCGAGATGATCTGGGTGGCGCGGCGGGAGGACTAGCTTCCGTCCGCGTCCCCCTTGGAACGCCCCTCGATCAACGCGACGGCCTCGAGCGTCGCCTGGTAGACGAAGCGCTCGCGTTTGGGCGAGGCAAGGAAGCGCGCGGCGGCGGCGAGCGGGGCGCGTTCGTCCGGTCCGAGCGCCTGCGACTCCACGATGGCGGCCCGCGAGGTTTTCACCGTGTGGGCGACCATGATCGGCGCGACGCTGTGATCCTCCGCCGCCGCTTGCGCCAGCCCTTGCTCGATTGCCGATCGCGGCCCGTCGAACCCGGTGACCACGGCGACCGCCCGCTCCGGGTCGCGCGCTCGAACCGCCACGAGCAGATCACCGGGGTCGGTGGTTCGGAAGGGAACGACCGCCGGGCCTCGGGACCGCGCGTCGAGCTGCTGCGTCCACTGCACGAACCAGGCGGCGTGGAAGAGGCCGCGGAGCACCTCGGGCGACGGATTCACCGACCATGCCCACCGGAGCGCGTCGGTGTAGGTGAGCGTGTGGGTGACGTCCAGCCAGCCCCACTCGTTCGTGTCGTCGGTGTCGAGATCGATGTCGAACCGCGACAACCGCTCCGCCGCCGCGCGGCTGGTCGCATCGAGGAGCGCCGTCACCGGCGTCCCCGCCTCGAGCGCAGCCTTTAGCGCGGCGAAGGCCTCCTCGGGAGAGCCGTCGAGCAGCGCCCGGCGATAAGACCCCTCGTCGAAGGGCGCGATGCGCGGCAGCGAGGAAAGCGCGGTCAGGTCGAGCTCCGCAGCGCTCCAGGCGCGGAGGAACGGAGCCATGTACGGGAGCCGGTCGTACCGCGTCGACAGCGTCATGTTCGGTACGAGCGGGCCGAGCACGGCGTCCGCCTCTGCCCATCCGATCCGATCGAGCAGCTCGAACGCCTTCATGGTGTAGATCATCGGATGGCCGTACCCCAGGAAGTGGTCGGTGATCGCGCACAGCAACGCGTGCCGGATCAGCCCCGGGTCGGCGCCGGCCGCCATGACGCCGCGCATGAGCGCCTCGGCTTCCTCGCCGCGCTCCTCGTCGACGAGACGCGGATACGTCGCCAGCGCCTGCGCGACCGAGCCGTAGGTCGCGACCGGATCCACCGGATCGGGGCGCGGCCGGAACGGCCGCCTGACCTCGTTCTCGCTCACGACGGCCAGGCCCTGGATCACCGGCAGCGAGCCGAGCGGCCCCTCGAACATCGCGGCGAGGTTCATGCAATCGGCCAAGGTCGCGAGCGAGTGGTTCCACCCGTACTCCATCCGCGGCGCTCCGAAGCGGACACCTTCCCGTACGACCTCGGCGAGCGGGATCCCGATCCGCTGCAGCCGCATCGCGTCGCGAGCCAGGCGCCCGACGTCGACCTCGCCGATCGCCTCGATCAGGCTCGCGAACAGCCGCGGGGCGATCACCTCGGCCGGTGGATCGGCGACGTCGAGCCAGACCTCGCCGTCACGGATCTCGACGGGGTAGGAGCGGACGTCCTCGCCGCCAAAAACGCACGCGCCGCTCGCGAGCTCGAACTTCCAGTTGTGCCAGGCGCAGGTCAGGACCCCGTCGCGCACGTCGCCCTTGACGAGGGCGTAACCCTCGTGCGGGCAGCGGTTGTCTGTAGCGAAGACTCCCGAGGACGTTCGGAAGATCGCGATCCGCTTGTCGAAATGGCGGAAGAGCTTGGCTCCGCCCTCGGTGAGGTCGGCGAGTGCGGCGGCTCGAACGAGATCGCTCGGCATCGCGTCCGACGCTAGATGCCGGGCGAGCGAACGTCAATGGCTAGAATCGGGCGACCATGGCGACCGAAGCAGACATCGACGTGCTTCACTGGGACTCCGCAGGGCTGATCCCCGCGATCGTGCAGCAGTACGACTCCGGGGAGATCCTGATGGTCGCGTGGATGAACAAGGAGTCGCTCACCAAGACGCTCGAGACCAGCGAGACCTGGTTCTGGAGCCGGTCGCGCAAAGAGCTTTGGCACAAAGGTGCGACGAGCGGGAACACGCAGCGTGTAACCGAAGTCCGGTTCGACTGCGACGCCGACACGCTGTTGGTGCTGGTCGACTCAGCCGGGCCCGCGTGTCACACGGGCGAGCGCTCGTGCTTCTTCCGCGTGCTCGGCCGCGACGAGATCGCCCGGATGTAGCCGTGCAGCCCGAAACTCAGTTCGCGGCCGGGCCCGAGGGGCAGATCGCCTATCAAGTTTTCGGTGAGGGTCCGATCGATGTCCTCTTCGCGCCGCCGTGGGCTTGGAACATCGAAGTCATGTGGGAGGAACCGAGGATCGAGCGCTTCTTCCGTCGCCTCGCCTCCTTCAGCCGGGTGATCGTTTACGACAAGCGAGGTACTGGGGTTTCCGACCCGGTACCTCTGGGCGCGCTGCCCACGATCGAGGAGTGGACGGATGACATCGGAGTGGTTCTGGACGAAGTTGGCTCCGAACGAGCGGCCGTCATAGCGGCCAACGAGAGTTCGTTCATGGGGATCCTGTTCGCCGCGTCCCATCCCGAGCGCGCAACGGCGTTGATCATCCTCGACGGGTCCGCGTGCGTGTCACAGAAGGATGATTACCCGCCGGGCTTGCCGCTGCACCTCCTCGACCGAGCATTTGAGTGGTTCAAGGGCCGGGACTGGGCCACGCTCGTGGCTCCGAGCCTGGCCAAGGACGATAAGTTCCGCCGCTGGATGAGGCGCTTCGGTCGTCTCTCCCTCGCTCCTTCGTTCCTCGAACGGTTGGTACCAAGCACCTTGGCCTGGGATGTGCGCTCCGTTCTTCCGGCGATCAGCGTCCCGAGTCTCGTTCTCCATCGAGTTGGCAACCGCTACTACCTCGTCGGTCACGGCCGTTCTATGGGCGAGCACATCACGGGTGTGGCCTACGTCGAACTGCCAGGCGCCGATCACGCCTTCTACGCAGGAGACCAGGATTCGATCCTCGATGAGATCCAGGGGTTCCTGACCGGAGTTCGCGGTTCGCCGGACATCGATCGCGTCCTCGCGACGGTCTTGTTCACCGACATCGTCTCATCGACCGATCGCGCCGCCGAACTCGGCGATAGGCGATGGCGGGAGGCCCTCGATGCGCACGATCGCATCGTTCGCAGCCACGTCGAGCACTATCGCGGGCGCCTGATCAAGACGACCGGAGACGGCGTACTCGCCACCTTCGACGGACCAGCTCGGGCGATCCGCTGCGCTCGGGCTATCGGCGACGAGATCCGCGAGACGCTGGGCATCGAGCTCCGCGCGGGCCTTCATACCGGGGAGGTCGAGCTCCGCGACGACGACATCGGCGGCATCGCCGTTGCGCTGGCCGCCCGCGTGATGGCCGAAGCAGGGTCTGGAGGGGTGTTGGTGTCGAGCACAGTCAAGGATCTCGTCGTCGGCTCGGGCCTGGAGTTCGACGACCGCGGCGCGCACGAACTGAAGGGAATCCCCGGCGAGTGGCGGCTGTTCGCGGTGAAGGCCTAGACCGATGCAGCCCCCCACACTTTTCGCCGCCGGGCCCGAGGGGCAGGTGGCCTATCAGGTCTTCGGAGAGGGGCCGATCGATCTGCTCTTCGTGCCTCCGTGGCTCTGGAACATCGAGGTGATGTGGGAGGAACCGCGGATCGAACGGTTCATGAAGCGCCTCGGATCGTTCAGTCGCGTGATCGTGTTCGACAAGCGGGGCACCGGCGTCTCCGATCCGGTTCCCCTCGG
>JBKKCR010000059.1:0-8688 GCA_046712825.1 Actinomycetota bacterium | reverse complement strand
GCTCGCGCGACGAGTGGAAGAACGTGTTCTCGCAGAACGGCTTCCGGGTCGGGCACACGGAGTCATACCGGCCGAAGTGGCCGACGCTCGCGATGTACCACCACTCGCTGTTCGTGCTCGAGCGCCGGGCCTAACCCTCCCTCCGGGCTGCATGCCCCACGGAAGCGTCTGACATGTCAGACACTTCTGGGAAGGCTCTTGGCCGAACGGGACTCGGGCGGTGACACCCTTGGCTGCGGTCTGCGAAGTGGCACACTGGCTATGTGACGCAACGCCGGACTTTGTGGATCGCGGTAATCGCCGCCCTGTTAGTCGCGGCCTCTTGCGGCGCGTGGCAAACCGTGAATCACAAGGGAGGACCTCTTCCCTTGGAGTGCGTAGCCGCCGGCTGCTAGCGGTCGTCCACGAGCGCGCCCTCAGCCAGCTCGGCGAAACGGTCGAGCGCCTCGTCCTTTGGCTCGTCGATCCCCCGCATCGGTCCTTCACCGACAAGCCGGCGCTGCGCGTGAAGCCGGGCGACGAGCGACTTCCGCTCTCCGCCGCCGGTTGACCGCTCCCACGTGGCTTGCTCGACCAGCAACGCCCCGGCGTAGACGTCGATCATGAACTGCGCGAGCGGATAGAGCCGCGCCTCGCCGGTCTCTCGATCCAGCCCTCTCCAGGTTTCGATCGCGGCCGCCAGGTCGTCGGCCCGGCGTGAGACGAGGTGCGCCGTCTCGTCAGTTGCGGCACCCGAAACCGCTTCGCGGATACGGTCGAGCAACGGCCCATCGGCGCCTTCTCGCTCGATCGAACGCCGGACGTCCAAGCACAGGATGTTGTCGGGTCCCTCCCAGAGCGTATTGATCTGCGCGTCGCGCAGGATCCGCGCAACCGGCCAGGTCTCGACGTAGCCGTTGCCGCCGTGGATCTCGATCGCGTCGCTCGCCGTCGTGATCCCGAGACGCGCGCACCGGAGCTTCGCGAGCGCGCCGCCGACCCGCAGTCGCGCGGGCGCGGGGTTGCTCCGCTGATGGTTCGCCGGCTGGTACTGGTCGAACACCAGCGCTTGAGCGGCCTCGACGTCGACGATCATCTCGGCGAGTTTGCGCTTCATCAGTGGCTGGTCGATCAGCCGCTTGTGCCAGGCGCTGCGCGCGCTCGCGTAACAGAGCGACTCGACGAGCGCGCGACGGGCGCAGCCGAGGCCCATCGTGGCGATCCCGACCCGCGCCACGTTCGTCAGCATCATCAGACGCGCGAGCCCGTGTCCGTCGCCGGTGCCGTTGCCGTCCCCGCTCGGCGCCAGCAAGAACGCCTCGGCGTCGACGAACTCGACCTCGCCGCTCGGCACGGCCTTGGTTCCGAGCTTGTCCTTCAACTGACGGATCCGCATCCCGTTGCGGGCGCCGTCCATGCGGTGCTTCATGACGAGGAACGGGCCGATACCCCGGACGCCGTCGGGAGCGCCTTCCGGCTTGGCGAGGACCACGAACGCCTCGCCGTCGCAGTTCGATGAGAACCACTTGAACCCGTTGAGCAGCCAGGACTCGCCGTTCGGCGTCGCCGTCGTCTCGAGCTCGCCGAGGTCCGACCCGCCGGTTCGCTCGGTGAAGAACTGGCCGGTCTTGCCGAACCATTCGCCGGAATCGATCTTGGGCAGCACGTGATCCTTCACGTCTTGCGGCGCGAACAGATCCACCATGGCGCGGACCATCCCCGCGTCGGCGCCCATCGCGCAGGTCATGCCGATCTCCGCCTGGCAAAGCAGGTACGTGTACGTGCCGGTGAGCGCCTCGAAGCGCACGCCGGCGCCCTCGGCCTCGGTCCGGAACGCGGGCGTTCCGAAGCCGTGCTCGGCGAGATCGCGCTTGGTGGCGAGCGCCGACTCGGGGACGAGCACCTCGCTGATGTCGTGGCCCCAGCGGTCGTACTTGATGAGGCGCGGCGGGTTCTTGTCGGTGAGATCGGCGCGCTCCGATATCGGGCCGCCCGTCAGCTCGCCCAGACGTTCTAGTCGCGGGGTCGCCCACTCCAGCTCGTCGGCCGTGAGCAGGTAGCGCATCTGGAACTGCAACGTCGGATCGCTCGTGTACCAGTTGAGCCCGGTCGCGCCGAGGAAGCGTTCGGTCTGATAACGCTCGGCCTTCTCCGGCGTCCCGAAGGGGAGCCGGTCCACCCGCTCGGTGTCGTAGGAGCGGGAGCCGGTCGGGCGGATGTCGGTCTCGTCGATGCTCATCGCGTTACCCCCTCAGTGCAGGTGCCAGCGTCTCGGCGCGATCAGATTTTCGGCTTCCTTCGGGCCCCAGGTGTTGGCGTCGTACTGGTAGACGGGCGTCCCGGCTTTGAGAACCTTGTCGACGATCTCCCAGGAACGCTCGACCTCGTCCTCGCGGATGAACAGCGTGTGGTCGCCTTCCATCGCCTCGTGCAACAGCAGCTCGTACGCCTCGGGCGGCTCTCCCCCGAACGATTCGTCGTAGGAGAAATCCATTTGCACCGGCTTCAGCTCGATCTCGGGGCCCGGCAGCTTCGCGTTGAACGCCAGCGAGATGCCCTCGTTCGGCTGGATCTCGATCGAGAGATGGTTGGCGACACCGGCAGAGATGCCTGCATCCTCGAACAGATAGCCGGGGGCCTCGCGCAGTCCGACGATCACCTGCGTCGTCCGGCGCGGCAAGCGCTTACCGGTTCGCACGTAGATCGGCACGTCCGACCAACGCCAGTTATCGATGTGCGCGCGCACGGCCGCGTAGGTCTCGACGGTCGAGTTCGGGTCGACGCCGTCCTCCTTGAGGTATCCGGGAACGGACTTGCCGTCGATCTCACACGAGGCGTACTGGCCACGCACGATCTCGTCGGGCTCGAACGCATGGACGGCGCGAAGCAGCTTCACCTTCTCGTCGCGGATCGCCTCGGCCTCGAGCGATCGCGGTGGCTCCATCCCGAGGAAGGCCAATACTTGAAGGACGTGGTTCTGCAAGATGTCCCGGAGCGCACCGGCCTCTTCGTAGTAGGCGCCGCGGCCCTCGACGCCGACCTCTTCGGCCACGGTGATCTGTACGTGATCGATCGCATCCCGGTTCCACACGCGCTCGAACAGCGAGTTGGCGAACCGGAACATCAAGATGTTCTGCACCGTCTCCTTGCCGAGGTAATGGTCGATGCGGTAAACGCGCGACTCGTCGAAGACCGAATGAACGACGCGATTGAGCTCGCGCGCACTCTCCAGATCGCGGCCGAAAGGCTTCTCGATGACGATGGACGCGTCACCTGGATTCTCGTTCTCGCCCAGACGCATGACGATCTGTGGGAACGCTGATGGTGGAGTGGCGCAGTAATACAGGCGACGTCCCTCGAGCTTCCGATCCCGGTCGAGGTGCTCGAGCTCCTGGATCAGATGCGAGAAGCAGTGGGGCTCGTCGAACTCGCCGCTCACGTAGTGCAGATCGTCGGAGAACCCCTCCCACACCTTCTCGTCGATCGGCGTGCGGGAGAACTCCTCGATCGCCGCCTGGACGTGGGTTCGGAACTCCCCTTCGGTCCACTCGGTGCGGGAGTAGCCGACGACGACCGACCGTTCCGGGAGCAAGCCTTGAACACGGAGGTTGTAGAGCGCGGGGAGGATCTTGCGCTTCGTCAGGTCGCCGGACGCGCCGAAGATGACGATCGCTTGCGGCGGCGGCGGCGCGAGGCTCATCGATCTTTGACGGCGTGCCCGCCGAACTCGCGGCGCAGCGCGGCCAGCATGCGATTGGAGAACGCGTCCTCACGGCGCGAGGCGAAGCGCGCGAACAGCGACAGGGTGATCACCGGCGCGGGTACGTCCTCCTCGAGCGCCTCGATCACGGTCCATCGTCCTTCGCCGGAGTCCTCGACGTATCCCTTCACCTCTTCGAGCCCTGGATCCTTCTGCAACGCTCCGGCGGCGAGGTCGAGGAGCCAGGAGCGGACGACCGACCCGTGGCGCCAGACCTCGGCGATCGAGGCGAGGTCGAGGCTCGGGAAGACGCTCGAGCTCTGGAGGATGTCGAAGCCTTCCGCGTAGGACTGCATCAACCCGTACTCGATGCCGTTGTGGACCATCTTCACGAAGTGTCCCGACCCCGACGGGCCGACGTGGCGCCACCCGTCGGGCGGCGCGAGCGTCTCGAGTGCCGGCGCCAGCCGCGCGAGCGCGCCATCGGTCCCGCCGAGCATCAGGCAGAAACCCTCCTTCAGACCCCACACTCCACCGGATACGCCGGCGTCGACGAACAGGATCCCGTCGGCGGCGAGCTCCTCGGCGCGTCGGATCGAGTCGCGGAAGTTCGAGTTGCCGCCGTCCACGACCAAGTCGTCGGGTGAAAGCAGCGTCGACAAGGCCTCGATGGTCTGCTCCGTGGGCTGGCCCGCCGGGAGCATCATCCAGACGTGGCGCGGAGGAGCGAGCGCGGCAACCAGATCCTCGAGCGACGCGGCCTGCGAGACGGCCGGATCGCGGTCGAAGCCGATCACCTCGTGCCCGCCTTGGCGGAGGCGCTCGGACATGCCGCCGCCCATCCGACCCAGCCCCACCATGCCCAGCTTCATGGCCCACCCTCTCGGCTTGGAAGTCGCGTCGATGGATACGATAGCCCCGTGGAGCGGCGCTACGACGTCTTCGTCATCGGCGGTGGGGGGACCGGCTCCGAGGTGGCCTTCTCGCTGGGCGGCCGGTCCAAGTTCAAGATCGGGATCGCCGAGCGCGACAAGCTCGGCGGCGAGTGCAACCACTACGGGTGTGTCCCGACCAAGGTCATGCTCCGCAGCGCCAAGGTCGCGGCCTGGGCGCGCGACGCCGAGCGGTTCGGGGTTCGCGTCCCGAGCGTAGAGGTGGACTTCCAGGCGGTCGTCGGGCGCGCGCGAAGCATCATCGACGGCTTTTCCGGCGGCGGCGCCAAACCGTTCGAGGAGCAAGGCATCGACGTCCTCTTCGACGAAGTGCGTCTGGTCGGCCCGCACAAGCTCGAGACGTCGGCCGGCCAGATGATCGAAGCCGATCGCATCGTCATCGCGACCGGCACCGAGCCGACCGCGCCGCCGATCGACGGGCTCGAGGGCGCGCCGTACTGGACCAACAAGGAAGCGATCTGGTCGGCGAAGGAGGTTCCGTCGTCGCTGGTCGTGCTCGGCTCGGGGCCGATCGGGATCGAGTTCGCGCAGATCTACGCGCGCTTCGGAGCGAAGGTGACGATCGTCGAGCTGTTCGACCGGATCATTTACATCGAGGACGCCGACTCATCGGCCGCGCTCGCGCCGGCGCTCGCGGAGTAAGGCATCGATATGATCACCGGCGCTAAGACGACTCGCATCGACCACGGTCCGGGCGGTTGGACGCTCCACATCGAGGGCCGTCAGCCGCTCAAGACCGAGGAGTTGCTCGTCGCGACCGGTCGCAAGCCGTGCTTCGACGAGCACGACCTGGGCGCGGCCGGGATCGAGATGAAGGACGGCAAGCCGGTGCTCGACGAGACGCTGCGCACGACCGGCGACAAGATCTGGGCCGGCGGGGACGCGACCGGCGATCTGTTGTTCACGCACGTCGGCACCTACGAGGCCGAGATCATCGTCGACGACATCCTCGGGCACCGCCGCCCGCGCGACTACCGCGTGATCCCGAAGGTCACCTACTGCGAGCCCGAAGTCGCCAGCGTCGGGCACTCCGAGAAAGCCGCGCGCGACGAGGGACACGACGTGGTCACCTCGTTGCTGAAGTTCGCCGACAATGAGCGAGCAGTGATCGAGGGCCAGATGCACGGGATCGTGAAGCTCGTTGCGGACAAGAACTCACGCGAGCTGCTCGGCGGGCACATCGTTGGCGAGGGTGCCGGGGACATGATCCACGAGATCGTCGCGGCGATGGCCGGCCGGTTCCCGATCGAGGTCGTCGGCGAAGCGATCCACTCGTACCCGACGCTGAGCGAGTCGGTGAAGGGCGCGTTCCTGCAGCTCGCGGAGAAGCTCTGAGCGGGTCGAGGTTAACGCAACGACCACCGACTTCAACCGGCTCCTAGATTATTCCGCGTCTATCCGGACCCGACTCTCCTTCGGTAGATAAGCGCCAAACCAAGACCGACAGCAGTCGCTCCTGCGGATGCGAGGATTCCGATCGCGATTGCCGATGGTCGAGACAGCCCGTGAGACCTGAAGGCGCGGGGGACACCGACACAGCTCAGAAGGACGAGCCCGATGCCGGCAGCGCCCATCCAAGTCCAAATGACGAAGACGGCTGTTCGCTCCTTAGCGCGCTGGCGAACAGTGACAGCGCGAGCAAGCGTGAAGGCCAGGACGGCGATCGCGAGTAGGTCGAAAAAGACAGTCACTGTCTTCCACCTGCATCAGACATTGCAGCCAATCAAGCTGACGCCGACGATGATAAACCCGAAGACGGTGCCTTGTGCCAGCAAGTATGCACCGCCCCGAATCACTCCGGCTTCGATGGCCCAGTGCGTCAATGCTGCCTCCGACTCCCCAGCTATCGCAATGATCCCCGCCCCTGCGGCAGGACCCCCACCGGGACTGTCAGAAATTCTGTGTAAGTGCGCTGCCTCGATGGTCGTGGACCTTCGGGTCTTGGCCGGAAAGGATGGCGCATGGACACGACGGGGAAGGTAACAGATTCGTCTCGGGGTGATGGTGAGCTTGGCGGTGGGTCGCGGAGCGAGTTGGAGCGGTTCGCGGAGCAGCTGGTCGAGCGGGCGAAGCGGGAGGGCCTGGAGCTGGTCGGGCCGAACGGGCTGTTGGCTGGGGTGACCAAGCGAGTGGTCGAATCCGCGCTGGAAGCGGAGATGACCGAGCATCTGGGCTATGAGCCGCATGAGCGGGCCGGCGCGTCCAATGCGCGGAACGGGAAAAGTGCGAAGACGCTTCAGACCGACGTCGGCCCGGTGCGGGTCGAGGTGCCGCGGGATCGGGCGGGAAGTTTCGATCCGAAGATCGTCCCCAAACACTCGCGTCGTTTGGATGGGTTCGACGAGGCGATCATCTCGCTCTATGCGAAGGGATTGACGACCGGCGAGATCCAGGCGCATCTGCGAGAGATCTATGGCGCCGAGGTCTCCCGCGAGCTCGTCTCCAAAGTCACCGACGCGGTCGCTCAGGATCTGGTCGAATGGCAGAACCGGCCGTTGGACGCCGTATGGCCGGTGCTGTTCGTCGACGCGATCATGGTCAAGATCCGCGACGGCGCGGTCGCGAACCGTCCCGTCTATGTCGCATGCGGGATCACCCTGAACGGGGAACGCGACGTCCTGGGATTGTGGATCGGCAGCGGCGGCGAGGGTGCGAAGCATTGGCTGAACGTTCTGACCGAGCTGCGCAACCGCGGGATCACCGACGTGCTCATCGTCGCCTGCGACGGACTCAAAGGTCTCGACGAGGCGATCGAGGCGACCTGGCCGCAAGCCACGGTCCAGACGTGTGTCGTGCATCTGGTTCGTCAGAGCCTTCGTTACGCGTCGCGAGCGGACTGGCAGAAGGTCACCGCCGACCTCAAACCCATCTACACCGCAGCGACCGTCGACGCAGCCTCGGCGCGCTTCGACGAGTTCGCCGCTCGTTGGGAAGCGAGGTATCCGGC
The DNA here is from genome assembly GCA_046712825.1 of Actinomycetota bacterium. Taxonomy (GTDB): domain Bacteria; phylum Actinomycetota; class AC-67; order AC-67; family AC-67; genus DATFGK01. The sequence continues at coordinate 1,109 of JBKKCR010000059.1, read as the reverse complement.
GATCGTCAAACTGTGGCGAGACGCCTGGGAACAGTTCACGCCTTTCCTCGCCTTCCCACCGGAGATCCGTCGCATCATCTACACGACCAACGCCGTCGAATCGTTGAACGCTCGCTTCCGGCACGCGACCCGCCGGCGCGGGCATTTCCCCAACGAGCAGGCTGCGCTCAAAGTGCTCTATCTTGCAGTTCAGCATCGCGAGAAGAACCGGCCGAATCCGACCGGCATCGTCTCGGGATGGAAGCAAGTGCTCAACGCTTTGGTGCTCCACTTCGGCGACCGGATCGCACTCTACCGATGACAACACGCAGCGCTACTTACACAAAGAATCGGACAGTCCCCGTCGTAGACGTAGCCGATGTCCGGTGGCCCCGTGGCTTCGGCCGTGAGATCCCTGACCGTCATCCCGTAGGCCACCAACGCGAGCACAACGCTGAGGATCGCGAACCGGCGAACAGACTTGAAGGACTCCATTTTGATCCCCCCGAGTGTCAATTCGCGCATTTCAGACTGTGTGAATTGAGAACAGTAGCCCTCAAGGCGCGGGGCGCAACGACGGCGGGACTACTCAGAGCGAGGTTGAACCCGCATTCAGAGAATCAGCACGAAATGCGGGCATCTACGACAGTCCCAGGCTCAGTTCGGCCGCTAAGCGTGCCGATGGAACGACGGGATGGAAAGGTGGCTGCTACGCCCGGGCGCGGTCGCGACGACCGTGGGTCAGCTCGCGGCATTCGCCGGCGGGGTGCACCTCGCGCTTGCGCCCCAGCATCTGCGTGAGTCGACCGTGCACGGCTGGCTGTTCGTCGCCACCGGAGCATCGCTCCTCCTGGTCGGAGGGTGGCTCGTGCTCACCGGCCGCGTGTGGGCCTGGCGCGTCGCCGGCATGATCTCTGCCGCGACCGTCCTCGCCTATCTGCTCTCGCGCACCGTTGGCCTGCCCGGTATGGCCGTCGAGGCGTTCGATCTTCGCGGCATCGTGGTGTCGAGCATGGAGGGTCTCGTCGCCGTCAGCGCGCTCGCAGCCGGATTCGTCGGCGATCGTCCGCCGCGCCCCGAGCAGGATCCGGCATGGCTGCTCGCGCTCGCCGCACGCGATCGCTGAGCGT
>JBKKCR010000058.1:0-23298 GCA_046712825.1 Actinomycetota bacterium | reverse complement strand
ATCCTGCGAGCGGTGTTGTAAAGGTGTCGTTCGAGTTGCCACACGCTCCCGCGCCGCAACGGTTCGGGATCACGGTCGAGGCGGGTTGGACGAAGGACGTCGCCGCCGTTCGCCATCGCATCTCGCTCGACAGCATCCACATCGAGCGCTCCCTCGACGGCGCCAGCGAGCCGAACCTGAACCCCGCCGGCGCACCGGGCGAGCAGACGCCCGATCCCGGGGACTGGGCCCTCTACGCGAGCGCCGGCGGCCGATGGATACGCCTCCCTCTCTACGAGGTCACCGACGATCAGACGATCCCTCTCGACATCGACTTCGACCTGTGGCTCCCGCCGGGCGTCACGCCCAAGCTCTACGTCAGCGGGCACGAGTGCGACGAGCCACTCATGGACTGCCGCCGGGAGGCGTACGGCGCCGTCGCGCGTCCGCTCGAGTTCCTCGAACTCGGCTTCAACGATCGGCCGGGGCGGATCGAGCATCTCGGCGCCGGGATCCCGTTCGTTGCGGGGACTGCCTCGTATCGCCCCCTGGCGAACCCGGATCCCGGCTCCGGATTCGAGGATCTCTCCGACGCGATTTGCGGACCCGACGCCTGCTACCAGATCACCGCGACCTGGACGAGCGGCGGCTGAGCCGCCGGGCCTCCGAGAAGATCGCGTCGAGCATCGGCTCCGTCAGCTTCCCCGTGAAAGTGTTCTGCTGGCTCGGGTGATACGAGCCGATCAGCATCCAGGGTCCGATCTCGGCGCGGGCGCCGTGACCGAAGCGCGGCTTCGGCCGCGTGATGTGCCCGAGCGAAGCCGCCGCGCGCAGGAATCCGTCCCACGCGAACGACCCCAGCGCGACGACGACGCGGACCTGATCGAGAAGACGGATCTCGCGCATGAGGTACTCGAGGCAGTTGTCCCGCTCCTGCGGCATCGGCTTGTTGTCGGGCGGCGCGCATCGCACCACCGCGGCGATGTATGCGCCGAGCAACTGCAGCCCGTCGTCGGCCGAAATGCTCGTGGGCTGGTTCGCGAACCCGGCTCTGTGGAGGGCGCGGTAAAGCCACTCGCCGGAGCGGTCGCCTGTGAAAGCTCGTCCTGTTCGGTTGCCCCCGTGCGCCGCGGGCGCGAGCCCCACGACGAAGAGCCGCGCTTTGGGATCGCCGAAGCCGGGCACCGGACGCGCCCAGTAGCGCTCTCCGCGGTACCGGGCCGGCGCCTCCCGGGCCGCCTGCTCACGCCAGGCCACGAGTCGCGGACAGCGACGACACTCGACGACCTCGACGGTGACGCGACGGAGTGAATCGGACATCACCCCAGGGTAGGGCACGTTTCCGATTGAGCGAGGGTCACGGTGGGAAGGAAGCGTACGGAGGTGGTTTAGATGCGACTCAGGCTTGGACTAGCGGTGGGCTTCGCAGCGGGATACATCCTGGGTGCGAAGGCCGGGCACCAGCGGTATCAGCAGATCGAGCAGATGACGCGGAAGATCTGGGAATCGCAGCAGGCGGAAAAGCTTCGGGCAGAGATCGCCGAGAAGCTCCCCGAAGCCGTCACCGCCGCGGCGCACAAAGTCGGCGAGCTCCGTCACCGCAACGGCGACGAAATCGTCTTGCCGGCGGCGTTCCCCGCGTAGCCGGCTCCGGCTGGTATCTCGTTCCCAACGTGTCTGACAAAGTGACGTCAACGTTGACGTCACTTTGTCTGACGGCGTTTTGAAGGAACTAGAGCGGTTAGCCAATCTTCAGAAGCTGACATACGCGGGTAGGCGCGAGCCCGACGCGCGTGCCGCCGACAAGGGCGTAGACGTTCTCTCCCACGCCGACGAGACCGACGCCGTGCACCGGCGTGGCCATGCCGGGGAGCTTCGTCCATCTCCGCTTGGCGATGTCATACGCCTCGACTTCTGGGAACATCCGGGGACCCTCTCCGCCGGCCGTGATGATCTTCCCCTTTGCGAACGCGGCGCCGAGCCCACTTCTCGCCGTTGGCATGTCCGGCAGGCTTGACCATCGATCGGTCGCGGGGTCGTAGACCTCGAAAGTTGCGAAGTGGCCGCCGGAGCGCCGGCCCCCGGCCGCGTACACGAGCTCGCCGTCGGTCGCCGCACCGAGATGGTCACGAAGTGACGGAAGCGCTGCGCCGTCGCGCCAAGCAGTACCGTCGAAGATCTCCACGGGGCCGACGTGTTGCCCTTCCGAGACTCCCCCGACAACGACGATCTGGTTCCCTACCGTGACGGCCGCGCCGGCACCGCGCGGATGCCGCATCCGGGGTGCCTCGCGCCAAGACTCTCCATCCTCGAGGACAAAGACCCGGTCAGAAGCCTCGCCGTTCGCGAGGAAGCCACCCATCACGACGAGCTTCTTTCCGAGAACGGCGGCCATCGCGTGATGGATCTTGATGCGGAGACGGCGGACGCTACGCCAAACGTTGTTCCGCGGAACGTAAGCGTCCACCGCGTCGGTAGCACCGCCCGCAGATAGCAAGCCGCCGACGACGTAAATAACGATGCTATGGTCGAAATCGACTGCCGCGGCGGCGACCTCCTGACGTGCCGGAGCGCGGATGTCGGCGATCCGCTGCCACGCTCCGCTCGTCGGTGAAACGATCGGCCCCTTCGGCGCCCCGCACGAAGCTGCGCTGGCACATTCGTCGCCGCTGCACGCGCCGAGCAGCAGCACGGCCGCCCCGAAGGCGGCCGCTCGGCGAACGACCCGCACGTTCACTCCAGGTAGTCGCGAAGCTTCTGCGACCGGCTCGGGTGACGCAGCTTCGACAGAGTCTTCGATTCGATCTGGCGGATCCGCTCGCGGGTCACGCCGAACTCCTGCCCGACCTCCTCGAGCGTTCGCTGGTGCCCGTCGATCAGCCCGAACCGGAGCTCGATCACTTTCTTCTCCCGGTTCGACAGCGAGTGCAGCACCGACTCGAGCTGTTCCTGCAGCAGGATGAACGAGGCAGCGTCGACGGGAACGATCGCGTCGGCGTCCTCGATGAAATCTCCGAGGTGGGAGTCTTCTTCCTCGCCGATCGGGGTTTCGAGCGACAGGGGCTCCTGCGAGACCTTCAGGATCTCGCGCACCTTGTCGGGTGTGATGTCCATCTCGCGCGCGATCTCCTCGGGCAGCGGCTCGCGCCCGAGGTCCTGCAGCAAGGACCGCTGCACGCGGACCAGCTTGTTGATCGTCTCGACCATGTGCACCGGGATCCGGATCGTCCGGGCCTGATCCGCGATAGCTCGCGTGATCGCCTGACGGATCCACCACGTCGCGTACGTGGAGAACTTGAAGCCCTTCGTGTAGTCGAACTTCTCGACGGCCCGGATCAGGCCGAGGTTTCCCTCCTGGATCAGGTCGAGGAAGAGCATCCCCCGTCCCACGTACCGCTTCGCGATCGAAACGACGAGCCTGAGGTTCGCCTCGATGAGCTTCTTCTTCGCGATCTGTCCTTCACGCTCGACGCGATGGAGGATCTCGAGCGTCCGTTCGGGCGCCATCTTCTTGTCGCGCGTGCTGGGCTCCTCGAGAGCCGCTTTGAAGCACAGGGCGGTGAGCGTCTCGAACGAAGCCTTCCCCGGACCCATCTCCGCGGCGGCCTCGAGCCCGGCGTCGATCTTTTTCGCGAGGATGACCTCTTCCTCGGCGGTCAGGAGCGGGACCTTGCCGATCTCCTTTAGGTACATCCGAACGGGATCGCTCGTCGGCTGCACGAGGGTGTCCTCGCGGACGGGCCCGGCCTCGATATCGGCCTCGATGTCGGCGGCTGAGGGCATCTCGATGACCTCGATGCCCTCGTCGGTTAGCGCTTGCTGCATCGCCTCGAGCTGCTCGGGCGAAAGGTCGAGGGTGGATAGGGCGTCGTCGATCTCGTCGTCCGTGATGAAGCCGCCGCGGGCCTTGGCTCGCTCGACCAGCTCGCGAACGCCGTCCGGCTGCTTGTCGACCGGAACCCGCATCACCACGGCTCCTCACCCAGTACGCCGCTCACGCGCTTGCTCTCTCCCTCGAGGGCGATGAGTTCCGCATACCGCTTGCGGTACTCCTCTTCGTTCTCGATGGGGTTCAGCTTCTGAAGCTGATCCTTCTTTTCCACGATGAGACGGCGCAAAGCGAAATCCTTCAAGCGGTTAACGACTTCGTCGACGTGCGTCTGCGGTGGACGACCGTCGGCGTCGAGGTCGTAATCGATCGGATCGTTCACGAGCTTAGCCACCAGCCCGCGTCCCTCCTCGTCCAGCCGCTCGACGATCGTGGACGCATCACCTCCGGCCGCTACTTCGCGCCAGATAGCCCGATGGGTCGGCACCGAAAGCATGTCGGGATCCACCCCACCAAGATGCGCTTCGATCGACGCCGGGTACTGTAGCGCGAGTTTCAAAAGGTCGCGCTCCAATCTCACCTGCGCGCTCGTCCTTCGGATATTCGGCGCAGCACGCGCGGTCGGGTCGCCCGTCGCGCGGCCGACTTCGAGGAACACGACCGCCGCGTCGAGCCGCGTCCACTCCGCGAGCCGGCTCGTGTAGTCGCGACGCATCACCTCGTCGCGGATACGGACGAGGATCGGGATCCCGGCGCGAACGGCACGTGTCCGACCTTCCGAGTCGGAGAGGTCGAACCGCTCGATCTCGCGCAGCAATCGATACTCGACGATCGGCACCGCGGACTTGGTGATCTCGCGGAAGGCTTCGCCGCCTTGCGCGGTGACGAGGTCGGCGGGGTCTTTCCCGGCCGGAAGGATCAGCACGCGGACGTCCAAGCCCGACGCCAGCGCGGCGTCGAACGCGCGCTCGGCGGCAGCGTTGCCGGCTCGGTCGGAGTCGAATGCCAGAACGGCCCGGGGCGCGAACCGGCCGATGAGGGAGAAGTGGTCGGCGGTCAGCGCCGTGCCGTTCGATGCGACGACCTCCGTTATGTCCGCCTGATGGAGCGCGATCACGTCCGTGTACCCCTCGACGACGACGATCCGGCCGGCCGTGGCCACCGCCTTCTTGGCCCAGTTGAGCCCGTAGAGCACGCGACCTTTGTGGAAGATCGGCGTGTCCGCCGTGTTGAGGTACTTGGGGGTCGAGTCGTCGAGCACGCGCCCGCCGAACGCCACGGGCTCACCGGCGACGTCGAAGGTCGGAAACATCACGCGTCCCCGGAACCGGTCGATCAGGCTGCCTCGCTCCGAGCGCAGCGCCAGTCCCGCCTCGATCAGCTCGGGCACGGTGAAACGCTTCTTCGCGAGGTGGCGGCAGAGATCGTCCCAGCGCGCAGGGGCCCAGCCCAATGAGAACGCGGCGACGGTCTCCTTCGACAGGCCGCGGCCCTTGAGGTATTCGCGCGCGGCCTTGGCATCCGGCGAATCCATCAGAAGGGCGTGGTAGAACGCGACCGCCTCGCGGTGGGCGGCGATGAGACGCTGCTTGCGCCCCGCCGCCTGCCGGTCCGCGGCCGACTGCTGCTCATAGGTGAGACGGACCCCGACCTTCTCGGCGAGCCGCTCGACCGCTTCGACGAACGTGAGGGCCTCGAGCTCCATCACGAGGTTTATGACGTCGCCGCCCTTGTTGCACCCGAAGCAGTAGTAGAGGCCGCGAGCTGCTTCGAGCGAGAACGACGGGGTCTTCTCCTGGTGGAACGGGCACAGCGCCTTGAACCGAGCCGAGCCGGCTTTGCGGACCTGCATGTACTCGGACGCGATCTCGATAAGGCCCGCTTTGCGCCGAACCTCTTCGATGTCTTGATCGCGGATGCGTCCGGCCATCAGTCCTCGTCCTCGCGGTCGTGCCACGCCGCTTCGGCTCCCGGCTCCCCGGTGAGCACCGCGTGCGTGCGGATCGCGTAGCCGTCCGTCATGCCGGCCACGAAGTCGGCGACGCGAGCGGGGACGTCTCCCTGGATGCGGCGGTACTCCTCGGGGAGGTCATCGGGATGGTCGCGATAGTAGGCGAACAGCTCGCCGATCACTCGCTCGGCTCGCTCGCGATGCGTACCGAGCTTCGGCGTCAGGTACACGCGCTCGAACAAGAAGCTGCGCAACGCGTCCATCGCGTCGAGGATCTCCGGCGTCATCTTCACCTGAGATTTTCCACGGCTCTGATCCACCACACCGCCGACGAGCGTAGCGATCCGCTGCGAGTGGCTGCGGCCGAGGACGCGCTCGACGTCGGCGGGGATATCGGCGTGCCCGATGATGCCCGCGCGCACGGCGTCGTCGAGGTCGTGGTTCACGTACGCGATGCGGTCGGCGAACCGCACGCACATCGCCTCGAGCGTCGCCGGCGTCGGCTGAGCCCACGTGTGGTTCACGATCCCGTCCCGGACCTCCCAGGTCAGATTCAAGCCGCGCCCCCCGTACTCGAGGACCTCGACGACCCGGAGCGATTGCTCGGCGTGCTTGAAGCGGCGGCCGAGCGACTTCGAAAGAACGCCCTCGCCGATGTGGCCGAACGGGGTATGGCCGAGGTCGTGGCCCAGCGCGATCGCCTCGGTCAGGTCCTCGTTGAGCCGCAGTGCGCGCGCCAGGGTCCGCGCCACCTGGGATACCTCGAGCGTGTGGGTGAGCCGGACGCGGTAGTGGTCGCCGATCGGCGCGAGGAAGACCTGGGTCTTGTGCTTGAGGCGACGGAAAGCCTTGCAGTGCACGATCCGGTCCCGGTCGCGCTGGAAATCGGTGCGGAGCGGGTCTCGCTCCTCCGGGCGTTCCCGGCCCTTGGTCTCGGCGGCGAGGGTGGCGTGGGATTGGAGGATCTGCCGCTCGATGCCCTCCGTCTCCTCGCTGATCGTGACCACGTCCGAACCTTCCACGGGAACGATTCTCCCGCCTGGATGCAGCGTATCCGCAGCGTGCGACACCACGGTCGCGAGGGGAGGCGACCGAGGATGCTACGGCCGCCTCCGGGAGCGGTCAAAGCTGTGAAGTTCCCAACTTCTTCCGCGGGAGAAGGAGAAGGGACAGAGGCGGCGAAATCACCCGGCTAGACGCCCGACGACGGGGATGGACCTGAAGGGGTTCATCCCCGTCCCGCGTCATGACCCGGTTTGTCCGCCTCGGCGAAGTAGGACAGACTCCCCCCGGCGCAGAAGTGTGTTCGGTCAAGCGCCTCAATCGACCCGCTCAGGGGGACAGGGATGATGAGCAAGACCCGAGACCGGAAACCGCTCCGCTCACGCGTCACGGCCGCCGTCCTGTGCACGGCGATCGTGTCCTTCTTCTCCATCATCGGAGGTCCCGTCGCCGCGGCTGGGTGCCCCGCCGGATTCCACGCGGTGAACCTGAATGCGCTGGCACAAGAGGTCCTCGGCGGCGAGAACGAATCCGCCGAGCTCGCGCGCAAGACGCGGCCGTCCTCGTACGACCCCGACGCGGTGTGCATGAACGACAAGCACCCCGAGGCGTTCTCCGAGATCATGCGCGTCAACGAGGAGCGCCTCGCGAAGACGCTCGGGGGCGTCGACCGCATCCTGCCCGGCGCGCACCGGGCCGCGCTCGCCGAGCGCCAAGCGGTCATCGCCTCCTCCTCACTCATCCCGGACACCAGCGGGAAATGGGTGAAGTACGGAACCGGACTGCTCATCTCCGACAACGAGGACTACGGCGTGAGCGGCCAAGGCCTGGCCGATCTTTCCGGCCGCATCGACAGCCTCGACTACGACCCCGTGCACAAGCGTGTCTTCGCCTCGATCGGCACGGGCGGCGTTTGGGCGTCGGACGACCTCGCGAAGACTTGGTACTCGATCGGCGAGAACCTCCCGAGCCAGATCGTAGGCGCGATCGCCTGGACCCCCGCGCTCGGCGGCACGCTCGTCGCGGTCAGCGGCGAGCCGCTCATGGGAGGCAACACCTACGCGGGGCTCGGCGCTTTCTACACGCGCGACCTCGGCAAGACGTGGCTTCAGTCCAAGGGCGTGCCGGACGGCGCGCTCGGCTTCCAGGTGGCCGTCGATCCGACGCAGACCAACGTCGTGTACGTCGCCACAAGCCGGGGCCTCTTCCGTTCCACGGATGCCGGCGCAACCTTCGTGAACGCGAAGCTCCCGACCGGCGAGTGCGCAGGGAAGATCGACAAGCAGCGGTGCAACCTCGCCAACTTCGTTACTGACGTGGTGGTGCAGTCCCCGGACACCTTCGGGCACAAGGGTGGGGTCGTCCTCGCAGCCGTGGGGTTCCGCGCAGGCGCCGCGCTCTACCCCGACGGTGTCACGACGATGGCTCCGTTCAACGGCCTGTACCGCTCGGACTCGGGGCTTCCGGGCTCCTTCGCGAAGCTTGCCGCGAACGGGTTCACGCCGCAGGACAAGATCGGGCGCGTCGAGCTCGGCACGGCCGACGGGCCTGAGCAGGATCACAACTACGTGTACGCGATCGTCGAGGACGCCAAGCTCTTCCAGGGAGGCGCACCGGTGATCGACGCCTTCGAGGACGTGCCGTTCCCGCTCGGCGCGAACAACACCGTTCTCAACGGCGTGTACGTGTCGGATGACTTCGGCTCTACCTGGACGCTCATGGCGGATGAGACCGTGATCTCGGAGAACCCTGCGACCGGTTCGGCGCTCGTCGGATTCGGTCAAGCGACGTTCTACGCTCCGGGCGCGCAATCTTGGTACAACATGTTTATCAAGCCCGACCCCACCCGCCAGACCGCTTCCGGCGTTCCGACCAGGCTCACGTTCGGACTCGAGGAAGTGTGGCAAAACATCCTCACCGACCAAGCCGCCGACGGGCCCACGATGTTCCGCGTGATCGGACGCTACTTCGCGGGAACCACGTGCATGTTCCTCGACTTCGGCATCCCATTCTGTCCGACCAATAGCCCGCCGCTCCCGAGCACCACGACGCATCCCGACCAGCACGACGCGATCTGGGTGCCGGACGGGGACGGTGGCGTCACGCTTATCGCCGGGAACGACGGCGGCGCGTACACGCAGCACGCCGCCGCCGGCGAGGAGCTCGACAACACCAAATGGGGCCGCGGCTCGAACATCGGCTTCAACACGCTTCTTCCGTACGACGCCAACATGGCGAAGGACGGCACCGTTTGGTTCGGGCTCCAGGACAACGGCTCCGGGAAGGTCGACCCGGAGACCGGGAAGTACTACATGACGTACGGCGGCGATGGATTCTTCGTCGCGGTCGACCCCGACAACAGCGACATCGCCTACGCGGAGACGCCGCAAGCGGCGATGGTGGTCACCACCGACGGCGGAAAGACCTGGAACCCCTTCGACCCCCCGATCACGGGCGCTCAGTTCTCGAACATGTTCGTCATGGACCCGAAGGACGCGAAGCATCTGATGACGGCGGGCCAGCAAGTCGTCGAGACCATCGACGGGCCGGAGACCGTCACGTGCACCCAGGTTCCCGGCGTGGTCACGGTCACGTGCACGGACACCTGGGAAGAGGTGTTCCAGCTCGGGGGAGCCGGGGTCCAGATGTCTGCGCTCGATCTGCGCGGCGACGCCGCGTACGTCGCGTTCTGCGGCGTGTGCGACATCAACGGCAAGGTACAGCCGTTCGGGCGTGGCCTGGCTACCAACGTCGGCGGTGCAGCGCCGCCGAAGCGCATGACCGGCGACGGGTGGCACCAGGCGAAGATGAAGGGGCTGCCGAACCGGTACATCAACGCCGTGCTCATCGATCCGAACGATCAGAAGACCGTCTACGTCGCGCTCGGCGGCTACAACAACCGCTCGTGGGTTCCGCCGGGCTCGTTCGGCGACCGGAACAAGGAACTGGGCAAGGGGCACGTGTTCAAGTCGGTGGACGCCGGCGAGACCTTCGTCGACATCTCCGGGAATCTCCCCGACGCGCCCACGTTCGCGCTCGCGATCCGCAAGGGGCAGCTCATCGCCGGAACCAACATCGGCGTGTTCCTCTCGAGCGACACCAAGGGCGGCGCATGGGGGGCCCTGTCGAACGGGCTGCCGGTGGTCCCGATCGCTTCGCTCGAGATCGCGCCCGGCGATCCGGACCTGTTGGTGTCCGCAACCTTCGGGCGTGGCATCTACGTCTACCGGTTCCCGAGCGGCGCGCCCGGCCCGGCCGGCAAGCCGAACGTGAAGGGCGGCAAGAACACCAAGACTCCGCTGCCCGCGACGGGCGTCGGCTCTTCGATGCTTCCCGCGCTTGTGCTCCTGGCGGCCGCGGCGAGCGGCGGATGGTACCTCCGGCGAAGGAGCCGGATCTAAGCGTCTGCGGTTAGGCGGCGACCGGGCGGGCGGTTACCGGGCGCAGCAGGAAGGCCGCGCCGACGAGCAGGAACAGCCCGGCCGCCATGAACACGATCTGGGTGCCGTCCAGGCGGAAGGTGCCGAAGACGCGCTGTTGCGAGCCGAGCAGCTTCGCGCCCCACGCGGCGAGGATGCCGAGGGTGACCGCGCTCACCCGCAAGCCCGAGTGAGCCAGCGCGAACGCGCGTCCGCGGAGCGAGTCGTGAACGCGCTCTTGCAGGATCGTGATCCCGCCGAGGAACGTCGCCACGAACGCGCCGCCGAAGACGAAGCCCATGCCGAAACCGACCGGCGTCGAGGGGAAGAGCGCCATGATCAGCAGGATGCCTCCCATGGCCGCGACGCCGAGGTGGAAAAGCTTGGTGAGATGCGCTCGGTTCCGCTGCAGCCCGACGACGCCGACCACGACGCCCGCGCAGAAGGCCGTGAGCAGCCCGCCGTACGCGCCGGGCCCGGCGCGAAGCGTCCCGCGCACGTAGGCCAGCCCGAGGGTGAGGACCGCTCCGCCGCCGGTCGCGGCGACCGCCGCCCCGATCGCGACGCGCTTCAGAACCGGATCCGCGGCGAGCAGGGCGCGGATCGCGCGAACGCCGTCGAGGAACGATGACTTCTCGGCCTTGGCGCCGGTGGAGCCGACTTCCTGCGAGGTTTCCGCGCCGGCGTTCAACCGGCCGATGCTGACGGTGGCGAAGCCGACGATGACCGAGGCGAGGAACATCGGGAACGCGACGCCGGGTCGGAGCCACGTGACCAACGCGAAGAGGCCGGACCCGATCGGCATCGCGCCGTACGCGGACGCCATCGAGATCGCGTTCGCCATCGGGAGATGCTCCTTGGGGATCAGCCGCGGCAACGTCGCGTCGCGCGCCGACATGTAGGCGATCGTGGCGACCTCGGCGAGGAGCGCAAGCGCGAGCACCGGCGCGAGCCCGCCGAAGAGCGGCAGCGCGCCGTAGACGACCGCACGGCCGGCGTTGCACGCGACGAGGACCCGCTTGCGGTCGAGACGGTCGACCAGCGAGCCCAGCCAGGAGCCGAGCAGCGCCGCCGGAAGGATCCGAAAAGCGAGCACGACACCCGAGGCGATGGCCGAGTGGGTCCGGTCCCAGACCAGGGCGATCAGCGCCAGCGTGGCGAGCCACTCGCCCAGCCCGGCGAGCGCCTGGCTCGCGCAAAGGGTGCGGAAGTCGCGTGAGCGGTTGAGGGCGCGCAGGGACTGGAACCTCTCGCTCGAGCGTCTCATGGTTCCCTCTCCTGCGGCGACGGCGTCAGGGGGTACGGTTGAACATCGGCGGACGTCCGATTCGCCTTGATGCCCGCGCGGAGAAACGAGCCGCGCGTGCGGCATCGCCTAGTACATCCGGCCTATCTCTGGGACTGTGAGGTCCTACTTGGATGCGGATTCGGCCGAGCCGAGGACCGCCTGCCCGGCGGCGAGCCGGGCGGTCGGGATCCGGAACGGCGAGCAGGACACGTAATCCAGCCCGATCTGATGACAGAACTTCACCGAGGCGTCCTCGCCGCCGTGCTCGCCGCAGATGCCGAAGTGCATGTCGGGGTTGGTCTTGCGGCCGGCGTCGACGGCCATCTGCATGAGCTTGCCGACGCCCGCATCGATGGTGACGAATGGGTTGGCCGGGACGAGCTTGCGCTCCTCGTACTGAGCGAGGAACTTGCCGATGTCGTCACGCGAGAATCCGAAGGCCATCTGGGTGAGATCGTTCGTTCCGAACGAGAAGAAGTCGGCCACCTCGGCGACCTCGTCGGCGGTCACGGCCGCGCGTGGAACCTCGATCATCGTCCCGAAGAGCAGATCGATCTTCTGCCCCGCTGCCTCCATCGCCTGCTGCGCGACCGGCTCGAGCTCCTCCCGCATCTGCGCCAGCTCCTCACGGGTCGCGACGAGCGGGATCATGATCTCGACGACCGGCTTGCGGCCTTCCGCTTTGACCCGGCACGCGGCCTCGACGATCGCCCGCACCTGCATCGCATACAACCCGGGCTTGAGGATCCCGAGCCGGACGCCGCGCAGCCCGAGCATCGGGTTCGTCTCGTGCATCTGACTCACCGCGGCGAGCATCTCCTTCATCTCCTCGATCCCGTCGGTGTCGCCGGTTGTTTCGGCCACGGCGACCTCGACGGCGAGCTGGGTCCGGTCCGGGAGGAACTCGTGCAGCGGCGGGTCGAGCAGCCGGACGGTGACCGGAAGGCCGTCCATCGCGCGGAAGATCCCGACGAAGTCCTCGCGCTGGAGCGGCAGGAGCTCGTCGTACGCGGTCTGCTCGTCCTCGGGGGTGTGCGCGAGGATCATGCGACGGACGGCCGCGACGCGCTCCTCGCCGAGGAACATGTGCTCGGTGCGACACAAACCGATCCCCTCCGCGCCGCGGCGGCGCGCGTTCGTCGACTGATCCGGCGTGTCGGCGTTCGCCCGCACCCGCATCCGCCGCGCCTTGTCCGCACGAGCCATGAAACGCTGGTACGCCTTCCACAGCTTCGACGCCCGGGCCTTGGCGTCACCGTCGAGCGCCCGTTCCAACAGGCTCGGCTCGAGCGGGAGCTGCTCGGCGTAGACGGTCCCCTCGGTGCCGTCGATCGTGATCCAGTCCCCCTCTTTGATGGTGACGCCGCCGACGGTGAACCGTTTCGCGTCACGGTCGATCCGGATGGCGTCGGCGCCGCAGACCGCCGGGATCCCTTCGCCGCGCGCCACGACGGCCGCGTGCGAGTTCGTACCGCCGGCCGACGTGAGGATCCCCTGAGCGGCGATCATGCCGTGGTAGTCGTCCGGGGTCGTCTCGCGGCGGGACAGGATGACCTTCTTGCCCTCCTGCGCCCACTCCTGCGCGTCGTCGGCCGAGAACACGACCTGGCCGACGGCGGCGCCCGGCGAGGCCGCGAGACCTCGCGCGATCGGCTTGGCTTTCTGCTGCGCGCTTCGCTCGATCACCGGCTTGAAGAGCTCATCGAGCCGGTTCGGCGTCAGACGGAGCAGACCGGTCGCCTCGGCGACCAGCTTCTCTGCGACCATGTCGAACGCGATGATCCACTCCGCCTGCGCGGTGCGCTTCCCGATGCGGGTCTGGAGCATCCACAGAACACCTTGCTCGACGGTGAACTCGACGTCGCACATGTCCTTGTAGTGGCGCTCGAGGCGGTTCAGGTTCTTGACCAGCTCACCCCAAGCCTTCGGTTGGATCTTCGCCATCTCCTTGACCGGGAGTGTGTTGCGGATCCCGGCAACGACGTCTTCGCCCTGGGCGTTCGACAGGTAGTCGCCGGTGGGAACCTTCTCGCCGGTCGCGGGGTCGCGGGTGAACACCACGCCGGTTCCCGAGTCCTCGCCGCGGTTCCCGAACACCATCGTCTGGATGTTCACGGCTGTCCCGAGGTCGTCGGAGATCTTGTTCTTGCGCCGGTAGTCCTGCGCGCGCTTGTTGTCCCACGAACCGAAGACGGCCTCTACGGCCATATGGAGCTGCTCGATCGGATCCTGCGGGAACTCGCGGCCGGTCTCCTTGCGGATGATGGACTTGAACTCGGCCACGAGGTCGCGGAGATGATCCGCGCTCAAGCCGGTGTCCTCTCGGGTGCCGGCGCCACGCTTGGACTCCTCGAGCGCGTGCTCGAAACGCTCGCCGTCGACGTCCATCACGGTCTTGCCGAACATCTGACACAGGCGCCGGTACGAGTCCCACGCGAACCGGTCGTCACCGGTCTGCTTCGCGAGGCCTTCGACGCTCTCGTCGTTGAGGCCGACGTTGAGGACGGTGTCCATCATCCCCGGCATCGAGAACTTCGCGCCGGAGCGGACCGATACCAGCAGCGGGTCGTGCGGGTCGCCGAGGCGGCGACCCATGCGGTCCTCGAGCTTGCGGAGCTGTTTCGCGATCTGATCGGTGAGCCCCGGCGGGAACGTCCGACCGCCCTTGCGGTAGGCGTTGCAGGCTTCGGTGGTGATCGTGAACCCCGGCGGGACGGGCAACCCGAGCCTCGTCATCTCGGCGAGGTTGGCGCCCTTGCCTCCGAGGAGGTCCTTGAGGTCCTTGTTGCCCTCGGAGAAGTCGTAGACCCACTTACGGATCCTCGGCTTCCCTGGGGTCGTCTTCTTCTTGGCGGTCGTGGTCTTTTTCTTGGCCGGCACGGGTATCACCCTTCCTAACAACCTGGAGCGAGCAGTTTCGCACAGCACGCACACCTTGCGTACAGTCCGCCCGTGACCTCGGGGGATGCTCGCGAACGACGGCCGAGCCTCGTCACGCGCCCGTTCCTGCTCGTCCTGCTGTCGACGCTCGGGTATTTCCTCTGTGTCGGGATGCTGTTGCCGGTCGTGCCCCGGTTCGTGGAGGGACCGCTCGGGGGCAGCGATGTCGCCGTCGGCGTGAACGCCGGCATCTTCAGCCTGACGGCCGTGTTGATGCGGCCTTTCGTCGGACGCTTCGGCGACCGGCGCGGCAGGCGACCGCTGATCGTCGGCGGGGCGGCGATCGTCGCTGTCACGGTGGCCGCGTACAACCTCGTCGATACGATCGCCTTGCTGGTCGTGCTGCGGCTGATCGCCGGAATCGGCGAAGCGATGTTCTTCGTGGGCGCGGCAAGCGCCGTCAACGATCTCGCGCCGGACGAACGACGCGGCGAGGCGGTCTCGTTCTTCACGCTTTCCTTGTACGCCGGCATCTCTTTCGGACCCGTCCTGGGCGAGACGCTCCTCGACGGCAGCAACTTCGGTCTGGTCTGGTGGCCGGCGGCGGCGTTCGGCTTCCTCGCGTCGATCCTGGCGATACGCGTGCGGGATGCCCGGCCTGAAGGTGCTGCGACCGCCGATCCCGCGAGGCTCGTGCATCCGGCCGCCCTGCTGCCCGGGCTCGTTCTCGCTTCAACCGTGTGGGCGTTCGCGGCGTTCAGCTCCTTCGTATCGCTTTACGCCTTGGAGCTCGGCATGGACGGCTCGCGGTACGTGTTCTTCACGTACTCGTTCACGATCTTGCTGATCCGTTTCTTCGGCGCGCGCATCCCCGACGTTCTCGGGCCGAAGCGCGCTGCGACGATCGCCACGACCACCGTCGCAGCCGGGATGATCGTGATGAGCGTGTGGGGCTCGCCGCTGGGCCTCTACCTGGGTGCGTTCGTGTTCGGTATAGGCCAGGCGTTCGGGTTCCCGGCGCTGATGACGCTCGCGGTCCGCGGCGCTCCGGCGTGGGAGCGCGGCGCCGTCGTCGGAACCTATTCCGCGTTCTTCGACCTTGCCTTCGGCCTCGGCGCGATCTCGCTCGGGCCCGTCGCGCACACCATCGGATATCGAGGAACGTTTGTGGTCTCCGCAGTCATCTCCGCGGCCGGCTTCTTGCTCCTCCGCCTGCGCGTCCGCGAGCTCCCCCCGGCGGCGGCCCAGCCGGAACCGGCGCCGCCGCCCCCGATCGGCGGCTGAACCAGGATTCGTCCTAGGGGCTGCCGAATCACGAGCACCATGATCTCGAAAAAGGTGGTCGCCTCGTTGCTGCTGGCGGCGGCCGCCGCAACCTATCCCGTCACCGCGGGACCTCCGACCGAGATGCTGGTCCAGAGCGGCGCACTGACGGCCGTCGTGGGATTGGACCCCTTCCGGATCTCGTTCGAGCAACCCGGCGCGACGCCGCTCGCCGGGCTGACCGGAAGCCCCCTCTCCCCTGCCGATCCTTCGGCGCGGTACGGCACGCTCGCTTTCGCGGTCGACGTCCGCGCGCAGGCCCAGCCGCCGGAGCTCGGCTACGGCGTCTTCGCTGCCGTGCCGCTCCACTGGTTCCACGCGACGAAGGCGGCGATCCACGGCTTCGACGGCGACGCGTTGACGCTCGAGGTCGAGACCGACGATCCGCTCGGGCGCGTGTTCCGCGTGGTCGTCGCGCCGGCAGGCGAAGGCGTCGTTTCGATCGCGGCGACGCTCGACCGAACGGCCGGCGTGTCGGCAACGGGCTGGTCGTTCGCTTCCGAGCCCGGCGAGCGGTTCCTCGGCTTCGGCGAGCGATCCGACGGAGCCGATCAAACCGGCCGCGCGGTTGAATCCTGGAACGAAGAAGGACCGTTCTCCTCCGGCGCGTTCCACGAGGAGCTCGACCCGATCGTGGGCGAGCGCTTCCAGGGCCCGCCGCCGTTCCCCGGAACGAACTTCTCGATGCCGTGGCTGGTGTCGAGCCGCGGCTACGGGTTCCTGCTCGATTCCACGTACCCGAACCGGTTCCGGTTGGGTACGGATCGGGACGACGCGTGGAACGTCGAGACGCAGGAGCCCGCCTTCCACGCTCGGGTCTTCGCCGGGCCCACCCCCGCCGACACGATCCGTCGCTTCGGCGCCGCGACGGGCCTGCAGCCCGATCCCGCGCCGTGGTTCTTCGGACCCTGGTACCAGCCGACCGGCTCCACGGAGTTCCGCGAGCAGCTCCTCTCCGGCTGGCGCTCGTGGGACGTCCCGGTGACGGTCGCGCAGACGTACACGCACTACCTGCCGTGCGGTGCCCATCTCGCCGATCCCGACGCCCAGCGCGAGCAGGTGGACGCGTATCACGCTCAGGGCTACATGATCACGACCTATGTCAACTCGTTCGTGTGTCAGAACCACCCCGGCGGCGCGTACCAGGAGGGTGATCGCAACGGCTACTTCGTAAAGACACGGCTGGGCACGACCTATCCGATCCCCTATCTCGCGCAGAACCTCAACCCCGAGTCACCGTGGTCCGCCGTCGTCGACTTCACGAACCCGGAAGCGAAGGCGTGGTGGCAGGGCTTGATCTCGACGGCGCTCGACGACGGGTACGACGGCTGGATGGAAGACTTCGGGGAGTACGTTCCGCCGGACGCGGTGATGGCAGACGGCCGGAGCGGGCTGGCCGCGCACAACGAGTACTGCACGGCCTACCACCGCTCCAGCCACGAGCTGACGAGCGTCGCGCGTGGCCTCGACTTCGCGCAGTTCGTGCGTTGCGGCTACACGGGGACGGCGCCGTACGCGCGGATCGTCTGGGGTGGCGACCCGACGACGGATTGGTCGAAGTCCGACGGCCTCGGTGCAGCCGTCAGCCAGGCGTTGTCGATGGGCCTATCCGGTATCGGCTACTGGGGAACCGATATCGGCGGGTTCCACGCCTTGTTCACGGAAGGACAGACCGGCGAGGAGCTCCTGATCCGCTGGCTCGAATTCGGCGCGTTCAACGGCATCATGCGCACGCAATCGAACGGATACCCACGCCCCTTCGACGATTCGGTTCGGGCGCAAGTCTGGGACGACGCCGTGCGTCCGATCTGGCGGAAGTTCGCCAAGCTCAGGACGCAGCTCTTCCCGTACATCTGGTCCGCCGCTGAGGAATACCGGGAAACCGGGATGCCGATCACCCGTCACCTCGCGCTCGCCTATCCGAGCGATCCGGGCGTGTACGCGCCGGAGGCGGAGTACGAGTTCCTTTTCGGGCCCGACCTGCTCGTCGCGCCGGTCGTCGAGGAGGGCGCGACCACGCGCACGCTCTACCTTCCGCCGGGCGACTGGATCGACTTCTGGAGCGCCACGGCCTACGACGAGGCGACCGGCCGTTTCGACGCCGTGCCGGGCGCTCCGACGCTTGCCGGGGGACGGGTCATCACCGTGGACGCGCCGCTGGACCGGATCCCGCTCTTCGTGCGGGCGGGCGCCTGTCTGACGCTGCTTCCCCCGGACGTCGACACGCTCGCCGAAACAGGCGACCTGCCGGGCCTGGTCCACCTCTCGGACGTCGCGGGGTTGGAACGGAATCTCGGCTTCGGAACGACCTGCTAGAGCCTCTCGCGCAGGTAGTCCACGAGCTCGGCGATCGCGATCCGGTCTTGCTTCATCGAGTCGCGGTCGCGGATCGTGACGGCGCGGTCCTCGAGCGTGTCGAAGTCGACGGTCACGCAGTACGGCGTGCCGATCTCGTCCTGGCGGCGATAGCGGCGCCCGATCGAGCCCGCGTCGTCGTAGTCGATCATCCAGTGCTCGCGGAGCGGCCCGGCGACCTCGCGCGCCGGCGGCACCAGCTTCTCGTTACGCGACAGCGGGAGCACCGCGACCTTGATCGGCGCGAGGTCCTTGTGGAGCCGCAGCACCGTGCGCTTCTCGGTCTTGCCCGATGCGGCCGGAGCCTCCTCCTCGGTGTAGGCGTCGATCAGGAACGCGAGGGTAGCGCGGTCGGCGCCGGCGGCCGGCTCGATCACGTACGGCACGTAGCGCTCGTTGGTCTCCTGGTCGAAGAACGAGAGGTCTTGGCCCGAGAATTCGCTGTGGCGCTTGAGGTCGAAGTCGGTGCGGTTCGCGATCCCTTCGAGCTCGCCCCAGTCGGTGAACGGGAAGGCGTACTCGATGTCCACCGTGCGCTTCGAGTAGTGAGACAGCTCGTCCTTCTCGTGCTCGCGGAGGCGGAGGTTCTCCTCACGCATCCCGTGGCGCGTGTACCAGGAGAAGCGCTCCTTGATCCAGACGTCGTGCCATTCCTCGTCGGTTCCCGGCTTGCAGAAGAACTCCATCTCCATCTGCTCGAACTCGCGGGTCCGGTAGACGAAGTTGCCCGGCGTGATCTCGTTGCGGAACGACTTCCCGATCTGCGCGATGCCGAATGGGATCTTCTTGCGCGTGGTCGTCTGCACGTTCAGGAAGTTCACGAAGATGCCCTGCGCGGTCTCCGGACGCAGCCACACCGATGCGGTGTCGTCCTCTACCGGGCCCATGTAGGTCTTGAACATCAGGTTGAAGTTGCGCGGGTCGGTGAACTTGTCGTTGCCGCAGTTCGGGCAGCTAGCTCCCTTGGCCATGTCTACGGTCTGTGCCTCGGCGCCTTCCTCGTGACCCGACTGCGGCGCGTGGAAGCCGGGCAGATGATCGGCGCGGAACCGCTGGTGGCAGTTGAGGCACTCGACGAGCGGGTCGCTGAACGTCTCGACGTGGCCCGAGGCCTCCCACGTACGCGGGGCCATCAGGATCGCAGCGTCGAGGCCGACGACGTCGCCGCGCAGCTGCACCATGTGCTTCCACCACGCGTTCTTCACGTTGCGCTTCAGCTCGACACCCACGGGCCCGTAGTCCCAGGTCGAGCGCAAGCCGCCATAGATCTCCGAGGACGGGAAGATGATCCCCCGCCTCTTGCAGAGATTGACGATCGTTTCCATCGTCACGGCCATGACGCGCGGAATCATAGCGGAGGCGGGTCGGCCAGAACGCGCTGCAAGAGCTCGCGGTCGCGCTCGTACGTCACCAGGTCGAGTGCATCGTCGACCGATACCCACCGCAGCTCGTCGACCTCGTTATTGGGTTTGAACTTGCCGCCTTCTGGGCTCATGAAGAAGTACGTAACGATCTTGGGCCGTCCGCGGCGGTCCCGATAGCGGATCCTCCCCGCAACCCGCCCGAGACGCGCGCGCAGCCCCGTCTCCTCTTCGACCTCCCGAAGCGCAGCCTGCGCGTCGGTCTCCCCAGGGTCGAGCTTGCCTTTCGGCAACGCCCAGTCGTCGTAGCGAGGGCGGTGAACGAGCGCGATCTCTTGCTCACCATCGGAGCCGTTCCGCAACACGATGCCGCCCGCCGCGCGGACTTTCTTACGGATCATGGGTCAAGCCTACTGGTGGGCGGCGATACACTCCGGGCGGAGGTGTCGCGTGGATCTCGACGAAGCGTTGGCGTTCGCGCAGGAGAACAAGCGTGGGATCCTCGGCTCGTTGAACGCGGATGGGTCGCCGCACCTCGTTCCCGTGTTCGCTGCGGTCAAGGATGGCCGCCTGCTGGTCTCCACCCCGCGAACTACGGTGAAGGCCCGCAACATCGCGCGCGATCCTCGCGTAACGATGGCGTTCGGCATCCGGCCGTGGGTCGCGATCGCCGGCTCTGCGCGGATCGTGACCGACGACCTGCCGGCCCGGCTCCGCGAGTACTACAAGCTCGCGAGCGGCGAGCATCCCGACTGGGACGACTACGACCGTGCGATGATGCGCGAGCAGCGTGTCCTGCTCGAGATCACCCCTGAGCGCGCGTACGGTTCCTGACCGCTCGGTTTCGTGGAGAAGTGACCCGAAACGTACGCCCAGGGCACGTTTAGGGGTCACGTCCCCCCCGAAATGAGCAAGCCGGCGCGAAACGCTGCCCTCACTGCGCGCGGAACATGTCCTTCATCGTCAGGTCGAACGCCTCGTTCACCAGCGTCACGAACAGATCCTCCGGATCGATGTCGAGCCCGCGTCGCTGGAACCAGGCCCCCACGTTGAAGACGTCGCGGTGCATGAAGTCGGTCGCGTTGGAGTTCTCGAGCAGCGTCACCGCCTGCGGCAGGTCGATCACCCAGATGCGGCCCTCCCAGACGAGCATGTTGTAGGGCGAGAGGTCGGCGTGGACAACGCCGGCCCGCACGAAGGCACGCAGCGCTTCGGACGTCTGCTCGTAGAGATCGGCGAGATCCGCACGCGACGGACGCGCCTCGACGAGACGCGGCGCCGCATGCTCGTAGTCGCCGACGTATTCCATCAGCAGGCCGTCCGACAGACGCTCGACCGGATACGGAACCGGCGCGCCCGCCTCCCAGACCCTGGTGAGCATGTCGAACTCCGCCTGGATCCAGCGCTCCTCGAGCTTCTGACGCCCGAACGCCGTCCGCTTGTCCATCGCGGTCTGCAAGCCGCGACCCTGCTTGCGACGGCGCAAGCCGTCGGTGTCCCGCACGAAGCCGTCGATCCGCCGGTGCGATCGATACGCCGCGTCGTTCTTGAACGCGCGATGCTCGGCCGGCCGATAGCGCTTCGCGGCGAGCAGGCATGAACCGGCGGGTCCACGCCGCTCGACGACGAACACGTCGGCTTCCTTGCCCGACTTCAAGCGGGCGAGCTCGACGTCCTCTATGTAGTTCTCGGTGATCAGCCCGGGCGGCAACGGCCGCCCGGATGGATAGTCGTAGCGCATGACGGATTCTCCTCTGGATGGATGGGTTGGATCGATGCATGAACCCACCACGAGGAGACGCGAGTCGAAGCGAAGAAGTGTCTGCGCTTAGGAAGCGGCCGGCTCGCGGCGGGTAACGCCGAAGGCAATCTCTGCCATTGACGCCACCTCCTCCGCTCGGGCCCGCGAGCGCGGGCACACCAGTACCGCACGAGCACTATGCCCGAGCGAACGGCTCAGCGCAAGGGTTTTCGCGCTATTGCAAAGCCTTCGATACCAGGGCGGCTCCACCGAGCACCGTACCCACCGCGATCATCAGCCACGCGAACCGATGGTTGCCCGGATTCCAGCCGCTTCGCGCGCGCCACCGCTCGAAGTAGTCGCCTTTCGCGCCACCGCCTTCGCCGAAGGCGCCGCGGACTTCAGCGGCTCGCGCTACCGGATCCAGCGGGTTCGGGCCGCTCACCGGAGAGGGGTCTCCGATATTGGAAGCGGGACCGGTACCGCCGAACGCTGCCGTTCCCAGGAAGAACGCGGTCCCGCACAGAAGGCCGAGCGTGACCGTGAACGTCTGCGCCTCCCATCCCCCCACCGCTCCGACGGCGCCCACGACGAGCGCGATCGCGGCGTTGATGATCAAGACCTTCGCGAAGAACCCCTTCATGCCTTTGCCGGCTTGCCGCCGTTGCCGTCTCCCTGGAACGCATCGCCGGCCATCGCGCCCACGCCGCGGAGCAATGCGGTGAGCTCAAGCGGGAGCACGAACTTCGTCGACGGCGAGGCACCGAGCGCCTTCAGGGCCTCGAGGTACTGGATGCCCATCGTCTTGGAGTCGACGCCGCTCGCCGCCCGAAACACGACCGTGAGCGCCTCGGCGAAGCCTTGAGCGCGAAGGATCGCCGACTGGCGCTCGCCCTCGGCGCGAAGGATGTTCGACTGCTTCGAGCCCTCGGCCTCGAGGATCGCCGACTGCTGGTTGCCCTCAGCGACGGTGATCGCGGCCTGCTTCGTACCGTCGGCCTCGAGCACGATCGCGCGACGGCTCCGCTCGGCCGACATCTGACGCGTCATCGCCTCTTGCACGCCCGGCGGCGGGATGATCTCGCGCACCTCGACGTTGGTGACCTTCACTCCCCACCGCTCGGTGGTTTCGTCGAGTTTGGCGCGCAGCAGATGGTTGATCTCATCTCGCTTGGCCAGCACGTCGTCGAGCGCCATGTCGCCGACCACGGCACGCAGCGTCGTCGCCGCGAGGTTCGTCGCCGCGCCCTCGAAGTTCTGAACCTGGACGACCGACGCCGACGGATCGATGACCTTGTAGAAGGTGATGAAGTCGATCGAGATCGGCGCGTTGTCCTTCGTGATTGAGTCCTGTCGCGGGATCTCGAGGAAGAACTCGCGCTGATCGACCCAGACCGGACGGTCGATGATCGGGATGAGGAACACGAGCCCTGGTCCCTTGATCGCGATGACACGGCCGAGCCGGAACACGACCAGCCGCTGGTACTCCCGCACGATCTTGACGGACAGCGGCAGGAAGATGAACAGGATGAAGAAAGCGATAGCGGCTACCGCGATGAGCCCTGCGCTCAACGAACTCCCTCCTCAGTGGGCTGCGCTTCGGAGCCGGCTCCAACCGGCTCGACCACGAGCGTCAGACCCTCGATATCGGTAACACGAACCTCTGTTGCGGCGGCGATGAGGCCTCCCGTCGACCTGGCCGTCCACTCCTCGCCGCGCGCGTGCACGATCCCTTTCGGATCGAGCGTCGCGCGCACGGTCCCCACCATGCCGATCAGCGACTCCCTTCCTGCGGTCGGCAGCTGCTTCCGCGTCTTCAGCACCGCGCGGACGATGAAGAAGAAGAACCCGCCGAGCGCGACGGAGATGCCGATCAGGAATCCCTTGGATACCCGCGCGTTCGCGACGCTGGCGTCGAAAAGGAACAGCCCGCCGAGGATCAGAGAGACGATCCCGGCAACGGTCGGCAGCCCATGACCGATCACCATCGCGTCGAGCACGAAGAACCCGACCGCCGCCGCGATCAGGACCAGGCCCGCTACGTTCACGGGAAGCATCCCGAGGATCACGAACGCAGCGATGAGCATGATCAAACCGACGACGCCGGCCAGATTGAGGCCCGGATTGAGCACCTCGTACACGATGCCGGCGATCCCGAACGCGAAGAACA
>JBKKCR010000057.1:0-7811 GCA_046712825.1 Actinomycetota bacterium | reverse complement strand
CGAGGAGCCGCGGCAGACGCAGGTGTCCGGCACGACGGTCGTCCAGGACACGACGCGCTTGACGCAGTTCGGGACCTGGGAGGGCACCATCGACGCCGGCAAGGAGCGGATCACGGTCTCGCGCGAGGGTTCGCGCGGGATGAAGGATCGCTCCTGGGGTATCCGCCGGTTCATGGACGCGCCCGGCGGGGCGCCGCCGCGCAGCGGGACCCCAGCGGGGGTGTTCTACCTCTGGGCGCCGGTCCACTTCGACGACCGCTGCACGCACGCGATGCTGTTCGAGCAGGCCGACGGCTACCGCTGGTACACGACCGCGTCGGAGGTGCCGCTGCTCGAGCCGGGCGAGCCGACCTGGGGGATCGAGGAGAAGCTCCGCCGCCCGCGGTCCGTCGATTACTCGCTCAACATGCGTCCCGGCACCCGGGTCACTGACGGCTCGACCTTCAACCTGAACTTCCCCGACGCCGTCGAGACGCAGGAGCTCGAGCCGATGCTCGACTTCCGTCTGAAAGGCATCGGGTACCTGAACCCGAAATGGATGCACGGGGAGTGGCACGGCGAGGAAGACGTCGCCGGCGACATGTGGGAGGTTGCGACGCTCGACCCGACCCTCCCCGAGAACTACCACGTCGAGCAGCTCGTGCGAGTGCACTCGTCGCATGGGGACGAAGGGATCGGCGTCCTCGAGCAGCTGATCCTGGGGCCGCACGCTCCGACCGGCTTCACCGACTGGACAAGCATGGCGCCGGGCTGACCGATACACCGGCTACTTCACCCAGGCCGACGGCCGGCCGCGCCCACACCAGAAGGATCCGAGGCCAAAAGAGGATCGCCCGCACAACGTTCCGCTCTGAGCCACCCTTTCCCCTACCTCACGGTGTCGCCTCACCGGCCTCACCAGTGGCCTAGCGCGGCACCCGGCCATCGGCCGGCGAAGGGAGCCCTGCAAAACGAGCCTTGACGCCCACGACCAACAAGTATTAGATTGAGCGTTAATCTAATTAATTGGGAGACGCTGCCATGGCTCCGAGGCGATACGACATGACGAAGCGGGTTGCCGCGACGAACGAGACCCGGCGCCGCATCCTCGATGCAACCATCGAGCTCCACACGGAGAAAGGCATCTTCGGCACCTCCTGGCAAGACATCGCCGAGAGAGCCGACGTCTCGGCGGCTACCGTCTACAACCATTTCCGGTCGCTGGACGAGCTCGTGCCCGCTTGCGGCGAGTTGCTGTTCGAGAAGCTGCGGCCACCCGGTCTGGAGTCGGCCGACGAGATCTTCGGTGACACCACGACGCCGCGGGCACGGATCGAGCGACTGGCGCACACGCTCTTCGGTTTCTACGAACGAAGCGCCCCCTACATCGATATCGACCGGCAGGAGCGCACGCTGCCCAGCGTTCGAGAGTTCGAGGAAGGCTTTCGGGCGACGGTCGCGGGGCTCGTGCGTGAGGCCCTTCGCCCGCGCCGGGCGGATGCGAAGACGATCCAGCTGTGCAGTGCCTTACTCGACTTCCCGGTGTTCCAAGCGTTCCGTGCGCGCGGCGTGTCACTCAAGACGGCCGCCGACGCCGTGACCGGGATGATCGCGTGGCAGATCGAACAAGTGTTGGAACCGCTCGATCGACGATCGGAAAGGAGAGCATGATGCTGCAGACCGATGAGGCACTCAACTGGATGGGCGAGCTGACGCTCCTCAAGGTGACCGGGGAGCAGAGCGGCGGACTGTACGCCCTGGCCGAGGTATTCGTGACGCCGAAGGGCATGGTGCCGTTGCACGTGCATCACCGGGAGGACGAGGGCTTTTACGTTCTCGACGGCGAGCTGACGTTCTACGTGGGCGACGAGACCTACGAGGCGGGGCCCGGTTCGTTCGTACTCGGTCCGAAGGACGTCCCGCATCGGTACGACGTCAAGACTCCAACGGCGCGGCTCCTGATGCTCTTCTCACCGGCGGGGTTCGAGGGCTTCATCAGGGAGACCAGCGAGCCGGCAACGTCACTCCAGCCGCCGGCGCCGGGCGAGACCGAGATCGACTTCGACAAGGTGCTGGCCGCTGCGGCCGCTTACGGGTCCGAGGTGCTGGAGTAGGGGGCGCGCTAACCAACGAGCCGGGTCGTCTCGATTATCGGAGACAGAATTCGTTGCCTTCGGGGTCGGCCATCGTCACGCCATAGTGGTCGGCGAAGTGATTGGCATACAGCGTCGTCGCGCCGAGCTTCTCCAGCCGATCGACCTCAACATCCACGATCGCTTTGCGCTCTAGCACCGGGAGTGTGCGGTCCGGCGAGACATCCAGATCCAGGTGGACACGGTTCTTGGCGGTCTTGGGCTCGGGGACGTTGAGGAACGTGATGGTCCGGCTGCCGTCGGGCTCGGCGATCGTGGCGCCCTCGTCCATCTCCTCGATGGAAAGTCCCTTCGCGATACGCCAGTGCTCCCATGTCTCGTAGCCGGGCGGAGGGCCTGCCTCTACGTAGCCGAGCGCTTCCATCCAGAACGCGGCGAGCGACTTCGAGTCCTTGGCGTCGAAGGTGACCTCGAAGTTCCGCGCGGGCATCAGCCGGTCATGCCGAGCTCGGCGCCGACCGTGTCTCGCAGCGCGTGCGCGGCCGACAGGGGACGCACCATCACGGTGAATTCGTCGATCAGCCCGTCGTCGCGGACGTGGATCATGTCGATGCCTTCGACGTGGCGATCGCCGATCCGCGTGCGGAAATGGAGCACTGCTCCGTCGTCGGATGAGTACTCGCCCACGTAGCGGAAGTCCTCGAAGGTCTTGAACAGGATCCCGAAGAGCACCGCGACCGCGTCGCGGCCCTCGAACGGCTTGAACGTGACCGGCGAGTGAAACACGATGTCCGGCGCGAGGCACGCGAGCGCGGCGTCGAGGTCGAACGACTCGACGGCCTTACGGAACGCTTCGGCGCTCATGCCGGGCTCACGGTCACAGGGATCCCGCTCAGCACGGCGTTCCCGGACAGCTCGTCGATCAAGTCGGACGGCGCCAGCACGTTCGAGTTCGTGCCTCCACCCTCGCCCGCGGCGACGGCCCAGCCCACTCCGTCGACGTCGTGTCCCCAGCCGTGGGGGATGCTCACCACGCCCGGCATCACCGCCTCGCAGACCTCCGCTTCGATCTCGACCTCGCCGCTCGACGACGTGACCCGAACGAGCTTCCCGTCGGAGATCCCGAGCCGCTCGGCGTCGTCGACGTGGATCTGGACGGTGCACCGGTTCGAGCCGCCGCGCAGAGACGGAAGGTTGTGCATCCACGAGTTGTTCGATCGCAGCTGGCGGCGGCCGACGAGCATCATCCCGCCGTTGCGGCGTCGCGAGAGCGCGGCGACCAGACGCGAGACGTCGTTCGCGATCGGCTCGGGGGCGAGCTCGATCTTCCCGCTCGCGGTTCGCAGCACCTCGGGGATCCGAGGCTCCAGAGGCCCGAGGTCCACCCCGTGCGGGCTGGCCTCGAGCACGTCGAGCGTGAGGCCATCCGGGTTGCGCCCGAACCCTTCGCCGTACGGACCCGTCCGTAGGAGAACGTCCAGCATGCGCTCCGGACCGCGCCGGTGTGCGACGACGTCCCAGGCTTTCTCCTCGTCGACGCCGTGCGCCGGTGAGATCGGATTCTGCACGCCGCGGCGCAGGGCCTCGTGCGCGACGAGCTCGTCCAGCGCCTCGAGGTCGGCGTGCGCCCCGGCGTCTCCGGCGATGCCGGCGAGGCGGAGCAGAACCTCCCACTCCGCCATCGCGCCGGCGGGGAGCGGGAGCGACGGCGGTGAGTAGTTCGCGATGTTGCGGACCGACAGGTTGTAGAACGCTCCGTCATAGTGCGCGCGCGTGAGCACCGGCTCGGCGGGAAGGATGACGTCGGCGTGACGCGCCGTCTCGGTGACGTAGATGTCGACGGACACCATGAAGTCGAGATCCTCGAGGGCCTTCGCGAGCCGCGCGGCATCGGGGGTCGACACGGCGGGGTTCCCCGCGACGGTGATCAGCGCGCGGATCTGGCCGTCGCCGGGCGTGAGGATCTCCTCGGCGAGGCACGCAACCGGCAGCTCGCCGAGGAACTCCGGCCGGCCGCGCACGCGGCTGCGGAACCGGCCGAAGGGGAGGCCGCGTCCCTTGCCCGGCGCGCCGGCGGTGTTCGCGCTTCCGATGGCCGGCTTGGTGAACATCGCTCCGCCCTCGCGATCGAGGTTGCCCGTGAGGACGTTGATCACATCGACCAGCCATGAGGCGAGGGTGCCGAACTCCTGCGTCGAAGTTCCGATGCGCCCGTAGACCGCGGCGCGATCGGCCGACGCCAGCTCGCGCACCATCCGCCGGATCTCGTCGGCTGCGATGCCGCACGCGGCGGAGGCCGCCTCCGGCGTGAACGGCTCGACGAGCGCGTGGAGGTCTTCGACGCCGGCGGTGTGCTCGGCCAGGCCGTTCATGGTCACGAGATCCTCGGCGAAGAGTGTGTGCACCATCCCCATCAGAAGATGAGCGTCGGTCCCCGGCACGATGAAGTGATGCTCGTCCGCCTTCTTCGCCGTCTCGGTGCGACGCGGGTCGACGACGACGAGCTTGCCGCCGCGCTGCTTCAGCGCACGCAGCCTGCCCGGCAGATCGGGCGCCGTGAACAGGCTTCCGTTGGAGGCCATCGGGTTCGCCCCGAGGACCAAGAAGTGGTCGGTGCGATCCACGTCCGGGATGGGGATCGAGAGCGGCGTTCCGAACATCAGCCCCGACGAGACGTGCTTGGGCATCTGGTCGACCGTCGTCGCCGAGTAGATGTTCTGCGTGCCGAGCGCCTTGAGGAGCACGCGTCCGTAGAAGGTTCCGGCGAGGTTGTGCACGTTCGGGTTCCCGAGGTAGACGCCGACGGAGTTGCGGTCCCGGTCGAGCAACGGACGCAAGCCCGCCTCGACGCGCTCGAACGCCTCGTCCCACGACGCTTCGCGGAAGGATCCGTTCTCGCGGATAAGCGGGACGCGGACGCGGTCGGGGTCGTTCTCCAGATCGATGAGCGCGAGGGCTTTCGGGCAGAGGAAACCCTTGCTGAACACGTCCTGCTCGTCGCCCCGGACCTTCGTGAGCGTGGAACCCTCGATCGTCAGCTCGAGTCCACAGGTCGCCTCACATAGCGGGCAGGTGCGGTACGCGATGCGTTCTTCGCTCATGACGCCCCCTCGCTCTGCGAGCAGCCTACGGCGAAGCGCCCCGACCCGCTAGAACGGACCGCTAGAACAAGGTGGGGTCTCGTTCGGCCCGGCCGGCGAGGGCTTCGATATCGACCTCGACACAGGCGATCCCGCGCGACGTCGCGAGTACTCGCGTCTGTGGCTTGATGGTTTGCGCGACGAGGATCCCGCGCACCGGCGCCAAGGACGAGTCGCCGTTGAGACGGTCCAGGTAGCGGCTCAGCTGCTCGACGGCCTGGAGCTCGCCGACCCGCTTCACCTCGACCGCGACCGTGTCGCCGTCCGCCGCGCGGAGCAGGAGGTCGACGGGACCGAGGTCGGTCGGGAACTCACGCGTGACGAGGCGCGCGCCGGCTTCGATCACGTCGGGGCTCTGGGCAAGCAGCCATTGCAGCTCGTACTCGCTGCCGGCCTTCTGCAGGCCGGGCTCGACGCCGAGCTCGATCGTCGTGTCGGAGTGGACCCCCGCGATCGTGATCTCGAGCCGGTCCCCTCCGGAGCCGGTCACCGTCCATCCGTGAAGGCGCTCGATGATGGTGTTTGGCGGCGACATCCAGTTCAGCGCCTTGTGGCCCTTGTCCCCGTGAACGATCACCGTGCCGTCGGCCTTGACGACGATCAGCCGTCGGGCGAGCGGCAGATGAGCGCTCAACCGCCCGGTGTAGTCGATGGAGCATTCCGCGACCACCAAACGCACGGCCGTAGCGTGCCAGAACCGGCCCGGGACGACGAATGCTCGGTGGGCGATTCGAGCGGTCCTTGCCAGGTCGGGCGCCGTCGTGTTGACGATCATCGCGAACGATCTCGGTTTCTCCGACCAGGGTGACGCGCAGGAGTCGCTCCACCCCAACGCGTTCGGTCAGCGCGCCCTCGGCAAGTGCGTTCAGCTGATGTACGCCAAGACGTCGGGCAACTGGACGTGCAAGAACACGCCCGGGCAGGGCTATACGGCGATGACGCTGACGGCGACGAGCTAGAGGATCAGCCGAAGAACGCCTTCAACCTCGGGCCGAGCACCTTCGTCTTCCCGAGGACGTTGGCGTGACAGCCGTCGGCGGTCGTCTCGTCGCCGGGCGGTATGGACGGAGCCTGATACCGGGAGTGGAGGTCGCCCACGTCCGGGCCCGGCAGCGCCGCCGTCTGCTTCGCGAGAAGCTCCATGCGCGGCGGACCCAGGAGCCCCGAGATCGGGCAATAGTGCGGCAGGTAGTACCCGTTCTGCGCCGACACGTAGATCGGAACTCCGGGCGCTAGCCTGCGCACCTCGGCGAGAACCTTGACCGCAGCTACCTGATTCTCGGCCTGGTTCTCTGTGTCGCGCGTGCACCATTGGATCCAAATCTTGTTCGGCGGCATCGACTGCAGAGCAGCCTTGAACGTGCTCCAGTAGGGGCTTGGCTTCCCGATCCGCGCCGCCCACGAAGCGACGGTTCCGCCGCCGTACTCGTTGAAGGCCGGCCAGAACTTGGTGCCCCCCACCAGGTGATAGCCGGATACGGCGTCCCTGGCCTGTGAGCATCCGATGTAACCGACGAAGTTGGCGGCTTTCGCCTGACCGACGACGCCGGAGAGCGCCGCGAGTAGCAGCGCAGACAGAACGATACGCCTCATGAGCGGGTCCTCCCCCATCAACCGAGCCTTTCGGGAGTTCCTATTAGTCACGAGACGTACGAATCCTCTTTCTGAGAGCGGGCGGCTAGCATGCGGGCCATGGAAGGCAAGCTCGTCGTGGTCACCGGCGCCACGGCCGGGATCGGCAAAGAGGCTGCTCGCGGCCTTGCCGGCATGGGGGCCAGGGTGGTCCTCGTCGGCCGGAATCCCGAGAAGAGCCACGCCGTCGCGGAAGAGATCCGCGCCACCGCAACCGGCTCGGTGGACGTGGTGCTCGCCGACTTCGCGTCGCTCCTCTCGGTCCGCCAGCTCGCCGAGACGCTCGCCGACCGATACCCGCGGATCGACGTCCTGTTGTCCAACGCCGGCGTCTTCCGCGTCCGTCGGGCGGTGACCGGAGACGGCTTCGAGGAAACCTTCGCCGTCAACCACCTCGCGTCGTTCCTCCTCACCAACTTGCTCGTCGCGCGGCTGAAGGAATCGGCGCCGAGCCGGATCGTCGTGGTCGCCTCGGCGGCGCACTACGGCCAAACGCTCGACTTCGACGACTTGCAGAGCGAACGCGGTTACAAAGCGATGCGTACGTACGGCCGCTCGAAGCTCGCCAACGTGATGTGCACCTACAAGCTCGCGGGGCAGCTCGAGGGATCCGGCGTCACGGTGAACTGTCTGCACCCGGGCTTCGTGGCCACGAGCCTCGGGAGCGGCAACCGGATCCCCGTGAAACCGTTCATGGCGCTGTTCCGCCTGACCGGGCGCGCGATCAGCGTGAAGCAAGGTGCGGACACGCCTATCTATCTCGCCTCGAGCCCCGAGGTCGAGGGCGTCAACGGGAAGTACTTCGACGTGCGGCGCGAGAAGATGTCCTCGCCGCAGTCCTACAACACCGACGACCAGGACCGGCTCTGGGACGTAAGCGCGAAGCTCGTCGGGCTCTGAGCTCAGCCGTCCGCGATCCGGATCAAACCGCCGAGCGTTCCGATGTAGCCCGCGCCGTCGGGGCCGA
>JBKKCR010000056.1:0-7456 GCA_046712825.1 Actinomycetota bacterium | reverse complement strand
GACGCGAAATGGATCGACGGCGTCGTCAACAACGTCGGTCGCGGCATGACCCTGCTCTCGGGCACGGTGCGCAAGGTTCAGACCGGCCTGGTTCGCACGTACGCGCTCGGCGTGCTCGCCGGCACCGTCGTGCTCATCGGGCTCCTCGTCGGGAGGACACGCTGATGGGCCTGCTCTCCTGGACGCTATGGCTGCCGCTCGCCGGCGCGGCTGTGCTCGCACTCGTTCCGAGCGCGCGCCACGCCGCCATCAGGTGGTGGGCGCTCGCGGTGTCGGTCGGCGGCTTCGGAACCTCGCTCGCGGTGCTCGCTCGATTCGACAAGTCGGACGCCGGCTTCCAGCTCGTCGAGCAGCACCAATGGATCCGCGCTTTCGGGGCGAGCTACAAGATCGGCGTCGACGGGATCAGCCTCTGGCTGGTCGTGCTCACCGCGTTCCTTTTCCCGATCTGCGTGCTCGCTTCGTGGAACGTGTCGCGCAACCCGAAGCTCTTCATGGGGCTCTTGCTCGGCCTCGAGACCGCGATCCTCGGCGTGTTCCTGTCCATGGACCTGCTCCTCTTCTATGTGTTCTGGGAAGGGATGCTCGTCCCGATGTACTTCCTGATCGGGTACTGGGGGTATGAGCGTCGCGTCTACGCAGCGGTGAAGTTCTTCCTGTACACGCTCTTCGGCGGCCTCGTGATGCTCGCCGGCATCATCGTCGTCGGGTTCCAGGCTAAGTCGGCGCTCGGCCGCGTGACGTTCGATTACGAGCAGCTGTCGCAGGTCGCGTTCTCCACCGGCATCCAGAAGTGGCTGTTCGTCGCGTTCTTCGCGGCGTTCGCGATCAAGATCCCGCTGTTCCCGTTCCACACGTGGTTGCCCGACGCGCATACCGAGGCGCCGACCGCCGGCTCGATCATCCTGGCCGGCGTTCTGCTCAAGCTCGGCGGGTTCGGGTTCCTGAGGTATTCGCTGCCGCTGTTCCCCGACGCCTCGCGAGACGCCGTTCCGTGGGTCGTCGCCCTGGCGCTGATCGGCATCGTCTACGGAGCGATCGTGTGCGTTATGCAGAAGGACCTCAAACGCCTGATCGCGTACTCCTCGATCTCGCACCTCGGGTTCGTCGTGCTCGGCATCTTCGTGTTCACGATCCAGGGCCTGAGCGGCGGGACGTTCCAGATGATCTCCCACGGGCTGTCGACGGGTGCGCTGTTCCTTCTCGTAGGCATGCTCTACGAGCGTCGGCATACGCGAGAGATCTCGGACTTCGGCGGGCTGGCCACCACTGCCCCGGTCTACGCCGGACTGTTCCTCATCGTCGCGCTGTCGTCGCTGGGACTGCCGGGGCTGAACGGGTTCGTGGGGGAGTTCCTGGTGATCCTGGGGGCGTTCGCGCGGAACCGCGTTTGGGCGGTCATCGCGGCAACCGGCGTGATCTTCGCTGCGGTCTACCTCCTCTGGGCGTACCAGCGCGTGTTCCACGGACCACTCACGATCGAGGAGAACCGCCTCATCCCCGACGTGACGCTGCGCGAGGCCGTTGCGCTCGTGCCGCTCGTGGGACTGATCATCCTGATGGGCGTGTGGCCCAAGCCCTTCCTCGAGCGGATGGAGCCTTCGCTCGAGCGCGTCCGCGCGCGCGTCGTCCAACAGGAGCCGGTGGCGTCGCTGCAGGACGCCTCGCCCGGGACGGGCGGCTGACCATGTTCGAGACGCCCGAGATCGCTTGGCGCGCCATCGCCCCCGAGCTCGCGCTCGTCGGCGGCGGCATCCTCACGCTGCTGATCGACGCCTTCCGGCCGCGAGTCCGGCGCGCGATCCTTGCGTTCTTCACGCTGGCGAGCGTCGGGCTGGCCGCGTGGTTCACCTTCGACCTCAAGGACACGCGCGACGTCGTCATGCAGGGGACGCTGGCCGTCGACGGCGTCGCGCTGTTCGGCAAGCTCATCTTGCTCGCCACCTGCGCGATGACGGTGGTGATCTCCTACCACTACCTGTCGCATCGCCGGATCCACCGCGGCGAGTATTACCCCCTCATCCTTTTCTGCACGGCCGGTATGACGTTGCTCGCCGCCGCGAACGACCTCTTGTTGGTCTTCCTCGCGCTCGAGCTGCTCTCGCTTTGCCTGTACGTCCTCGCCGGGTTCGCCCGGCGGGACGACGCGTCGCAGGAGAGCGCGCTGAAGTACTTCTTGCTGGGCGCGTTCTCGTCCGCGTTCCTCCTCTACGGGATCGCGCTGATCTACGGCGCCACCAACACGACGAACATATCCGCGATCTCGCAGGTCGCCGCGGCCGTGAACCCGCGTTTGATGTTTTTCGCGATGGGCCTGCTGGCGGTGGGCTTCGGCTTCAAGGTCGCCGCGGTGCCGTTCCACATGTGGACGCCCGACGTCTATCAGGGCGCGCCCACCTCGGTCACCGGCTTCATGGCCGCCGGCACCAAGGCGGCCGGCTTCATCGCGTTGTTGCGGGTCTTCCAGGTTGGCCTCGGGCCGCTGCAATGGGATTGGAGGCCGGTGCTCTGGATCGTCGCGGTCCTGACGATGACCGTCGGCGCCGTGGTGGCGATCACGCAGACCGACCTGAAGCGCCTGCTTGCCTATTCGTCGATCGCGCACGCCGGCTACGTGCTGATCGGCGTGATCGCGGCGAACCGGGACGGCACTGCCGGCGCCCTGTTCTATCTGCTCGTATACGCGTTCATGACCCTCGGCGCGTTCGCCACGATCATCGCGAGCGCGCCGGGAGGCCGCGAGCGGCTCCATCTCAACGAATGGACCGGCCTCGGCCAGCGCCACCCGCTCTTCGCCGGGCTCATGACCTTGTTCCTGCTGTCGCTCGCCGGCATCCCGCCGACGGCGGGTTTCATGGGCAAGTTCTTCGTGTTCTCCGCGGCGGTCGAAGCCGGGGAGACCGGGCTCGTCGTGGTAGGCGTCATCACGAGTGCCA
The DNA here is from genome assembly GCA_046712825.1 of Actinomycetota bacterium. Classification (GTDB taxonomy): domain Bacteria; phylum Actinomycetota; class AC-67; order AC-67; family AC-67; genus DATFGK01. Next base: position 4,520 of record JBKKCR010000056.1, on the reverse strand, counting down.
TCGCGGCCTTCTTCTACCTCAAGGTGATCGTCGCGATGTGGCTCCAAGAACCCGCGCCTGGGGACGCCGGGCTCGGGCAGTCGACCGCGCTCACCATGGGCCTCGGCGTCGCGGCCGCGGTCACCGTCGCCGTCGGCGTCTGGCCGCAGGGCCTGATCCAGCTCGCACGCAACGCAGGGATCTTCACCGGTTAGCCTGCCGGATGGACTGATCCCCGATGATCTCAGCGCGAGAAGCATGGGAGCGTCTGCGAGAGGGGAACCTGCGCTTCGTATCTGACGTTCGGAGCTCAGAGACACTTACGAGCCAAACGCGCCGCAACGAATTGACGACGGGTCAGGAGCCGTTCGCCATCATCCTCGGATGTTCCGATTCGCGGGTGCCGGCCGAGATCGTGTTCGACCAAGGCCTCGGCGACCTGTTCGTGATCCGCGTTGCCGGCAACATCGTCGCTTCTTCCCAAGTAGGTAGCGTCGAGTTCGCCGCGGCGCGGTTCGGCACGCGGCTGGTGGTGGTTCTCGGGCATTCCCAGTGCGGCGCCGTTCTGGCAACTCTGGAAGAGCTTCAGCTGCCGGCAGGTAACCAGTCGCCGCATCTGCGTTCGATCGTGGATCGCGTTCGACCGTCCGTGGAAGCGTTGGCCCTAGAGCTCAGTCACGACCCGGATGCTCTGATTCAGCAGGCCGTTCGGGCGAACATCCGCGCCTCCGCAAACCAATTGCGACACGGTTCGGAAGTCCTAGAGCACCTGATCCGAAACGATGGACTCGTCGTCGTTGGTGCCGAGTATTCGTTGGAGACTGGCCTCGTTGACTTCTTCGACGGCGAGCCGGGGGTGGGCTGAGGAACAAAGGCCTCCGTCGAGATGGGGGCACCCTTGCTCCGGTAGGGTGCGGCCATGCCCGAAGGCAACGATCCGACCGCCGTCGTCGACGTCGACGTCCGGGCCGATCTGGACCTCGTCGAGGGGACGCTCCGCGAGGCAGTCGACTCGAGCGACCCCTTCGTGCGTGAGGCCGCGTCGCATCTGCTCGAGGCCGGAGGGAAGCGGTTCCGTCCGATGCTGGTGCTGCTGGCCGGCCACCTCGGCGACGCCAAGGATCCGCGGCTCATCCCCTGTGCGGCCGCTATCGAGCTCACCCATCTCGCGACGCTGTACCACGACGACGTCATCGACGAGGCGCTCTTGCGCCGGGGCGCACCCAGCGCCAACGTCCGCTTCGACAACTCCGTCGCGATCCTGACCGGCGATTACCTCTTCGCGCGCTCGTCCAGTCTCGCCGCCGAGTTGGGCACCTACGTCAGCCAGGTCCTCGCCGACACGATCGGCCTTTTGTGCGAGGGCCAGATCATGGAGACCAACCACGCCGGCACCGACCGCCAGACGGTCGAGCGCTACCTCGCCGTCGTCGAGCGCAAGACGGCCGCGCTCCTCGCCACGTCGTGCCGGCTCGGCGCCTGGCTCGCCGGGGTCCCCGAGGCGCAGGTCGAGGCGGTGACCGAGTTCGGCCGGGCCGTCGGGGTGGCCTTCCAGCTCTCCGATGACGTGCTCGACATCGCCGGCCGGGAGGAGGAGTCGGGCAAGACCCCCGGCACCGACATCCGCGAGGGCGTCTGGACCCTCCCCGTGCTGGAGACGCTCGCGGGACGAGTGCCGCGCGGGGACGAGCTGCGCGCCGCGTTGGCGAGTGGAGATGTCGACGCCGCGCTCGAGCTGCTGCGAACCAACGGCTCGATCGAGCTCGCGGTTGAGTCGGTGACTTCGTGGGCTGCCCGCGCGAAGGAGTCGCTCTCTAGCATCCCGGACAGTCCAGGACGTGAAGCGCTGGAGCAGCTCGCGGACTTCCTGATCGGCCGATCTCGTTGAGCGTTTAGGCGCTCAACCAGCAGATGAAGCGCGCGGATTCGATCGCGTGCTCCCGCGGGTACAGTCCTGGGAAATGATCCACGCGCGACCGGAGGATCGTGGACTCGCGTCCGGTCACGTTATCGATGACAAGGTACTCGGGGCTGATCTGCTTCCAACCTCCATTCGTGTAGCAGTTTGAGCAATGTTCAACCCACATGTATCGGCCGCTGGGGGAGACGGACATGACCTCCGTCGAATTCAGCGGATCTGGGAACATGGTCATGTGATGCCCGGTCTCGAGATCAAGCCGGTACGTAGTCGTTTGGCTCGGTGCTGTGCGACCTGGCGATGTGTACTGCACGAACACGATCTCCTCGCCATCTGGCATCAGGAACATCCGCCGAATCTCGCGGTGTTGCTTCTTATGGAGGCCGGCTCGATCGGCTTCGTAGATCGTTCTTCTCGTGCCGCTCGTCATTGAGAATTCAACAATCTCCGTAGCGGTCGAGTAGAAAAGCGTCTGGAAATCGAGAGTCATCGCATAGTCGTTGAAAGAGAAAGTGATGTCTTCGAGCTGCTTAGGAAAGATGCGGGACGTGCTGCCGGTCTTGGTATCCATTCGGCTCAATCGGAATCGGGGAGCGCCCGGACCCGAGTAGAACCAGTAGAGATGGTGGTTGGCGGAGTCATACGCGTGGAGCTCGGCGCCGAGGAACGTAGAGACCCTGCTTATCAAGCGCCGGTTTCGGCCGTCGGCGTCTATCAGGTAGAAGCTGTGGACGAGTATGCCGGGGTTGCTGTGAGACGATGTCCCGAAGCGCGACACGTAAGCAAGCGCCTTGCCGTCCGAGTCCCATGCGATGCTCGAGATCGAGGTGTTCGGCCGCGTAACGCTTGCGATCTCCATGAAATGCATCGGATGTGTCGCCGAAGCAATCGACAACGACTCTCGAGTCCTACGGGCGATCATCGCGCCGTCCCTCGAGGGGATGAGCTCTGCCTCTACCGTCGCGTCGTCGAGACGCACCCGGTGTGTTCCCGCGATGTCGGTTCGGAAGGTCCCGCTTGTTCCTGTGAGGGCTCCGAATCCCCCGACATCATCCGTGCCACCGAAGTTGTACTCGTAGAGCACTGATTCCCCACGGAAACCGAGGGAAGCGGGTTGCTTGGTCGGTTGCGGGATGGCTTCCACGGAAGGCCTTGGGCTCGGTTTGGGAACCTCGTGCGCACTCGTGCAGGCAGAGATGACGAGTGCCGCTACGGTCCCAAGGGATGCGATCGTCTTGCCCATACAGACCTCTACTCCTGCTCCCTCCGGTCCCAATACACCCGAGCGGACCGGTCGTCCAGGTACCTTCGGGCAGGTCGAGGTTCGCTCCGCTTTTGGGGCGCATCACCGCCTGGGTTAGAATGCCGCGCGTCACGCTCGTGATGGTTTTCACGAGCGCTCACATGGCCCGAGAGCAGCCCAAACGCTGCGATCGGGGCAACGAACGAAGCCCTATTTGTCGGGACCGTAGGGGGCGGGAGTGACGGACTACTTCTGGCAGTACGGGACCGTTGGGGCGGTCGCCGTCACGGGGGCCCTCCTCGTCAGCGGCGTGTTCTTCCTCAACCGTCTCGTGCGGCCCCGCAAGGATCGCCCGGAGAAGCTCACCACGTACGAATGCGGCATCGATCCGGTGGGCCAGGGCTGGAGCCAAACCCAGATCCGCTACTACATCTTCGCGTTCCTGTTCGTCATCTTCGACGTGGAAAGCGTGTTCCTGTTCCCCTGGGCAGTCGTGTTCGAGGACCTCCCGAACCCGGGTCAGGTGCTGGTAGAGATGGTGATCTTCATCGGGATCCTCGCCATCGGGCTTCTCTACGCATGGAAGAAAAAGGTGCTCGAGTGGATCTAGCAGGTGCCCCGTGGGCCTGATCGACAAGGTCGAGGTACCGCAGCCGATCAAGTTCGTCCTCAACTGGGGACGCAAGTACTCGCTGTGGGTCATGAACTTCGGGCTCGCATGCTGCGCGATCGAGCTCATCGCGGCGTCAACCTCACGGCACGACTTCATCCGCCTCGGCGTCATCCCGGTCGCCCACGGACCGCGCCAAGCCGACCTTCTCGTCGTCGCCGGCACGCTCACCGACAAGATGGCGCCGGCGCTCAAGCGCGTATACGAGCAGATCCCCGAGCCCAAGTACGTGATCAGCTTCGGCTCCTGCTCGAACTGCGGCGGCCCCTATTGGGATTCCTATTCGGTCACCAAGGGCGTCGACCAGATCGTCCCGGTGGACGTGTACGTGCCGGGCTGCCCGCCGCGACCGGAAGCGCTGCTCGAGGGCATCCTTCGTCTCCAGCAAGAGATCGGAAAAGAATCGCTCAAGGAGCGGTTCGAGCGCGCCGATCGCGAGCCGATCGTCGTCGGAGGCAACATCGGCCCGGTGGATCTCTCGAACCGATGACGACCGAAGAGCTCGTCGCCCACCTCCAGGAGGTCGACGCTTCCGCCGTCGAGCGGCACGAGCTTCAATTCGGGCAGCTTTCGGTCTGGGTGCCTTCCGCGAAGTGGCAGGAGTTCGCTCGCCATCTCAAGAACTGCGGCCGCTGTCGCTTCGACATGATCACGTTCATCTGCGGCGTCGACTGGCCCGACGACAACGAGATCGAGATCGTCGCCCACCT